>JBAQIQ010000171.1:0-5897 GCA_049288935.1 Candidatus Competibacteraceae bacterium
GGTAGCCGATCCGCTTGCCGGCCAGATTCTCGACCGAACGGATGTCGGTGGCATTGTCGCTCCTGGCGTAGAGGTATTTCCGGAGCATCATGTAGGGCTGGGTGAAATCGGCGAACGCGCGGCGCTCTTCGTGTACGGCAGCGGAGGAAAGCCCGTCGATCTGCCGGGTTTTCAGCTTTTCCACCAGGTCGGCCCAGCGGCCGGTCTCGAAGGTGATCCGGGTGCCCAGCAGCGCGTTGATCCGCGCCACGATGTCGCCGTCGATGCCGGCAAAGCCGCCGTCGGGCTTCCTGAGGATACGCGGCGCCCAATCCTGGTCGATGCCGAGAACGATCCGGGGATGGGCCGCGATCCAGGCACGCTCTTCCGGGGTCAGCTCCAGCGACGGAACCGGCTCGGCGCCGGATACCTGAACCGCCGCGTCGGATTCGGCGCCCATCGCTACCCCGCCCGCTCCCAGCAAACACACCAGCGCGCTCAGCCAGAGGATCAGTCGATAGCACATCATTGAAACTCTCATAGGTCGACCTCGGAGTGGTGTATTTCTTGCCCAACTGTCAAGGTGTTTAGCCGTGGATTTTAAATGAATCGACCATTGATATCATTGGCTCCGGATACTCTCCGAAAATGGTATTGATGCCCATCCTTTGTACAGATCAAACTCCCTCGTCGGGGATTTCAGGCTTTGTTCTGCAGCGCCTCCTCTATCACTCCGTAATCGAAGCTATCGGCGTGCTGGCGCAACACCTTCGCCAGGGCGGCGTCCCGTTCGGCCACGCGCCCGATCAGCGCGTCGATGCGTTTGGTGTCCAGGGCCACCAGGGCGTCCGCCAGTTCCCGCCGCAGGTCTTCCGGCAATTCGGTCAGCGCCGCCCGGTACATTGTCGTCTCCATCGCTGCATCGGGCGGCGCGGCGGACTCCCGGTAGACGTAGCGCACGCCAAGATGGCGGGCCAGGCAGTTGAAAATCTCCCCGATTTGAAGTGGTTTGTGCAGGATTTCATCCGTCCCCGCTTCCAGCATTTCCTCGCGCTGTTCGGCGAACACCGAGGCGGTCAGGGCGGCGATTCTGACCTCTTGGCCGCCTTCGAGGGCCCGAATGCGCCAGGTCGCCTCCAGCCCGTCCATCACCGGCATCCGCCGATCCATCCAGATGAAGTGGGGCCGCCACTGCTGAAACCGCTCGATCCCCTGGACTCCGTTTTCCGCCGTTTGCACCTGAAAACCCACCCCTTCCAGCAGCCGGATCAGCAGCAGGGCATTCTCGGGCTGGTCTTCGACAATCAGGATGCGATAGTCCGGCTGGCCCGGCTCCAGACCGATCACTTCGCTGCGCTCTTCCTCGGCGTCTGGCGCCTCGGATTCGGCGACCGCTTCGACCGGCAGCTCGATCCGGAAACAACTGCCCTGCCCAGGCTGGCTGGTCACACCGATGCGACCACCCAGTAATTCTACGAACTGCCGGGTGATTGCCAGCCCCAGCCCGGTACCCTTTTGGGTGGAGGCATTGCCTGCCTGGATGAAGGGGTCGAAAATCCGCACCTGATCGTCCGGGGTGATGCCGGGGCCGCTGTCCTCCACCTCAATCGTCAATCGCGGCCCGCCCGGATCCGGTGGGGCGTCCACCCGCAGGGTAACGACGCCGTGTTGGGTGAACTTGATGGCGTTGCCCAGCAGATTGACCAGCACCTGCCGCAGCCGGGTTTCGTCGCCCCGGATGTAGCGGGCCACTCGCGAGGATTGTTCGAGCTGCAGTTCCAAGCCTTTTTCAAGAGCGCGCTGGCCCATCATGCCCATAATGTCATTGACCATCCCGCCGAAATCGAACGGCGCAATTTGCAATTGCACCCGACCCGCCTCGATCTTGGCCATGTCCAGAATGTCGTTGATCAGCGTCAGCAGGTGTTCGCCGCTGCGGTTGATGATGTCCAGGTTCTGCCGCTGGGGATTGGTCACCGCCGCGTCCCGCCGCAGCAGCGCCGCAAAGCCCAGAATGGCGTTCAGCGGCGTGCGCAGTTCGTGGCTCATGTTGGCCAGAAACACGCTCTTGGCCCGGTTCGCCGCTTCCGCCGCGTTTTTGGCTTGCGCCAGCTCGTCCGTTCTTTCCGCCACCTTGGCTTCCAGCGTCAGGTTGAGTTCCGTCAAATTTGACACCAGGTTCTGGAGCCGTTCCGCCATGCCGTTAAAGGTGACTGCCAGTACTTGGAGGTCGTCGACCATCTCATCGGGATCGACCCGCGCCGACCAATCTCCATCCGCCATCCGGTTGGCTGCGATCACCAGTTTGTGGCTGGGAATGCCAACGACCAGCCAGATGGCGATTCCTCCTCCCAGCGAGATCAGCGCCACGATGAGCCCGATCTGGGAGACGATTTTCACCAGGTACTCCTTTACGGTTTGCTGGATGGCGGCGTGCGAGGTGGTCGTCACCACGATGGCTTCGGTGCCGGGAACGGGATAATAGGAAAACAACAGCGGCGACCGGGAGAAGTCATGGAAGGAGCCGCCTTGCCTGGAAAGGATGGGCTCCGTAAGCACCTTCGAGTAATCGGCTTGCAACGATAATCCGATTTTCGCCGTGTTGGGATGCGCCAGGTAGCGCCCGGAACTATCGGTCACGAAGATCAGATGACCCGGACTGTTGGCGTTATCGAGGATGCTCAGCAACGAGTCAGCCTGGAGTCCGATTCTGGCGATCTCGCCCGCCAGCAGCCGGGTAAGCTCCAACTGGCCGGAACTCGATATGTTCACAAGGGTTGTTTCAAGATTGTTGTAGGAAAAGATCACGATTCCCAACAAGGGCAGGCTTAACATCAGAATCAGCCATAGCCCCAAGCGGATGGCGAGCATGCTGATCCTGTCCTTGATGGACATCAGATGGAGTTTCACGACCAGTCGACTCTCTCAATCGCCATTCCAAGCCTTCGGACGCAAAAAACGCCATCTCACCATAATGGGTTGCGCAGCTTTTTCGGGAGCAGCGCCAAAAATACCGCCGTGACCAGCGAGGTCAGGATCATCTCGGGCATTAATGAAACATAAAAACCCAGCAGCGCCTGCCCAGGCGAGCTGTCGGGAAAAACGCGGGCGAACAGGTCGGGAAACAGGCTGGTTCCGAAGACAAAAACAGGGAATATGATCCCAAAATAGTAGACAGCGATCAGCCCGATCCAGGCTGGGAAGAAGATCCAGGAAGAGGGCTTTTTGAGTACAAGTTTTTTATAGGAAAAAGCCATCCAGAGCGCGCCGATGACATGCATCGCGATCGTGATCACGTAAATGCCTCGCACCGGGTCGTAAATGCCGGCCAGAAGACCAATCCAAACGGCGCCCACGGGTCCGGTCATGGCGGCGCCGAGGGTGACAAAGATCTCGCGCGGATCCGTAATCATCTGCGTGCCTGGAATGGTAATGGTGAGGCCGCCATAAACGCAAAGGAAGGCCGCTAGACCAAACGGCAGGGCGGCAGCCGAGGTCTTTAGCACAGCCCGAATGTTGATCATGAAGAATCATCTCCTGCAATGACATGGGAAGATGTGAAGGTCGAGCATGAACAAATAGTGATCGGCCCATACGCTGCGGGCCTCGGCAGCGACGAATCGGAAAAAGCGATTGCGAGTATTCGGTTCTCCGCTTGGGTCTGGAGCGCGCTGCTTTCCTGGAGCTTCAAGACCGGGCGGCTTTCTCAAGCGCCGTTCCAAGCCCGCTGCCTTCAAAAGGCGTCATCTCACCACAATGGCTTGCGTAATCTTTTCGGGAGCAGCGCCATAAGTACCACCGTAATGAGCGAGGTCAGGATAATCTCGGTCCATGCTGAGGCGTAAAAATTCAGTAGCGCCTGTCCGGGCGTGCTATCGGGAAACAGGCTGGCGAACAGGTCGGGAAACAGGCTGGTTCCAAAGACCATGACCGGGAGTACGACCCCAAGATAGTAGACCGCGATCAGCCCGATCCACGCAGGGAAAAAGACCCAGGAGGAAAACTTCTCAAAGACGAGTTTCTTGTAGGAAAAAGCCATCCAGAGTGCGCCGGCCATGTGCATCGCGATGGTGGCCGGGTAAAGGCCGGGCACGGGGTCGTAAATGCCGGCCAGGAGACCGATCAAAACAGCGCCGACCGGTCCCGTGATGGCGGAGCCGAGGGTGACGAAGATCTCGCGCGGGTCCGTAATCATCTGCGTACCCGGAATGGTGATGGTGAGGCCGCCATAGATGCAAAGAAAGGCCGCCAGGCCGAACGGCAGGGCAACAACCAAGCTCTTGAGCAGAGTGCGAGTATTGATCATGACGCTATCTCCTTTGAATCATGAGTGACAGAAGCCGAACAAAACCTGGATGATCCAGGCAGCCTCTAAAATCAGGAAGCGGGCTGGTCGGGAGCGGTGCAGGGCAGGGTCAGGGTAAAGCTTGTGCCTTGGCCGGAGGAACTCTCCACCTGGATAGTGCCTCCCAGCACCCCTCTCACCAGGTTGTAGACGATGTACAGCCCCAGCCCGCTGCCGCCCTGACCCAGGCGAGTGGTGAAAAACGGCTCAAAGATACGGTTCAGGGTGGCGGCAGGAATGCCGACCCCATTATCAACATAGTGCAGCGCAAGTTGCATCGGGCTGATGGCGCGGGCCTGAAGGCGGATGCAGCCAGCGCTTCATGCAGCGTATCCCGCGCCACCGGACCGTCGGCCTTCATCACCGCCCGCAACACGCCTTCCAGTAGACCCGGCAGCGGTTCGGGCAAGTCGCGGTACAGGTACAGCTTGAGACGCTTGTTAAATTGCTGGTAGTAGGTATCGTCAAAATCGGGGCGCACCTTCTCGGCGAACAGATCGGGAAAGCGCTCGATGCTGGCGGCGCGTCCGCCCAGACTGGCCTGCTCGAAGCCCTTTTGCAGCATGGCGGGATAGAAGGCGACGGTTTCTTCGAGCAGTGCAGTGGGTATGGGCCTCAGTCCAGCCGGCTATCTTGCCGCCTTTAGCCAGTGCATTGATCAACGCTTTGGCCTCGTCGAGTTCGAGCGGGGGAATATTCAACGGACCCAGGTCATTCAAATGGTTCAAATCCAGACCGTACTGGCGACCCAAGGCGATCATGCCGATCGAGCCCATCAGCAACATGCGCATTCCCTTGTTGCGCCAGCGGTGCAAAGCCGCCAACAACACGTCCACGCGAGTGGCGCCCTTGGCGGCATCACCTTGGCGGATGCTGCGGCACAGCCAGGGGAATTCGTCGATGACCAACGCCACGCGCTCATTCTGATCGATAGCGTTTTCCACCGCAGCCATGATCGGGCCGAAATACGCCAGCACATCCTCGGGCTTGCCACCGATCGCTTTGGTCATCATGTCGCGAGCCGTTTTGGCGATGGCGTTGTCCTCACCGATCAGCTTCATTACCCGTGCTTGCAAGCCCTGGGTAGGCAACTGACGCAAGATGGCGTGCAGTAACTCGACTTCGGAACTCATGCCTTGGGCGTCTTCCCTCACCACGATAGATCCAGCCTTGCGCAAGCGCTCGCAACAGGCGGCGGCTTCGCTGGATTTGCCGATGCGGCGCAGGCCGAAGAGCCTAGCGCCGTTGGTCCGGGTCATCGCGCTGTCGAACTCGGCCTCCAGCGCCTTGCGCGGGAAGAATTGACCATCGGTGACCTCGGTGCCGATATGGGGCACGAGATAGCTTCTGGATAATGGCTTGAATTTGGGTTTGTATGGTCGGTATTCATTTCATCTATTTATAGAAAATTTACTATATGGCAAATTTAACGGGGCGGCGGATAAGCCGCGACGGGCGGGAAAGCCGCAGGCTTTTTCGCCCGAAGTCGGCTTGATCCGCGTGGTTGTGCGGCGCTTCGCGCCGCGCAAGCAGCGGATGCCATCCGCCGCCCCGTTGTCGCGGGCGCGAAGCG
>JBAQIQ010000172.1:0-39381 GCA_049288935.1 Candidatus Competibacteraceae bacterium
CTACTTGCCAATTGTTAGCTTGACATGGACACTACGCGCGGGAACCGGCTGGACGGTCGCTGTATCGCTTGCGGTATGGAGGAAAGTCCGGGCTCCACAGGACAGGGCGCCAGGTAACGCCTGGGCAGTGCAAGCTGACGGACAGTGCCACAGAAAACAAACCGCCTACGTTCCCTTCACGGGAGCCGGTAAGGGTGAAAAGGTGCGGTAAGAGCGCACCGCGTGGCTGGCAACAGGCGCGGCACGGTAAACCCCGCCCGGAGCAAGACCAAATAGAGGAGCATTCACGTGTGGTCCGCACGGCTCCAGGGTAGGTCGCTACAGGCGCTTGGCGACAAGCGTCGCAGATGAATGGCCGTCCTCGACAGAACCCGGCTTACAGGCCGGTTCCCGCTTCAAATTTAAACGCATGAAGGCGCTGCCACCACTGGAAAGTCGCGCTTTTCTCCAGGGGGCTATTGGCATTAAAAAGTTGCGGGATTAAACTGACTCAGTATAATGGTGCGGCATAAAAAAAGGCCGAGCATGCGACGCTCGACCAGCCACCACCAAAGGAAGTTGTGCGGTAAATGACCTAACAGCAAAAACCCACTGCGCAAGTTTCACTTCGAGACTGTGGATTAAAGCAACCCCCCCGGTTGCACGATCCTGACTCTAGGGCCGATTCATCAATCGGCCTTCTTTTTTTTCGAGAGCCGGTAGCGTCCGTCATCAATTGTTCATCCCGATTCGTTCGACCAGATAGTGTTCACACCCCTGCAGCGTGGATAGCTTCGGGTAGTCGAAGTCGAAAATGGTCACATTGAGTTCTTTTTCCAGGCTCATCATGAGCCGCAGAAAGTCGATGGAGTCCAATTCCAATTGATCGTGAAAGCTGATGTCGGGTTTGATCGCCTGGGTATCGGCGTTCGGAGCGACATCGCTCAATGTGCGCAGAATCGTGTTACGAATCTGCTCGTTGTTCATGGCGTTCATGGTGTTCATGGACATTTTCTTTCTCACGGTAAGGGCAGCTCAAATCCTGCATTAACTATTTTATCGGCATGTTGCGCCGCAACATTAGTCTTGCATTGCTGATTGGAAAAAGCAAGCCATCGGACGTTTAGATCACGGTCAATTAGTAAGCAATTTAAATGCCAATCTCCATGATAAAAGCGCTATAGTTTGAGCATACCTCTTGGAATTAGAATAAACCTCCTAAACATCATGATGTTCCGACGATTCCCCTTCTAGTGTAGACAAATCGCCCAGTGGCAGACCCAGTTCACGAGCGCGCAATAGCCGGCGCATAATCTTGCCGCTACGGGTTTTGGGCAGATCCGTTACGAATTCCAGTTCGCGCGGCGCCACCGTCGCTCCCAATCGAGTGCGGGCGAAGCCCATGAGTTCCTTGCGCAGAGCATCACTGGGTTCATGGCCCGGTTTTAGGGCTACGAAGGCTTTGACAATCTGACCAGCGACTTCATCCGGCTTGCCGATCATGCCTGCTTCGGCGACGGCCGGGTGTTCCAGCAACACGCTCTCTACCTCAAACGGACCGATCAGATGACCAGCGGTCTTGATCACATCATCGTTGCGGCCGACGAACCAGAAATAGCCGTCGGCGTCGCAGGTCGCCAGATCGCCGCTCAGATACCAGCCATCAATGAAGCACTGCCGGTAGCGTGGCTCACCGTCCAGGTAGGTGCGAAACATCGAGGGCCAGCCGGTCCGTAGCGCCAGTTCGCCTTCCTCGCCAGGCGCCAGAAAATTGACGCCTCCCTCCGGTCGCCGCTGAATGATTGCGGCGTCGACGCCCGGCAGCGGCCGACCCATGGAACCGGGCCGGATATCCTGAGCACGGTAGTTGGCGATCATGATCGCCCCGGTTTCCGTTTGCCACCAGGTGTCATGGAAAGGCCGGCCCAGCACTTCCATGGCCCAGACGACGCCTTCGGGATTCAGGGGTTCACCGACGCTGGCCATGAACCGCAGCGCGCTCAGGTCGAGTCCTCGCACGGGATCTGCGCCGACTTTCATCAACATGCGAATGGCGGTCGGCGCGGTGTACCAGACATTCACCCGCTCCTGTTCGAGAATCGTATACCAGCGCCGCGCCTCGAATTCAGCCTCATCCACCACCAGGGTCGCGCCATTGGTCAGCGGCGCGATGATGCCGTAGGAGACGCCCGTGACCCAGCCTGGGTCGGCAGTGCACCAATAAATGTCGCCGGGCCGCAGATCCAGCACTAACCGACCAGTCCATTGGTGGGCGACGACGGCTTCATGGACATGGACTGCTCCCTTGGGCGCGCCGGTCGTGCCGCTGGTAAAGTGCAGCAAGGCCCAATCCTCGGGCCGGGTGCGGGGTGGTGGGCGACAAGCCGGTTCAGCGTTGAGCAGGGTATGGAATGAATGGACGCCCGGTTCGTTGCCGTCGCCATCCACCAGCAAGACGGATTCCAGATCCGGTAATCCAGCGCGCAGCGCCTGCACTTTGCGCTGATACAGGAGCGAGGTGGTGACCAGCACTCGCGCCCGACTGTTGGCTAGTCGGATTCGAACAGGTTCCGGGCCGAAGGCCGAGAACAGAGGACAGAACACCGCACCGGCTTTCAACGTTCCCAGAGCCGTTATGTATAGCTCAGGAATGCGTCCGGCCAGGATGCAGACCCGGTCACCGGGGTGAATGCCTAGCCGTTCCAGGCTGTTGGCGAACTGATCGCTGAGCCGGGCCAGTTCAGCGTAACTAAAATCGCGCCGGGCGCCGTTTTTGCCCAGCCAGCGCAGCGCCACCCGTTCGCCCTGACCACTGGCGACCCAGCGGTCTACAGCTTCAAAGGCGATGTTCAGGCCACCCTCGGGCAAGCCCATTAGCTCGGCGCGGGCGATAGACCAGGAAAAAGTGGCGCGGGCGGTGGCATAGTCCGACAGGTTCGGCGTCGGTTCGCCAGCGTTCAGGGTCTTGACAATGGAGTTCCAGGGCATCAGTGCCTCGCGGGGAATAGCGTTCGTCGGTTGTGAGGTTCATTGTAGCGAGGTAGCGAGGCTGCGAGGTAGCGATTAACATACGATGAACTCTCCGGCTGGCCCTGTTTCTCGACTGAGACTCGCTCATGACCATTCGCAATCTTGAATATCTGTTCAAACCGCGCTCCATTGCGGTCATCGGTCGCGGCAAAACCCCTGGTGGCTTCGATGCGACGGTGGAGTTCAACTTGATCGAGGGCGGTTTCAAAGGCCCGGTGATGCCAGTCAATCCGGATCACCCGTCCATTTCCGGGGTATTGGCCTACAAGGACATTGCCAGTCTGCCGGTGACGCCAGACCTGGCGATTTTGACCACCCCGCTGGAAGAAGCGCCCGGCCTGGTCAGTGAGTTGGGCCAACGTGGCACGCGGGCCGCGCTGTTGCTGAGTCGTGAGGTGTTGCAGGACCATCGCGGCGCCAAGGCGGCGCTACTGAGTCAGGATATGCTGCGCAAACATCCTGATGAAGGGGAGTCGCTGAAACAGCACATTCTGGACGCCGCCAAGCCCCACTTGCTACGGATTATGGGGCCGGATCATCTCGGCTACGCCGTGCCGTCCGCGAACCTCAACGCCAGCCTGAGCAGTCAGCGGCCGCTGGCCGGCCAGATCGCATTGCTCTGCCAGTCAGCAGCCGTCATGCGCAGCGTTATCGACTGGGCCAACAGTCGCAATATCGGCTTTTCTCACGTCATTTCACTGGGCGTTCGCTGGGATGTGGATCTGGGTGATTTGTTGGATTACTTGCTGCGGGATCATCACACCCGGGCGATTCTGATGTATATGGAAAACACTCGGAATCGCCGCAAGTTCGTCTCCGCCGCCCGCGCTGCCGCTCGCGTCAAACCGGTAATCGTGCTTAAACCGCACGATTTTCGCACCGGGTCGGTCGAAGATGCAGTCTATGATGCCGTGTTCCAGCGCGCCGGCATTTTGCGGGTCAATAACATCGAGCAATTGTTCGGCGCGGCGGAAACGGTAGCGACCGCCCGACCGGTTTACAGTGACCGGCTGACGATCATCAGCAACAGCTACAGCTTGGCGCTGATGACCAGCGACACTTTATTGCGGCGCGATGGTCGTTTGGCCGAAATCGGCGCGGCGACCCGCGAGCAAGTGGCACAAGCCTGCCGACCCGGCTATCCTATTGAGAATCCGGTTGATTTGGGCGATACGGCCGGTCCCGAAGAGTATGGCAAGGCGCTCGATTTGTTGCTGCAGGAACCGGGGACCGACGGGGTGTTGGTGATCCATGCTCCGGCGTCCCTCAACCGTTCCCAGGACTGCGCCCGGGTGGTGGTCGAGCGCGCTGCGAAGAGCCGACGGCTGGTCATCACCTGCTGGCTGGGCGAATCGTCGGTGGAGTCGGCCCGTGACTGCTTCAAGAACGCGCATGTTCCTACTTATGAAGCGCCTGGCGAGGCCGTGGAGGCGTTTATGCGGCTGGCGCAATACCGGCGCAATCAAGAGTTGCTGATGGAGACGCCGCCCTCAATTTCCGAAGGGTTCACGCCGGATGTGGAGACCGCCCGCCGTATCATTCAGATTGCGCTGACGGCCGGTCGTCGCCGATTGAACGCCTATGAAACCAGTCAGATGTTGAGCGCCTACGAGATTTCCACCGTGCCGCTGCATTTCGCTTCGACTCCGGAGGCGGCGACCGATCTGGCGTTGGAGATGAAGGTTCCGGTGGCGCTCAAAATTCTGTCGCCGGATATTGTCAACAAGTCCGATGTCGGTGGCGTGGCTTTTGGGCTGAAAAATCCCCTGGAAGTGCTGGTGGCCGCGACGGAAATGCTCAAGCGCGTGCGCGAGTTGGCGCCGGATGCGGTGATCGACGGTTTTGCAGTGCAACCGATGCAGTATCGGAATAGCGCTTACGAATTGATGATGGGCGTGCGTACCGGGAAGCGCTTCGGCCCTGTGATCTTTTTCGGTCAGGGCGGTACCGAGGCCGATGTGATCGATGATGTCGCCTATGCGTTGCCGCCATTGAACATGCAATTGGCGCGCGATCTGATGTGGCGAACCCGGTTGTATCGCCGTCTCAGCACCAACCGTGGTCGGCCGGTGGACCTGGACGCCATGGCTTTAACCCTGATCAAGGTGTCGCAGATGGTGATCGATCTGGGAGAGGTCGTTGAAATGGATATCAATCCCATCTGGGTCAGCTCGGACGGAATGCTGGCGCTGGACGCTAACGTGCTGCTTGAACCCAACGCCGAGCCAGCGGCGCAGCGGTTAGCGATTTCGCCGTATCCCAAGGAACTGGAGAAACGGTTTACGTTGCCGGATGGTCGATCGTTCCTGATCCGGGCTATCCTGCCGGAGGATGAACCGGAACTGCGGGATCTCGTTAAACGGATGCCGGCGGAAGATGTTCGGATGCGCTTTTTCCAGCCAATTCGGGAATTGTCGCACGAAATGGCGGCACGGCTGACCCAGCTCGATTACGAACGGGAAATGGCGATTATCGTGACCGATCCTGACTGTCTCCCCGGCCAGGGGAAAATCTGGGGGGTGGTGCGTTGCAACGCCGATCCCGATATGGAGCGGGCTGAGTACGCGGTGCTGGTGGATCGGGCCATGACCGGGATCGGTCTGGGGCCGATGTTAATGCGTTATATTATTGAATACGCCAAGAAGCGCGGCATCAAGGAACTCTACGGCGAGGTATTGCGGGAAAACGAATCCATGCTGCGGCTCAATCGGGCGCTCAATTTCAAAATTCACGCAACGCTCGACGATCCTGGCGTACTGCATGTGAACCTGCTATTGAACTGATTCGATCCTCTTTCCAGGCAAAGGAGGATGGGGGATGCAAAGATGACTGAGGATGGGAATCACACGGTAGCCGAACTCGACGCTGAGCGCCGCGCTATTGGCCGGCAGCACACCGCGCAGTTGTTAAAAATGTTGCGCGGTGGCTATGGCACGACGCCTGAGCCGGAATCTGTCGCCGAAGTTGATCCAGCCGCCGAATTGAAGCCCTCCCGGGTCGCCGACGCCGCGCCAGCCTATGTCCGTTTGGTGGAAACGCCGGCCCGACCCGATACGCCAACGGTCAACGCACCGCCGCGACGATTACCAGTGCCGGCCATTCCGACGGTGGGCGAGAGTCTGCGCCAGCCGTTGGAAAAGTTGAGCAAGTTGATTGCGCGGGCTGATGAGTTGGCGGCGTCCACCCGGATTTTTCAGGCGTATCTGCGGCCGGATTTACGCGACCATGTGTTGCTCATCCGGCTGGACCAGGACGCCTGGACAGTGCAAACCGAGTCGGCGGTGTGGGCGACCCGGTTGCGCTATGCGCTTTACGATATCCGAGAGGTGCTGGGCCTGCACTTCGGCATTACCCTGCCCAAGCCGCATATTCAAATCGCGCCCATCGCCGCCCGCCCCCCGTCGTCGCCACGGCGGACGCTGACCCAGGAAGCCGCCCGCTACCTGGAGGAGATCGCCCGTAATGAAACCGACTCCCGTTTGAGCGCAGCCTTGCGGCGGTTGGCTCGACGGGCCGAGACCTTATCCAACGATCATGCTCTACACCCACCAAAGCAACCGTCTTGAAACCCTGACCGACCGCTTGGCCGGGCTGCTGCGCCAGCCGCTGCAGTCGCCGCTGGCCCGTGAAATCATTGTCACGCAAAGCAATGGCATGGCGCGCTGGTTGGCACTGCGGCTGGCTGACCGGCTGGGGGTTTGCGCCCATTTCGATTTCCAGTTCCCCGCGACCTTTCTCTGGGAGATGGGGCGGCGGGTGTTGGGCGGGTTGCCGCCCACCTCGGCTTTTGATCGGCCAGTGTTGAATTGGCGGATGATGGCGCTATTGCAAGAAGTCGGCGATGAGCCCTGCTTCGCGCCAGTGCGCGCCTGGCTCGGCGCCGGGCGCGATGACTTCCGCCGTTACGAGCTGGCCTGCCGTATCGCCGACTGTTTTGACCAGTACCTGATCTACCGGCCCGACTGGATCGCCCGATGGGAAGAGGGTGCGGAAGGACACTGGCAGGCAGAACTGTGGCGGCGACTGGCCGGCGGCGGTGAGGCGCATCGGGCGCAGGTGCAGGAGCGGTTTCGCCAGGCGTTGCGGCGTGGCGAGGTCCAGCGCCGCCGCCTGCCGGAACGAGTCGCCATCGTCGGCTTGTCGGCGCTGCCGCCGTTGTATCTGGATTTGCTGGCGGAACTGGCGCGTTTCATCGACGTGCATCTGTTATTGCTGAATCCCTGCCAGGAATACTGGGGCGATATTCGGGCGGAACGCGATCTGGCGCGCCTGGGCGAAGACATCGATCCAGAGGCTGAATATCTGACGGTTGGCCACCCACTGCTGGCTTCACTGGGCAAGCAGGGACGGGATTTTATTGATTTGCTCCAAGGCTACCCGCGAGTGGAGTGGGACGGATTCGTGGAGCCAGCGGGCGATGATCTGTTACACCGCCTGCAAGCCGATATTCTTCATTTGCGGGAACGGGGAACCCACGAACATCCGCCCCTGCCGCTGCGCTCCGATGACCTTTCGCTCCAGGTTCACATTTGCCACGGCCCCATGCGCGAAGTAGAGGTGCTGCATGATCAATTGCTGGCGCTGTTCGAGGCGCATCGCGATGTGCGGCCCTCGGATGTGATCGTCATGGCCCCGGACATTGCCCGTTATGGCCCGTTGATCGAGGCGGTGTTCGACGCCGCGCCTCGGGAGCGCCGGATTCCGTTCAGCATCGCTGATCAAGGGTTGCCGGTCGAGAATCCGCTGGTCGAAGTGTTTTTCGAACTGTTGGATTTGGGTGGGGAACGGTTTGACGCCGCACAAGTGATGAGTCTGTTGGAACCGGCGGCAGTGCAGCGACGGTTCGCATTGCATGAGGAGGATCTGGAGCGCATTCGCCACTGGGTGCGTGAGGCTGGCATTCGCTGGGGGATTAACGCCGGCATCAAGGACTCCTGGTCCCTGCCGGCGACGGCAGGACACACCTGGCAGGCTGGATTGGATCGCTTACTGCTCGGTTACGCGCTGCCCGGACAAGGGCGGGAATTGTACGCCGGCATTCTGCCCTATGACGAAGTGGAAGGCGGCGAAGCGCAAGCGCTGGGCGGTTTGCAAAGTTTCCTGGACGAACTGTTCGGACTGCATCACGCGCTGCGGCCATCGCGCCCGCCAGTGGATTGGATCACCACGCTGCACGGGTTGCTGGACCGGTTTTTCGAAGCCCGCGAGCGCGAGGAAAACGAATTGCAGTTGATCCGCACTGCGCTGGAGACGCTGGGTGAGCAGGTGGAACGGGCGAAGTTTGCCGAGCCGGTCTCTCTGTCAGTGATGAAATCGGCGCTGCGTGAGCAGTTAAATGTCCCGGAAAGCGGTGCGGGACGGTTCCTGGGCGGTGGCGTGACCTGTTGTGCAATGGTGCCGATGCGCAGTATTCCTTTTTCCGTGGTCTGCCTGATCGGGATGAATGACGATGCTTATCCGCGACCCAACCGGCCCATCGGCTTTGATCTGATGGCTGGGGCTTTCCGGCGCGGCGACCGCTCCCGCCGGCGGGATGACCGTTATCTGTTTCTGGAAACCCTGCTGTCGGCTCGCCGCTGTTTCTATCTCAGCTATGTGGGCCAAAATATCCGCGATCATTCGGTATTGCCCCCTTCCGTGTTGGTCAGCGAACTGCTGGATATGGTAGACCGAGGATTCGTAGCGGCAGAAGGCGGGCGGCCCAGCGCGCAGTGGGTGACCCGTCATCCGCTGCAACCGTTCAGCCGGCGCTATTTTACCGGCGACGGGCGGCTGTTCAGCTATGCGCGGGAATGGATCGAGGCCAGCCGTCAGACCGGATGCGGCGAGCGGGATGCGGCGGCCTTGTTGACTGCGGAGTTATCTGAACCAGAGTCGGCCCTGCGTTGGGTAACGCTGGAGGGGTTGACGCAGTTCTTTAAAAATCCCGCCCGTTGGTTGTTGCGCGAACGGCTGGGTATCCGGGTGGACGAGGGCGAGGAGGCACTGGAAACCCGTGAGCCGTTCGTGCCGGACGCCCTGGAAAGCTATCAGATGCTCGATGAGATGTTGGAGCTGTATCGCGAGGGATGCCCAGCGGCGGAGATGGCCACTATCATGCGGGCGAATGGCGCACTGCCGCATGGGCAGGTAGGGGAATGTGTGTTTACCGACGCTTATGAGCGGGTTGAACGGTTTGCCGGACGACTGGGCCGAGTCTTCCCGCGGCGGGCTGGAGACCCCCTGGAACTCGATTTGATGTTAGGCGAATTTCGCCTGACCGGACGATTGACCGGGATGACCCCCGCTGGGTGGGTGGGTTATCGGTTGGCGAAAATCAAGGCCGGAGATTATCTGAAACTGTGGCTGCATCATCTGGCATTGAACGCGATGGAGCAGGAGGGGAAAGCGCGACCCAGCTATTGGGTGGCGGAGGATCGGCTCGTCACGTTGGAGCCAGTGGAGCAACCCGGGGTGCTGTTGCAAGGTTTGCTGGAGGGTTACTGGCAGGGGGCGCGGCGTTTGCTGCATTTCTTTCCGAAAAGCGGGCTGGCCTATATCGAACAGTTATACAAAGATCAGGAGCCAAATCCTGACAAGGCGTTATGGGCGGCGCGGCGGGCCTGGGAAGGGGAGGAACGGCGGCCAGGAACGGCAGAGCGGGACAATCCCTACTATCAACTGGCGTTCGGGGACACCGATCCGCTGGATGAGGAATTTACCACGCTGACCATGATGGTGTTTGGGCCACTGTTCGAGCAGAGACAACGGGCTGAGCCGTCCCCAGTCACTCAACAACTGATAACTGATAACTGAGCGTAGCGCCGAAAGAGGAGCCTGATCATGACAATCGTGCAATGCCCTGCTCGCCGACTGGCCATTATCGGCATGAGTTGCGCCGGCTGTGTGGCTGCGGTGGAAACAGCGTTGCGCAAGGTTCCCGGCGTAGTCAGCGCCAGCGTCAATTTCGCCGAACGCACCGCTCAGGTCAGCGGTGATGTGCTGGCCGCCACCCTGATCCAGGCCGTTCAGCAGGCTGGCTATGACGCCTCGGAACTGCGTGATGCCGCCGCCGAGGCAGAACGCGATGCTGCGGAACAGGCGCATGATCAACGGCTGGTGCGCAACACAGTCGTCGCCGGGGCGCTGGCTGCGTCATTGATGATTGCAGAAATGGCCGGCTGGCTGCCGGCGCTGGCGACTGGCCAGGGGTTTTGGATCGCTATCGGGTTGCTCACCCTGGCGGTCATGATCTATAGCGGTGGCCATTTTTTCACCGGCGCCTGGCGGCAATTCCGTCACCACAACGCCAACATGGACACCCTGATTGCGCTGGGTACAGGCGCGGCCTGGGGTTATTCCATGCTGGTCGCCCTGGTTCCCGCCAGCATCCCCAGCCTGGCGCAACATGCCTATTTCGAGTCGGCAGTCACTATCATGGCCCTGATCAACCTCGGTTCCGCCCTGGAAAGCCGGGCGCGGGGCAAAGCGTCCGCCGCCATTTCCCGTCTGCTCGGCCTGCAACCGAAAACCGCCCGCATCGTCGAAAACGACCAGGAGCAGGACGTACCGATAGAAACGCTCAGGGTGGGCGCACTGATCCGAGTGCGTCCCGGTGAAAAAATTCCAGTGGACGGCGAAATCGTCAGTGGTCGCTCAACGGTCGATGAATCCATGCTTACCGGTGAACCGTTGCCGATCGCCAAACAGGCCGGCGACCGGGTCACGGGCGGCGCACTGAATAAAAACGGCAGTTTCGTCTTCCGCGCCACCCAGGTCGGCGCGGACACGATGCTGGCGCACATCATCGCCAGCGTGCGTCAGGCGCAGAACAGCAAACCGCCGATTGGCCGGTTGGCTGACCGGGTGGCCGCCATTTTCGTACCCTCGGTGTTAATCATCGCCGTGCTCACAGCGCTGGCCTGGTTCAATCTTGGCCCGGAACCCCGGATCAGTTATATGCTGGTGACGACCTTAACCGTGCTGATTATCGCCTGCCCCTGCGCCCTGGGGCTGGCAACGCCCATCTCGATCATGATCAGCGTGGGCAAGGCCGCTGAATACGGCATCCTGATTCGCGATGGCGAGGCGCTGCAACGGGTTGGACAGCTCACGACGGTGGTGCTGGACAAGACCGGAACGGTGACCACGGGCCGGCCCACGGTGACGAACGTGATCGCCCGGTCCGGCTTCAGCGAAGATGAAATTTTCCGTTGGGCGGCTGGGCTGGAAGCCGGCTCCGAGCATCCATTGGCCCAGGCGATTCTGGACACGGCGCGGGAACGCGGTCTGAACCTTCCCGCCGTGGAACGGTTTGAAGCCATTGCTGGCTATGGGGTGAGCGGCCTGGTGGACGGTCGCGTGCTGTTGGTCGGTAATCGCCGGTTATTGGACCGGCAGGGGATCTCCGTCGCACCTCTCCACGCGGAAGCGGAACGTTGGGCGGCGGCGGGACAAACACCGATCTTCGTTGCGGTGGACGGTGAAGCCGCCGGGATGGTCGCCGTCGCCGACCCGATTAAGCCCGACTCGGTGGCGGCGATTCGCCGTTTGCGGGAATGGGGTTTGCAGGTGGTGCTGTTGACCGGCGATCACGCCGCCACGGCTTACGCCATCGCCGCACAGATTGGTATTACCGAGGTTCATGCCGAAGTGTTGCCCACGGACAAGGCTGGCGTGATTGCCGCATTGCAGGCCCGGGGCGAGGTGGTCGGTATGGTCGGCGACGGCATCAATGATGCGCCAGCATTGGCCCAGGCCGATGTGGGGATGGCCATGGGCGGGGGAACCGACGTGGCGATTGAAAGCGCCGGCATGACCTTGGTGCGCGGTTCCTTGCAGGGCGTCGCCGATGCCATGGCGCTGTCGCGGGCGACGGTGAACAATATTCGGCAGAATCTGTTCGGTGCTTTCATTTACAATACGTTGGGCATTCCGCTCGCGGCAGGCGCGCTTTACCCCGTGACCGGATTACTACTGAATCCGATGCTGGCCGGCGCAGCCATGGCGCTGTCGTCTTTTACCGTGGTCAGCAATGCTAACCGGCTGCGGGGTTTTCGTCCCCCCTCAACACCCAGGTGATTCGACATGACCGCCCTGATCGTTAATCTCGCCGGATTGGGCCTGATGGGCCTGATCGTCTGGTGGTTCTGGATGCCCCGCTGATGAACGCACTACCCTTTCCTAAGCCTTCCTGGCTCAAACGGACCGTACTGACCGTCACCTCCGTATTGACGGTGGCGGCGGGCTTGGTCCTCGCCTCAGCAATCTTCGCCGTTCTGCTGGTTATTGGGCTGGCTGTGGGCGGCTGGTTATGGTGGCGATTCCGGCAGTTGACCCGCCAGACGCAAAAAGCCGCCCCGGAAGTGCTCGACGGGGAATACACAGTCGAGCCAACGCAGCTTTTGTTGGAAGATCAACGGGTTCCTTCCTCACCGCCACGGCAAAAGACGCCGCACCGACGCGCTCGGTGAGCGTCTCTATCCTCTCCAGCTACATGAGTGATCCATTGGCCCGGCGTATTTACGCCCAACAGGTGCGCTTGCTGTACGAGCAGGCGCCGTTCGGTTCTATCGCCAGTTTGTTGATTGCACCGGCGCTGACGTTGATCCTCTGGAACGTGATGTCGCACACGGTGTTGTTGCTCTGGCTGGTGCTGCTGGAGACGACCCTGCTGATCCGGCTGGGGTTGGCTATCGCTTTCCAGCACTGTTCCCAGGTGGATGACGACCCAGCGCGCTGGGCGACCCGCTATATCAGCGCCTGCGCCGCCAGTGGCGTCTGCTGGGGCGCAACGGTCATTCTGCTCACCCTTTCGCCTTCGCTGGTTTACGATTCGTTCATTGCCTTAGTGCTGGGTGGTGTTCTGATGGGCGGGGTGCTGACCATGACGCCGGTGCTGAATGCTTATCTGGCTTACGCCCTGCCGTTGATTTTGCCGACAGTGCTTTGGTTATTGCTGCAAGACGATCTGATCCGTGTCACCATGGGCGCTACTGGCCTCCTGTATCTGCTGCTGGCGATGGGTACGGCGCACCGCTATCACCAGACTCTGACCCAGTCGCTGCAACTGGCGCTGAACAACGGCGCACTGGCGCAATCCTTCGCCGCCGCCAGAGAACAGGCTGAAGAAAATCATCAGCGGCTAGCCGAACAGCAGGAGGCGCTCAAAGACAGTGTGGACGCCATGCGCGAACTGCATCGGGTCATTTCCACGCCGGTCTCTTACCTTGAACGAATGCAAGCGCTGTTGGCGATGGGTTGCCAACGATTCGGGCTCCCGAT
This sequence comes from Candidatus Competibacteraceae bacterium, assembly GCA_049288935.1. Lineage (GTDB taxonomy): Bacteria > Pseudomonadota > Gammaproteobacteria > Competibacterales > Competibacteraceae > UBA2383. Next base: position 13,273 of record JBAQIQ010000172.1, read on the forward strand.
CGGCATTTTGGCCCATATCGAGGGTGAGCATTATGAGATCGTCCAAGCGCAAACACCAGGCGGTGAAATTCGTCCGGGCCAGGTGTTCGCCCTAAGTGACACCTACTGCCGCGACACCCTGCGCGCTCAGAGTCCGCTGGGTTTTGAACATGCGGCGACCGGTCTGCAACGCCACCATCCCTGCTATCAGAAGTTTGGGTTAGAAGCTTATCTCGGCGTCCCCATGCGGGTTGGTGGGGTGCTATACGGGACGCTGAACTTCTCGGCGCTTCAGCCGCGCCTTACGCCGTTTACGACAGTTGACCGGGAACTGATCCAGTTGATAGCGCAGTGGATGAGCGGTGCACTGGAACAGGAGCGCATGTCAGCCACTGCGCAACGGCAGCAAACGCTGCTGGCGCACGCCTCGCGCCTCAATGCGCTGGGGGAAATGACTTCCGGCCTGATTCACGAGATCAACCAGCCCATCACCGCGATCAATCTTTATGCAGAGGCTGGCCTGGCTCGACTGCGCCACCCCGCGCTGGAGCCGGAGGAGATGCGGGGAACTTTAGGGAAAATCGCGGCGCAAAGTGCGCGAACCAGCGCCATTATCCAGAAAATTCTTCACTTCGCCCGTCAGGGCAACCCTCAGTATGCCCCAATGCACCTCCCCGAGTTGCTCGACGAGATCGCGGATTTTCTCAATCTCGAAGCCGAACGCCACGCCATTCATATCAGCTACGACCTGCCTTCGGAACTGCCGCCCGTCCTGGCCGATGGTCTGCAAGTGCAGCAGGTCATTCTCAATCTGGTGCGCAACGCGATCGACGCCATCAACGGCAGTCAGGGCGCCCATACCATTGTGGTTGCCGCCGGTCTGGACCAGGAAGCGGTGGAAATTTCGGTGCAAGACACCGGCTCGGGCCTGGCGCCAGGTATCGTTGGCCAGTTGCTGCATCCGTTTTTTACCACCAAACCCAACGGATTGGGTTTGGGGTTGTCGATCAGCCGATCCATCATCGAAGCACATGGCGGTCGACTGTGGGCCACCTCCAATTCAGGCTGCGGGGTCACGTTCCACTTTACCCTGCCGCTTGCGCAGAACGCACAGACCATTGAGCGCACGGCGCAGTCGGTTGAGTTCGGCTAGCGAGGCGTGTACTTGAACCCTCTGGCATCCATTATTCCTCCCTGGTTAGCGCGCCCACTCCGCGCCCACTCCGCAGTCTGGTTCAGCCTGCTGTATATTGCGGTGGGCCTGCTTTGGTTACTGATCGACGATCTGGGGCTGATGACGGCCTGGATCAACGGCGCGGCGCCTACCCTGTCGCCTGCCGTCCTGAAAAATGCACTGATTGTCCTCGCCAGCGGTGGCCTGGGGTACGGGTTGTTACGCCGTCATATCAACACCCAACGCCGCATTCGCCAGGCGTATGAACAGGCGGAAGAGCAGTTACGGCGCGCCCATGAAGAAATGGCCGGCCAGATGCAGAAGCGCACTGCCGAATTGCTGGCGATTAACCAAACCCTGGAGCGGCAGATGGCCGCCCGCACCCAGGTGGAAATTGCCTTGCGCGACAGTGAGGAGCGATTTCGCCAGTTAGCTGAACACATCCGGGAAGTGTTCTGGGTCTACGACATTGCTGAGGAACGCCTCCTGTACATCAGCCCCGCTTATGAGGACATTTGGGGACGACCCGTGCAAAGCTTTCACGAACGGCCGCTGGATTGGCTCGAAGCGGTGCATCCCGACGACCGACAGCGCATCCATACGGCGCATATCGACAAGCACCAATTGGGTTATTTGAACGAAGAATATCGGATCGTGCGGCCCGATGGGGCCATTCGCTGGATTTGGGATCGCGGGTTCCCGGTGTGCGATGAAACGGGCCAGGTTTACCGCATTGCCGGGCTGGCCGAGGATATGACTGCCCGCAAGCTGGCGGAAGATCAGTTACGGCGGCAGCAAGTGGATCTGGCCCGCATGTCCCGGCTCAGTTTGGCGGTCGAACTGGCGTCCAGCCTGGCTCACGAACTGAACCAACCGCTGGCCGCCATTGTGGCTTATACCCAGGCCGGCCTGACCCTGTTGCGACAGGGGCGCACTGATCCCCGCGAACTGATGGGGACTTTTGAGGAAGTCATCCATCAGGGCTTGCGCGCCGGCGAAATTATCCGCCATGTGCGGGCGCTGGTGCGGCGCCACGCTGCCCTGCAGGCTCCACTGGATATCAACGCACTGATCCACGCCGTGATTCACTACGCCCAATTGGAATTGCGCCAGGCCCGGATCGACCTGCGCTTGGAGTTAGCGGAATCCCTGCCGAAGGTATTAGCGGGTAACTTGCAGATTCAGCTCGTAACGCTCTATCTGATGCGCAATGCGCTTGAAGCGATGCAGGAAGTGCCTGAGGGCTCGCGCCAACTGACGGTATGCACACAGCTCTCCAGCCCGGACTGGGTGCGGGTGACGATCCACGACACCGGACACGGTCTCAGCCCGGAAGCCACTGAGCGACTGTTTCAACCCTTTTTCACGACGAAGCCCGGCGGTATGGGGCTGGGGTTGCCGGTGAGCCGCTCGATCATCGAAGGACAAAGTGGACAATTGTGGGCGACGCCGAATCCAGAGGGTGGCGTTTCATTTCATTTCACCCTGCCGGTCCACCTGATGGCCCACTCTCCATATCCTGATGATGAACTTGATGCCAACAGTCTTTCTCACTGATGATGATCCGGCGATCCGCGATGCTGTCGAACTATTGTTACGCACCAGCGGGTTGGCGGTGGAAGCTTTCGCCAGCGCCGTCGATTTTTTAGCATCCGATGCGGTGCAGCGGCCCGGCTGTCTGCTGCTGGATGTACGGATGCCGGAGATGAGTGGCCTGGACTTGCAAAAACGCTTGCAGGAGATGGGGTGCCGAATGCCCATCCTGTTTATGACCGGCCATGGCGATGTGCCCATGGCGATCCGGGCGATGAAGGCTGGGGCGTTCGACTTCGTGGAAAAACCATTTCAGGCGGAGAACTTGCTGAGCCGAATTCACGAAGCGTTGGCGCTCGACGCCCGGCAACGTCGGCGGCAAGCCCGGCGCAACGAGGTTGCAGCGCGGCTGGCGTTACTCTCGCCGCGCGAGCGGGAAGTGATGGAACGGGTTGCCGCTGGTCAGTACAACAAGGTGATCGCTGCTGAACTGGGTATCAGCATTTCCACAGTGGAAATTCACCGCAAGCGGGTCATGGAGAAACTACAGGCGGCGTCACTGTCGGATTTGATCCAGATGCTGGCGCTGGCCAATGGCGAGTAACGAGCGATTTTTCTAGGAGCGCCCGCGTTTCACAAAAGCTTGCAACGCCGCCCGTGCGTCCGGTGAATTCAGTTGATCAATGAAATGCCGGCTCTCCAGGGCCATCGTCTCCCGCGTCGCTTCCACCACCGCCCGTTTGAGCAGCGCTTTGGTTAGCCCCACCGCCGCCGGCGGTTGCTGCGCCAGACGCCGGGCTTTCGTCATCGCCAGTTCCAGCGTCGCTTCGGCATCAACACCGATGCCGTTGATCAGGCCCCAGGCGAGCGCCTGTTCAGCGTGGAACGGTTCACCGAGCAACAGCCACTCTGCAGCGCGTGGATAACCGATCAATCGAGGCAACAGTAAACTGGACCCGGCCTCTGGACACAAACCGAGATTGACGAAGGGTAGTTGCAAGATTGCGCCGGCCCGAGCGTAAACCAGATCGCAGTGCAGCAACATCGTGACACCGATGCCGACCGCTACACCATTCACTGCGGCGATCAACGGCTTTCCGAACTGGTGCAGCGCCGCCAGGAATTGGAACACTGGGCTGTCCTCGGCGGCGGGCGGCGCCGCCAGGAAGTCAGCGATGTCGTTGCCACTGGTAAAACTGTCGCTGCTGCCGGTCAGCACCGCGACGCGCACCGTCGGGTCGTGCTCCGCTGCGGTTAAAGCCGCCGTCAATCCCGCATACATGCCCAGCGTCAAGGCGTTTTTCTTGTTGGGGCGCTGAAGACGAATCTGCACGACCCCATCTTGTCGCTCGGTTAAAATTCCCCGTACTTCCTCATTCGTCATCGCCCAGGCTCCACAAAAGATCGAGGGTAACGCCATGACCATCGCCCACAGCGCCTTGTTGACTGATTTATATCAGCTAACCATGCTCCAGACTTACCATGCCGAGCGCATGCAGGAAATGGCTGTCTTCGACCTGTTTGTCCGTCGGCTGCCTCCTGAACGGGGGTTTTTGGTCGCCGCCGGACTGGAGCAGGCCTTGGACTATCTGGAAAACCTGCATTTCACCGCTGAAGAACTGGACTGGCTGGCCGCTTGTGGTCGCTTCAAGTCTGCTTTTGTCGCCTGGCTGGCAACATTCCGGTTCACCGGCGACGTGGATGCATTGCGGGAAGGCACCGTATTTTTCGCTAACGAACCGGTGTTGCGCGTGACAGCACCTCTGCCGCAGGCGCAGTTGGTGGAAAGCCGACTGATCAATCTGTTGCACTATCAAACACTCATCGCTTCCAAGGCCGCCCGCTGTGTGCTCGCTGCGTCCGGCAAACTGTTGGTGGACTTCGGGATGCGCCGCGCTCACGGTGCTGAAGCCGCGTTGCTGGCCGCCCGCGCCAACTATTTGAGCGGCTTTGCAGGAACCGCGACAGTGTTGGCCGGGATGCATTTTGGCATTCCGCTCTTTGGGACTATGGCCCATTCGCTGATTCAGGCGCATGACCGTGAAGAGGATGCCTTCGTCCAGTTCGCCGCTGCGCAACCAGGCAATGTAACGCTGTTGATTGATACCTACGACACCGAAGCGGCCGCCCGCAAGCTGGTCCAACTGGCGCCGCGCCTGCAAGAGCAGGGGGTCCAGATTCGCGGTGTGCGTCTCGACAGCGGTGACTTAGCGGAACACGCTCGCCAGGTCCGACGTATTCTCGATGAGGGCGGTTTACGCCAAGTCATGATTCTCGGCAGTAGCGATCTGGATGAACACCGGATCGCCGAACTATTAGCCGTCGGGGCGCCATTTGATGGCTTCGGCGTCGGTACCCGACTGGATGCGTCCACCGATGCGCCGACCCTGGAGATGGTTTACAAGCTACAGGAATATGCAGGTCAACCCCGACGCAAGCGTTCGGAAGGCAAAGCGACCTGGCCAGGCCGCAAGCAGGTTTATCGGCGCATGGCTGCTGATGGAGCGTTTATTAGCGACTGCATCGGTCTGGAGAATGCGCCATCATCGGGCGAGCCACTCCTTCAACCGGTGATGCGCAATGGACAGCGGCTGGCGCCGCCAGAACCGCTCAGTGCAATTCGTAGACGGGTGCAACAGCAACTGGCGGCGCTGCCGCTGCCGTTGCGCGCTAATCGGAGTAATCCGCCATATTTAATTGAAATATCTAATGAATTAATTAAAATGGCGGCGCAGTTAGATCAGGATGCGCATTAAAGCGATTTTCTGCAATAGTCATGTTGATGGGGCAGGTCCTTCAACTTAACGCGGGTAAATGAGGTTTTTTCAGCCGTTCTGGTGTATGCTACGTTGCATTGCAGCATTATCTATTTTCCAGAGAGGGAACGGTCATGACTATCGCTATTCTTGTCGTCCCCACCGAACAACGGGTCGGGTTGACCACGGTTGCACTGGGTCTGGTTCATGCGCTTGACCGCCAGGGCATCCCGGTCGGCTTCTGTAAGCCGATCAGCCAACCGCACGCTTCCGATATGGGGCCGGAACGCTCGACCCGGCTGGCCCGTACCGTCACTCGTCTAAATCCACCTGAGCCGATTCCGGTGGCCGAGGCTGAAAGCCTGCTGGGTCACGATCAGGAAAATGTGTTACTCGAAGAAGTCATCACCCGTTATGAGCACGCGGCGCAAAACGCCAGTGTGGTCATTGTCGAGGGTCTGGTGGATACCGAAGAGCAACCCTACGGTACTCATCTCAACGCCAAGATGGCGCAGGGGCTGGACGCCAAGGTGATTATCGTCGCTGTGCCTGGCCGCGATACTCCGCGCCAGGTGGCCGATACCGTTGAAGTGGTCGCCCAAGCCTACGGCGGTATCCGCCATGAACGGATGCTGGGCTGCATCCTGAATTTGATGGACGCCCCGGTTGACCCCACCGGCCATATCCGTTTTGATTTCAGTCGCGCTGCGGATAACGGCATCTCCAGTCACGAGACAGAGTTCCGCACCGAGTGCGCCCGGCAGTGGCCTGAAACTTTCAAGATGCTGGGCTGTATTCCCTGGCAGCGTGAATTGAGTGCGCCGCGTGTCCAAGACATCATGCAGATGATTGGCGCCCAAGTACTCAATGAAGGTCATATGAACCGGCGCGTCACGCATGTCGCCCTGGGCGCCCCGACCCTGGTTAACAGTTGTCAGGAGTTGCGGGCCGGGGCCATGATGATCATTCCCGGTGACCGCGATGACCTGCTGCTGGCGACTTGCATGGCGGCCATGTGCGGCACTCAGGTGGCGGCAGTGTTGTTAACCGGCGGTCTCAAACCCGATCCGCGCGTTTGGAAGCTGTGCGGTCCGGGACTCGACACCGGCTTGCCGGTGCTGACCCTGGCCTACAGCACTCTGCAATCCGTGCTGTATCTGCCTTATATGAATCTGGAGGTTCCGCTCGATGATCGCGACCGGATGTTACAAGCGGTGGAGGCGGTGGCTTCACACATCAGTCTGGAGTGGAAAGAACCGCTGCTGACTACGATTGAAGAGCGGCGGCTCAGTCCGCCAGCGTTCCGGCATATGCTGGTCGAACGCGCCCGCCACGCCCGAAAGCGCATTGTCCTGCCCGAAGGCAATGAGCCGCGCACGATTGAGGCAGCGATCATCTGTCACCAACGTGGCATTGCCCGCTGTGTGCTGATGGGCGACGCTGGGCGGATGCACCGGCTAGCGGCCCGGCGCGGGATGAGCATCCCGTCAAGCATCGAGATTATCGATCCGGCCCAGATTGATCAGCGCTATATCGATGCAATGGTGGAGCTGCGCGGACACAAGGGGCTGACCGCCGGTTTGGCCGAAGAGCAGCTACACGACGCGGTGGTGCTGGGCACCATGATGCTGTATCTGGGTGAGGTGGACGGACTGGTGTCCGGCGCGGTGCATACCACCGCCAACACTATCCGCCCAGCCCTGCAATTGATCAAGACCGCGCCTGGCGTCCAACTGGTCTCGTCCATCTTTTTTATGTGTTTGCCTGAACAAGTGCTGGTCTACGGCGATTGCGCGATTAACATCGATCCGAACGCCGAGGAGCTGGCAGACATCGCGATTCAAAGCGCCGACTCGGCCCAGGCCTTTGGCATCACGCCCCGGGTCGCGATGTTGAGCTACAGCACTGGAGCCTCCGGCAGCGGCAGTGATGTAGAGAAAGTGAAGGAGGCGACCCGCATCGCCCGCGAGCGGCGACCGGATTTATTGATCGATGGCCCGCTGCAATATGACGCGGCGACCATCAAGGCGGTTGCGCAGAGCAAGGCCCCGGACAGTCAGGTGGCGGGGCGGGCGACGGTGTTCATCTTCCCGGACTTGAATACCGGCAATACGACTTACAAGGCAGTGCAGCGCAGCGCGGATGTGATCAGCATCGGCCCGATGTTGCAAGGGATGCGCAAACCGGTCAACGATCTGTCACGCGGGGCCTTGGTAGAGGATATTGTGTTCACCATCGCCCTGACCGCCATTCAGGCCGAACAGGCCGCGGCGCGGGAACGCAGTCAGCGCTAAACCCTCCGGCGCGGGGAACACTTCAAGCAAGGGAGGGCGCGTTGAATCGTCTTTCAGGTTTGGGCAACCGGGATGTTTTGCCGCTCAAACAGTTCCAACCGTGCGGGTGGCAGATTGCCCCAGACGATTCGGCTGGATAGCCGGTGGAAATGAGGTAACAGGCGAGATTGGGTGCCGCGCAGGTCATAGGTGTACTGAATTAACAACCCACCGGGTTCCAACAGCGTTTCAAACTGGTGGCTGATAGCACGGGTCACGGTTGGATGCAGAGAGCGCAATGGCAGGCTGGAGACGATGGTGCCGACTCGTCGCGCACGGTCATGGTGCTGCAGTAGCTGCCCAAGCTGGGCGGCGTCGCCCTGAATGATGCGCAGTTGTGGAAAGCGCTGGCGCAGGTGATGAGCCAAGGTTGGAGAGCGTTCGACGACGACCAGTTTCCACGCCGGTACGCCGCGTTTGAGCAGGGCGGCGGTCACTGCGCCGGTTCCTCCACCCAGTTCCACCACCAATCCCTCCCGATCCAGAGGCACCCGGGCCGCCATACGGCTGGCCAACGCCGGCGCACTGGGGCAGGCCGCGCCCATGGCGCGTGGATTGGCCCAGATTTCCCGGGTAAAGAGGGCTAATGAGATTGCAGCAGCCGGACTTTCCAGCAGAACTTTCATGAAGCGTTTCATACTTTGTCCAAAAGAATAAACCATCCAAAAAGTACATTCCCACGCAGAACGTGGGAATGGGAGTCGGAAAAGCCGTGTAGTCATCCAATGACCACCAGCAGAGCATTTAATTCATGAGTCAACAAGCAACAATGAGTCAACGGGTGTTGATGGCTCAAGCGGAAGTGCGTAGCTGTTCCTGTTCAGCTTCGAACAATACTGAGGCAATCTGGTGCAAACCTTCCTCCTCAGCTAATTCGGAAATCTCTTCCCACGAAGCCTTGCGATCAATGGCGGCGGCGGTTTTGCCTCCGTTGGGCAAATCCTTGCGGGCTTCCCGAAGAAACGTCTCGACTGCGGTCTCATCCTCTTTCGCCGCCTCTGGACCCTCCCGCAATGCTTCCTGTTCGGCTTCGAACAGCACCGAGGCAAACTTGTGGAAGCCCTCGGCTTCAGCCAGTTCGGAAATCTCCTCCAAGTGGGCGCCGCGGTCAATCGCTGCCGCAGTCCGGCTGCTCTCCGGCAGATCATCCCGGAACGATTGGAGCAGTTGCTCAATATTCTTCATCTCCACGAAGGACACTCCTGAATAAAGGTTGGCAGGAACTCGATGGGCGGGTAAGTCTATTATGTCAGTGGCGAAAATCGCAACTTTCCGGTCCTGGTGTTGGAGAAGATCCTATTGAACATTTATCAGCGATCATGATATGAAAGCTGGAGTTTACAGTGCAATAATCAAGGAAAATCGTCATGGCTGGCAGTACGATCCGTGCGCGTTGCGCCGAAATTTACAGAGCAGCGGGCCGCTTTAGCGGAGTCTCAATGATCAATGACGTTGTGTGATGAGATGCCCCGATGTCGATCCAGGAATCGTGTGAGGCAGTACAGCATCGGTTGAACCCGTTGGGTGATCTGCACGATCTGGCGGTGTTTCTGAATACCGAAGAAGACCTTGAATCGCGGCTCGACGAGCTGGCTCGACTGGCGGCGCGGGCCACCTCAGCAGCGGGTTGCTCGATCATGCTGCTTGTCGATGATGACGAACGCGAAACAGCGACCCTAAAGCTCTGGGCTTGTACGGAGAAGTTGCCCATCGATGCCTGGAGCGGCAAGCCGGACAACCTGGAATCCATCGCCGGCCAGGTTCTGGAGCGGAGTGAACCGATCCTCATCGCCGACATTCATTTGTCCGAATTTGCCTCGTTGGCTCGTCGCCGCGCCAGTCTCGGATTCAGTTTCATCAGCACCCCGATTCGCACCGGTCAGCGGACCATCGGGGTGATGAATCTGTCGGGTCGCCCGGAGGCCGCTCCGTTTGGCGACGCCGACTTGACCTTAGCCAATATCGTAGCGGCCTTGATCGGACGGTCAGTACAGGTCGAGTGGCTGCGTAAGCTGGTGCGCTCCCGGATCGCTCAGGCCACACTGGCCCGGGAAAGTCACGAAGCCACAATCCGGCTGACCGATGGCAGCCTGCCGCCTTCCCGGTTGGCCAAAATATTGGCTAAATCCTTCTACAAGGATCTGGCCGCCGCCGGTTTCAGTTCGGGGCAGATCGTCGAGGCGGCGTCCGAGATCATCGGGCAGATTTCTGGCGATCTGTCCCGCCACAAAAAGCGTATGGAACGGGAAACCGGGGAGAGTTGAGCACAATGCGTTCGCTACAGGTGATTCTCGCTACTATGGTCCTGCTGTTGACGGCCTGCTCGCCAGGGCCTTCGCAAGCCCCGCCGTCCATCCGTCCGGTGAAAACCGTGGTTGCCGCACTGGAGCCGATTGAGCAGGTTTCGCAATACGCCGGCGAAGTGCGTGCCCGCCATGAAATTTCACTGGCCTTTCGCGTGGGCGGCAAGATCACGAACCGTCAAGCAGAGATTGGTCGGCAGGTACAAGCCAATGAAGTACTGATGCAACTCGACGCTGGCGATCTGGCGCTCAATGAACAGGCGTTGCGGGCGCAATGGGTCGCCGCTCAGTCTGACCGGGACCAAGCCCGCGCCAAATTCGATCGCGCCAAGGCGTTGCTGGCCCGTAATCTCATCAGCCGCAACGACTTCGATACTCTCAAGGGCGCTTACGACACTGCGCAGGCTCGGGTACAACAGGCTGAATCTCAACTGTCAGGCGGCGCACGGCAAACCGGCTACGCTCAGTTGCGCACTGATCAGGCGGGAGTGATTACCGCCATTAACGCAGAGGTAGGGCAGGTCGTTTCTGCGGGCCAATCGGTGATCAGCCTGGCATTGCCCGGTGAGAAAGAAGTCGCTATCAGTGTCCCGGAAAATCGCCGTGATGAATTGCAGATCGGGGAGGAGGTGCAAGTCAGCCTGTGGTCCGCGCCGGGCCAGACCTATGTCGGCCAGGTGCGGGAAATCGCCCCATTAGCTGATCCGCTGACGCGCACCTACTCGGTCAAAATCACGCTTGTGGAGCCTGATAGCGCCGTGCAACTAGGTATGACCGCCTCGGTACGGGCGAGCCGCCGGCTGGCGGCGCCGGCTATCCACCTGCCGCTGACAGCGTTGATTGAGCACGAAGGTCAACCAGCGGTATGGGTGGTGGACCCTCAGACCCTGAAGGTCGCCCGGCGGGCCGTGCAATTGGGTGAATTCCACGGTGACCAGGTCATCATTGCCCATGGTCTGGCGCCTGGTCAGCGGGTGGTGACAGCCGGCGCTCACAAGCTCTATCTGGATCAGCCGGTTCGCCTGCTGGACCATACGCCATGAAAGGCCCCAACCTGTCCGCCTGGGCGATCAGCCATCCCCCGCTGATTCGTTATCTGATTGGATTGTTACTGCTGAGCGGGGCCTACGCCTATTTCACTCTTGGACAGATGGAAGACCCTGAATTTACCGTCAAGGTCATGATTATCAAGGTTTATTGGCCAGGCGCCACCACCCGTGAGATGGAGGGACAGGTCACTGACAAGCTGGAAGAGAAGCTGCAGGAAACCCCGCATCTGGACTTCATCCGCAGCTACTCCAAACCCGGTGAAGCCGTGCTGTTTATCCATCTCAAGGAGTCCGCTCCCCCCAAGGCGGTGCCGGGCGTCTGGTATCAGGCGCGCAAGAAAGCCGGGGACATGCGCCATGAACTGCCCGAAGGTGTGCTTGGCCCATTTTTCAACGATGAATATGACGATATTTTCGGTTCGATCTACGCTTTCACCGCCGACGGTTTCAGTTATGCCGAGCTTAAGCGGTACGTCGAGTCGGTGCGCCAGGAATTGTTGCGGGTCGATCATATCAACAAGGTCGATATTATCGGTGCTCAGGATGAGAAAATTTATATTGAAATGTCCGACCGGAAGCTGGCGGCGCAGGGGGTCAATCCCATGCCCGTGTTCTCTCTATTGGCGGCGCAAAACGCCATGGAAGCGTCCGGCGTCGTCGTGACCCCTCAAAACCGGGTTCCCTTGCGGGTCGATGGAACTTTTGATTCTCTGGACAGTGTTGGCGCGATTGGCATCCGCGCCAATGAACGTATGGTCAGGCTGGGTGACATTGCCGAAATCTGGCGCGGTTATGAAGATCCACCCACCTTCCGGATGCGCTATCGGGGCCAGGAAACGATTGGCTTGGCGGTCTCGATGGTCAAGGGCGGCGATATCCTGGCGCTGGGGGCAGATTTGCGGCGGATTTTCGAGAAACTGCAAGCGGAATTACCGGTCGGGATCGACATTCACCAGGTCACTGACCAACCCCGGGTAGTGAAGTCCGCTGTCAACGAATTCATGAAGACCTTTCTGGAAGCGCTGGTCATCGTGTTGGCGGTAACTTTCTTAAGCCTGGGCTGGCGCGCCGGGATCGTGGTGACACTGAGTATTCCCTTGGTGCTGGCGATGACCTTTCTCAGCATGAAGTTTTTCGGCATCGACCTGAACCGTATTTCACTGGGCGCGCTCATTATTGCTCTGGGCCTGCTGGTCGATGACGCGATCATCGTGATGGAGATGATCGACCGCAAACTGGAACTGGGCTGGGATTCGCTAAAAGCCACGACGTTCGCCTACACCAGCACAGCTTTTCCGATGCTGACCGGTACCCTGGTTACAGTGGCTGGATTCTTGCCGATCGGTTTGGCCCAGTCGGCAGCGGGCGAGTACACCTTTGGTTTGTTCGCGGTGGTGGGCATTGCGCTGATTTCATCATGGATTGTGGCGGTGTTGTTCACACCCTATCTGGGTTATGCCCTGTTGGCGGAAAAGTACGATCAGCCGGCGGATGCTATGCAGGCGCGTCCCTGGAATCTGCGCTTCGAAAGGTGGCGTCAGCGCTATGAATCGTGGGTGATCCGCTGGGAAGAAGTCGCCAATGACGGGTTGTTACGTCTGGTGGAATGGTGCCTGCGCCATTACCAATGGGTGATTGCCTTGACCTTGGCGGCGTTTATCTTGGCCGCAGTGGGTTTTCGCTTTGTACCGCAGCAATTCTTTCCTTCGTCAGCTCGCCCGGAATTGCTGGTGGACGTGTGGTTGCCGGAAGGCTCGTCGTTCGCCACCACTGAGACTGAAGTGAAGCGGCTTGAGACGCTGCTATCCCAGGAAAAAGGGGTCGTTAGCGTGGTCAGCTATATTGGCGGCGGCTCTCCCTATTTCTATCTGGCGATGGAGCCGCAACTGGCGCATCTCAATTACGCGCAATTAGTGGTCATGAATCAGGACGAAGCGGCTCGCGAAAGTGTGCTGAAAAAATTAACTCGCTGGTTCACCGATGATTTCCCTTTAGCGCGGGGACGGGCTTCCCGCCTGGAAAATGGGCCGCCGGTGGGTTATCCGGTGCAATTCCGGGTGCTGGGACCTGATCCACAGCGGTTGCAGTCGATGACTGCTGAAGTGATTGAGATCATGCGAGCCCATCCGGATGCGCGGGATATCAATACCGATTGGCGGGAAATGATCCTGAGCGTCCGTTTGCGGGTGGACCAGGACAAGGCCCGAGCGTTGGGCGTCAGCCCGCAGAATCTGTCGCGCAATCTGCATACAATCCTTAACGGGTTGCCCATCACGCAGTACCGGGAAGGCGATGAAACGATTGATGTGCTGTTGCGCGCTCGCCAGGATGCGCCCGGTAATCTGGAAAGTCTGAAAGACCTCCAGATTTACACGGATCACCAGCGTTTTATCCCGCTGGGTCAGATTGCCTACATCGAACAGGTGTTTGAGGAAGGCGTTGTCTGGCGCCGCAACCGGTTGCCAACGATCACCGTGCGCGCTGACATCCCGGATGGGACGCAACCGTTGGATGTGACCGTGCAGATTGATCGCACCCTGGAGCCGTTGCGGGCCAGGCTGCCCGCTGGGTACCGCATTGAAATCGGCGGAGCCATGGAAGCCAGTACGAATTCTCAAGGCTCAATCTTTGCCATTATGCCGTTGATGGCAGCGACGATCCTGACCCTGCTGATGCTCCAATTGCAGAGCTTCCCGCGCACTCTGGTGGTTTTGCTGACGGCGCCGCTGGGCCTTATCGGTGTCACGTTGTCGCTTCTGGTTTTTCGGCAACCGTTTGGATTTGTGGCGATGCTGGGCGTGATTGCGCTGTCGGGCATCATTATCCGCAACGCGGTGATTTTGCTGGATCAGATTGATCAGGATTTGCAAACGGGCGTTTCACCCTGGGAAGCGGTCGTAGGTGCGACGGTGCGCCGGTTCCGACCCATCATGCTGACCGCGTTGACCGCGATCCTGGCATTGATTCCCTTGACACAAAGCACCTTCTGGGCGCCGATGGCGTTCGCCATCATGGGGGGATTGCTGATTGCGACGGTTCTCGACCGGTTGACGCTGCCCGCCTTGTATGCAGCATGGTTCAAGGTGAAGCCGCCGGTGTCTGCTTCGTCCTGACCCGCCGGAAAGCGCCATGGAGCTAGGTGGGGCTAGGTCAACCTCGCTCGCCGAGCTTCCGCTTCAATGAACGGGTCTACCATATCAAATAACTGTTGCAACAAGGGTCGTCTTTCCTTGTCTGCAAGGGCTTGTTCGGCTGTGTAATGAAATGGAGCACGAGCACCGTGATAATCAGTCACTTCGCCAATTTGCTGGAATGAAAGTCCCATGATTTGCAACTGCCGCGCCAGCCAGGGTTCCATAACCGCCAGGCTGTTGCGTTGCCGAGTGAACAGGCCGACCGATAGCATGGTCATGAACAGCGTCAGGCTGAGCAGGGGAAAGATGCGGTATTCGATCTCATCATTAATTTGAATAAATGATGTAACACCCACGGGAGACGCCGATTCGCCACGGCGTTTGCGGAAGTGGCCGGAAACCGCCAAACGGGAAATTTCGCACAAACCTTGCCGAGGAAGTCGGTTGGGGTGGGTGTCGCCAGGATGAAAACTGGCGTTGCAATAGCGCTCAATGGGCAGGAGCGCTGCTGGATCGTCTTCCCGAGTGCGAATCAGCCGGACGCAACCGGCAGGCCAGCCACTACCTTTATGTACGAGCAGGCAATGAACGGACTGTGCGTCATAATCGTCCTGTTCCAGACCGCCTGGGCAGTCTTCCTCTCGTTCAAAATGAAATTCCTTGCAAAAAACTTCATAGCGAATTTGATGCACTTTTTTCATCAGATCGGGCGTATCAGCGATCAAGATCTGAAAGTAATTTGGAAACGGCTCAATCAATTCTTTGAAATCTTTCATAGGGATTCACTGGTTTCAGGATGGCGCGTCGTTATGACGGAGTAGTCGTATACCGGCATGATCATTTTTGAAGCTCGAGTATAACTTGTCCATTGATGTTGCGCTTTTTTTCCGGCGTTCAGGGAGGAATCCGGCGGCGAAGTAATCCAGGAGCTCATGCGGTGATAGCCGGACGTAATGGCCAAGTATAGGTTTATGTTTCATAACAGGATAGATGATTATGCGTTATGTAGGTCCATTGACGGATTTTGGGTTAAAGAAGATTTTCACTGAGCTGCTCGGTCAACCGATCAGCCTGTTGAATGACGCGCTGGCCTTAAAAAATGAGGGATTGAGCAGCGACCGCGTAGGGTAAGCAGCGAAGAAACTTAACGGTCGGCATTGCGCCAAAGGGAACATTGCGCTCGGAAATCGCCACTCACTGAAATTTTTCCGCCATCGCCAGCCACCTTCGCTGCCCCCTCTTTGACAAGCTACGGCCATTTCCGAAAACAGGTAGTGTTTCTCCATGGGCCAAGGGATGCACCAGAAGTTGTTTTAATGAAAATAGCTGTCGATGGGCGCGGGTTTGGCAATCAAATAGCCCTGCGCGTAATCGCAACCGAGTTGCGCTAATCGGGTGAAATGCGGTTCGGTCTCGATACCTTCGGCGATGATGTCCATGCCCAGTTCCTGGCCCAGCCGAATGATTGCTGCTACGACGGACTCGCTGCGCGTATCTTGCAGCATCCGCCGGACAAAGCTTTGGTCGATTTTCAGGGTGTCTATGTTGAACTCATGTAGATAACTCAGTGAAGAATAGCCCGTGCCAAAATCATCCAGGGCGATGCGCACCCCCAGTTGCTGACAAGCATTGATCCATGCACGGGCGTCGTCAGGTTTCGCCAAGGCGCTTTCCGTGATCTCCAGTTTCATGCGCTGCGGGTCGAGACCGGTTTCCCGCAAGATCGTCGCCAGAACCGGGATGAAATCCGCATCCTGAAATTGTCCGGTGGAAACATTGACGCTGACAAACGCGCCACTGCCCATGACGCTGGCGTGGTTCGGTTCGGTTTCGAGCCTCACGGCCACCCGACAGGCTTCTCGCAATACCCAGGCCCCGAGTGGCACGATCAGGCCGGATTCTTCAGCTACCTTAATGAATTGGTCCGGTCTGACCATGCCGCGATCCGGATGATGCCAACGGACCAGCGATTCAAAACCCGCGATGCGTCGATGCTTCATATCCGTGATGGGTTGCAGAAACAGGCGCATCTCGCCAGTACCCAGCGCGGCTTTCAACTGATTTTCCAGGCGGATGCGGTCGATCACCAGATCGGGCGCCACTGTGGCCTGAATCACATTCCCCTGACCGGGGCGTATTTGCTCGCGCAACCGGTTGAGCAATACGTTCAGTAAAAGGTGCAGGACCGGGTCAATCGTTTCCAGTCGAGTGGCCAGTTGGCTGCGTTCGATCACCGTCAGCAGGCCAAACTCGCAAGCGATGGCGGTGGCCGAGCGCGGCGCATTGTCGAGGATAGCCATTTCGCCCAACAACTGACCAGGACCGATGACGGCAACGCAACGCCCAGGGTCCAATTCCGTTGATGAGTCGCTGGGTTTGACCCAGATTTCGATATGCCCAGCGGCGACAATGTAAGCACAATCGGCTGGATCACCGGCCCGAAAAATCACTTCGCCCGGCGTTACAGTGCGCGTCACTAACTCAGCCATACCATAGCACCTTGATCATAAGAGCCGCTTGACCTCTTCCCCTTCCTGATGGTTTTCCGGCCAGGCAGCAGGTTTGGGTTCCCTGCCTTGAGGGGTTGTCAAGGCAACTGATTGATCGCTCGAACCGCAACCACAGCAACCGTTCGGAAGAGCAGTTCCAGTACGTATTGAATAAACGCCTCGGTAATCCGCGTACCGGTCGTCAGAGTCCTGCCAGTGAAGCGGAGGATGGCGGCAATCATATTCTCAACGGTGCGGGCGATGGCTATCGATTGGAGGACGCTACGGTAGAGTAATTTGGCGAGGTAGTCGATGATGGTGGCTCCGCCCAGCAGCGCATAGCCCATAACCTCGCCCGCTTTGCGCAATATCCAGCGCAGCGCCCAGAGGATCAGCCGCAGCGCACTGGCCGAGAGGATAATCGGGAGACTATCGACGCGGGCCGCTGCGGCAAGCCAACGGTCGGCGGCCTCGAAGGTGTCCAGTCTGGGTGGTTGCACCGAACGCAGTTCTCCCCAGGTTTGATCGCCGACGGAGCTTAGATACGCCGGCATCAGGTGATCATCGACGGAAAGCAGCGTACCACGACCTCGCAACCAGCAGGCTTCTTCCTGGTAGGGGATATGGGTGTAGGGAAAGACCGGGACCATCGGGACCGGGTCGGTGTGGTGATAGGCGCGAAAGATGTTGTGCTGGCCAAGGTTGCGGGTCAGCTCACTGGCGTGATTTTCGACGCCGGCGCGCGGTGCGCCGAACGTATAAAGCTTGACGCCCGCGATACTGCTGCGCTGTAGGGCGTCCGCGACGAGAGTGGCCGTAGCCCCGCCCAGGCTATGCCCGACCACGTGAATGAGAGAAGGATTGTGTCCACGGAGGGTTTGCTGAATCTGGGGCAGAAGGCCAGAGGCGAGATTCCAGAATCCGGTGTGTACGGTATATCCGCCAGGCCCCTGAGCGCCCGCCATGCGGAAATTGGTCAACCAGTCATGTGCGCTGCTCTTTTCCGTGCCGCGAATCGCCACCAGGCATTCGCCTTGGTGCGATCCCGGTTTGCCGAAAGCGACGTAGCCAAAACCGGTCGTGCGGGAGACGGGGCCAACTCCGCTAACGCCGGTCAGGCGTTGGCCGTCCGCGATGCCAAAATCATCACGGGCGGAGACAGCGCCGACTGCTGCGTCAATCATGTTATTGGAAAGCCGTAAGGCATAGGTGCTGTCCGCTATTTCGCCAGCCTGTTTGGGAGTCAGTTCTAAAGGCATCGTTTTTCCCTCACATAGGGTTCATCTTCATACACCACTGGCACCGATTGAGTTCAGCGGTGGTCTATTCGGGCGCGACCCGGCAGATACCGTAATGCTTGCCCTCGAAATCCGGGGTATTGGCCAGTTCACAGACAAATCTCAATGACCGCCCGTCCAGCTCGCTGTTGAGTTCGTAAGAGTTCTTATTGTGCCGCCAGCCTTCATATTCGACGCCGTTGTAGCGAATCATCAGCCGTTGCAGGATGGAAGGCTGCCCAGGGATGATCCGGTTGAGCCCGGCGCTGGTGGTGACTCGCGCCAGAGTGAACCGACCATCCGCTCCAGTCTGGACCGTTCTGGCGGGAATCTTGCCGGGTTCCTGATAAGTAATCTCCTGAACAATCTCCGCCCCCGCGACCGGGACGCCCTCTTTCATTACGACGCCTTCAACGTCCGAGAACAGGACCAACTCGCTGAACATGCCCATTGCCACCCCCGCTGTTGAAGTTAGAGAAACCATCAATGTAAATAAGATTAGTCGTTTGGAAAACATGGTTGTGAACACCCAGTCGAAAAAATGAGAAATTGGCGAAAGAGAACAAGGCGCGGCAGTGTTGACCCGCGCTCGGGATAGATTCCGGCAACTGAGTCAAGAGGCGCAAGCGTGGCAGGCACATCCATGTCGCGGCCAAGCGAGTGAATTCCAGTACATTAAATCAGCTTTTATATTGAGAGTGATTATCGTTTGCATTATAGTATCGTCAAGGCGTGACGGACCAGTACCGGGGTTTCGCGCCAGATGCAAAGCGATCACCCACCCACTCAATCAATATTTTTGCGACGAGAAGGCAGCATCAATATGACCCAAGAACTCGACCGGAACGCCGCTATCAGCGTGTTGAACCGAATTCTCGAACTGGAACTGGCTGGAGTGGTGCGCTACACCCACTACGCACTGATGGTGTACGGCTACAACCGCATTCCCATAGTCAGTTGGCTCAATGCGCAGGCTGATGAAAGTCTGCTGCATGCCCGCCTGGCCGGGGAATTGATCACCAGTCTGGGTGGACATCCCTCATTGGGCATAGGCCCGCTACTGGAAACCCATCAGCACGACATCGGCGACATTCTGCGTGAATCGCTGGCCCATGAAAACGAGGCGCTTAAAGCCTATTACGATCTGCTGGACGGTGTGCAAAACAAGGATGTGCGGCTGGAAGAATACGCTCGCACGCAGATCGCTGAGGAAGTCACCCATCGGGACGAGGTGGAAAAGATGCTGCGTTCACCGGCCCAGACTCAGGCGCATACCGCCTAAAATCCTGTTCGAGTTCTCATCCGATCCAGCGAGGTAAAACCCAGTGATCCGACTCGACGATCAACCACCACTGGCGGATCGGCGCCGCCCGCGTCTGGTTGCCGAAGCTCCCAACAGGCCGGCGTTGGTCCGCCGGTCGCGCCGGGGCGAAACCGAGCGTGAACGCCGTTCGTTTGAATTGAGCATCGTCTTGGGTTTGGAAAATGCCCAACCGTTAAGTCTGCTGCGTTGTGGCGATATTGGCTGCATTCTGGCGGTGCGCGATCCCGATCATCACCTCAGCGGCAGTGAGGTCGAGCGCGGTTTGCTGGAAATGGGCTTTGTCGAAGGCGCGTGCATTGAGGTGCTGCATCAAGGTTTTCCCAGTCGAGATCCGTTGGCGGTGCGCATCAATCAATCCATGACCGTGGCCTTGCGCCGTAGTGAAGCCAGTGCGGTGCTGGTCGGTCCACTGTTGGCGCAACCGGCGAGTCCAACCCCCATGTCCGGTTCCGGGAGTACCCAATCATGACTACTGCAACGCTGGCTGAAGACGGCGACCGACTGGCCCGGATCGCGCTGGTCGGTTTCCCCAACTGTGGCAAAACGACCCTGTTCAACACCCTGACCGGCAGTCGGCAGAAAACCGCCAACTATCCCGGCGTCACCGTCGAGCGCAAGAGTGGCCTGTTGCGAACGCCAGTGGGCCGGGCGGTCGAGGTCATCGATTTGCCGGGCAGCTACAGCTTGCGCGCTCGCAGTCCCGACGAAGCCGTAACTCGCGATGTGGTGCTGGGGCGGCAAGCGCAGGAAGCGATCCCCGACGCCATTGTGTGCGTCACCGATGCCACCAATCTCGGCCAGCATTTACGGCTGCTGCTGGAATTGCGGCAATTGGGCCGACCGCTGATTCTGGCGCTGAACATGATGGATATTGCCCAGAAACGCGGCTATCAGATTGACGCTGAAATCCTGTCGCAGCAATTGGGGATTCCGGTGGTCACTACCGTGGCGTTGCGTAAGAACGGGGTGAAAGATCTGCTCGGTCAACTGGATGCGGTACTCGGCCAAGCAACGGCTGGCGGTTCTACAGCGGCGGTGGAGTCGTGGACCGAGCCGTCCTCGGATGATATTCGCGCTTATCACCATGAAGTGGAGCGCCTGCTGCGGGAAGCGACAGTGCGCGAAGGCGCGCCAGAGCGGTTCACCCGGCAACTGGATCGGGTGCTGCTGCATTCCATTGCTGGCCCGATCATTCTGCTGGCCATTCTGTTCCTGATGTTCCAGGCCGTGTTCAGTTGGGCGGCGTGGCCGATGGACTGGATTGATAGCGCGACGGTGGCCTTGCAACAGACGCTTTCCGAACAGATGGAAGACAGCCTGCTGAAAAGCCTGCTGATTGACGGGATCATCGCCGGAGTGGGCGGCGTGGTGATTTTCCTGCCGCAAATTTTGATCCTGTTCTTCTTCATCCTGCTGCTGGAAGATTTCGGCTACATGGCTCGCGCCGCGTTCCTGATGGATCGGATCATGAGCAGCGTCGGTCTGAACGGTCGCGCTTTTCTGCCGCTGCTGTCCAGTTTCGCCTGCGCCATTCCCGGTATCATGGCGGCGCGCACCATTGCCCATCCCATCGATCGGATGATCACGATCCTGATTGCGCCATTGATGACCTGTTCGGCGCGGTTGCCGGTCTACACTCTGCTGGTCGCCGCCTTTATTCCTAACATCGTGGTCTGGGATTACGTCGGCTTGCAGGGCTTGGTCATGTTCGGCCTGTACGCGACCGGCATCCTCAGCGCATTGCTGGTGGCGGGCCTATTGCGGCTGACGATCATGCGCGGCAGTCAGCAACCGTTGTTGATGGAATTGCCGAGTTATAAGCTGCCGAGTCCGGCCAATGTGCTGCTGGGGCTGCTGGATCGCGCCAAGGCTTTTTTGCGCCGGGCGGGCACTTTAATTATGAGCATCATCGTGATCCTGTGGTTTCTGTCCAGCTTTCCTGGTGCGCCGAACGGAGCGACCGAACCGGCGATTTACTACAGCTATGCCGGTGTGATCGGGCGAACGATAGAACCGGTGCTGGCACCGATTGGTTTCAATTGGCAGATCGCGATTGCGCTGGTGCCGGGTCTGGCGGCGCGGGAGGTCGCGGTGGCCGCTTTGGGTACGGTGTATGCGCTGAGCGGCGAAGAGGATGCCGTGGTTGAAGCGCTGGGCGTGATGCTGGCGCAAGGCTGGTCGCTGGCGACCGCGTTATCGCTATTGGCCTGGTATGTCTTCGCGCCGCAATGTCTGGCAACGCTGGCGGTGGCTCGGCGCGAAACTAACTCGTGGCGCTGGGCGGCCTTCATGTTCACTTACATGATGGTGCTGGCTTATGTCGCCGCATTCATCACCTATCGGGTGGCGCTGGCCTTGGGAGCGGGCTGAGATGTGGCAAGACAGTTTAGCCTTATTGATCGTCGCAGGCGCGGGGGTTTGGCTGGCGCGGGATTATATGCTGGGGTTCTGGCGGCGCTGCACAGGCCACCCGCCCCATGAAAAACCGGCAGCCAGTGGCGGCTGTAGCAGTTGCGGCTCGGGATCGTCCTGCGCCTTGGCGCGCATCAAGGCCCCGCAAGCCAATTGACCGGTGATGAAACGCGCTCCATAAAGTGATCGTGGTCTGAACCGCTGATGGCCACAGATTCCGGTGATTTCGCCGATTCAATCTGCGCCATCTTGTCCATCGGGGTGAATCAGCGGTTCAGATTTCCTGCCAAACACTCCATATCCATGGATAGATGTTTTTATGCCCTTATCGTGGAACGAAATCAAAGATCGCGCCCTGAAATTCTCCCGTGAATGGGGAGATGAATCCGCAGAAAGCGCCGAAGCCAAATCCTTTCTGGACGCCTTTTTCAACGTGTTTGGCGTTCCCCGCAAGCGGGTTGCCACCTTTGAACAGCGGATTAAGAAACTGGACGGCAGAAGCGGCTACATTGATTTACTCTGGAAAGGAATTTTGCTGATTGAGCAAAAGTCACGCGGCAAGGATTTAGACCGCGCCTTTCAACAGGCCAAAGATTATTTCCCCGGACTCAAGGACCGGGACGCCCCCCGTTATATTCTGGTTTCCGATTTTGCCCGCTTCCGCCTTTACGACCTAGAGGAAGGGAAGCAGCACGAATTCACCCTTTCCGAGTTTTATAAAAATGTCCGGTTATTCGGCTTTATCGCCGGTTATCAGACCACGGCTTACAAAGAACAAGACCCCGTTAATATCCAAGCCGCCGAGCGGATGGGGCGATTGCACGACAAGCTCAAAGAAATTGGCTACGAAGGCCACCACCTTGAAATCTATCTGGTCCGGTTGCTGTTTTGCCTGTTTGCCGAAGACACCAGCATTTTCGAGCGCCGCCAGTTTCAAGACCTGATCGAACAACGCGCGAGCGAGGACGGCGCGGATTTGGCGCAATGGCTGTCTAGCCTGTTTGAAGTGTTAAACGCTCCGCCAGAGAAGCGCCTAAAAAAGCTGGACGAGCAGCTTTTAGCGTTCCCCTATGTCAATGGCAGCCTGTTTGCCGAGCTATTGCCAAGCGCCGCCTTTGATACCTGTATGCGCCAGCTTTTGCTGGATTGTTGCGCGCTGGACTGGAGTCGGATTTCTCCGGCGATCTTCGGCAGCCTGTTTCAGTCGGTCATGGACACTACGAAAAGGCGGAACCTCGGCGCGCACTACACCAGTGAAAAGAACATCCTCAAGCTCATCAAGCCGTTGTTTCTGGACGAGCTACGGGCGGAATTTGACCGGGTGAAGGCCAACCGGAAGCGACTGGAGGAATTCCACCAACGCCTCGCCAAGCTCCAATTCCTGGACCCCGCTTGCGGGTGTGGCAACTTCCTAGTGATTGCCTACCGGGAATTGCGCTTGCTGGAATTGGACGTATTGCGCGCACTGGACAAGGGAGATGCCTCCCTTGACGTGGCGCAGTTCAACATCCTGTGCGATGTGGACCAGTTTTTCGGCATCGAGATCGAAGAGTTCCCCGCCCAAATCGCCCAGACCGCCCTATGGCTGATGGATCACCAGATGAATCTGCGGGTCTCCGAGGAGTTCGGAAAATACTTTGTCCGCTTGCCCTTGCGCAAATCCCCGACCATCGTTCACGGCAACGCGCTACGCATGGACTGGCGGGAAATCGTGAAGCCGGAGGCGCTCAGTTACATCCTTGGCAATCCGCCTTTTGGCGGAGCCAAATACATCAACGAAAACCAACGCGCCGACATGGCGGCGGTCTTTGCAGACGTGCCCAGCGCCGGACTGCTGGATTTTGTCGCAGCATGGTATCGAAAAGCCGCCGACTATATGGCGGACAATCCAAAAATTAAAGCCGCTTTTGTCTCAACCAACTCGATTACTCAAGGCGAGCAAGTCGGAGTTTTATGGCCAGACCTACTCAAGCGCGGGGTTCAAGTCCATTTTGCCCATCAGACTTTTCAATGGTCCAGCGAGGCGCGAGGCAAAGCCGCCGTGCATTGTGTCATTATCGGTTTTGCCTTACATGGCACTGAAGAAAAGCAGATCTTCGACTACGAGACCCCACAGGGCGAGCCGCACGAGATTAAGGCGAAAAATATTAATCCCTATCTGGTGGATGTGGCGGATTTGGTTATTGCCCGTCGGGGGCACCCGATTAGTCCTGTTCCTGAAATCGGGATTGGTAACAAACCCATTGACGGCGGCCATTATCTTTTCAAGCCGGAGGAGCGGGATGAGTTCCTAAAGCGGGAGCCGGCCGCCGCCCCGTATTTCCGCCGCTGGCTTGGCGCGGACGAGTTTTTGAACGGGTATGACCGATGGTGTCTTTGGCTTGGCGATTGCCCGTCTGATGTGTTGAAGCAAATGCCGGAGGCCATGAAGCGCGTTGAAGCCGTGCGACGGTATCGGCTGAATAGCAAAAGCGCGCCCACCCGCAAACTTGCAGCGACTCCGACCCGCTTTCATGTTGAGAATATGCCGGATTCTGATTATCTGCTAATACCCAGCGTTTCTTCGGAGCGGCGAACCTATATCCCGCTAAGTTTTATGCCGCCGACCGTTATTGCCAGCAATCTTTGTCTGATGATACCCGACGCCACGCTATATCACTTTGGCGTTTTGTCATCAGCCATGCACATGGCTTGGGTGCGCAGCGTTTGCGGGCGGCTGAAAAGCGATTACCGCTATTCAGCCGGAATTGTTTACAACAATTTCCCGTGGCCGCAAACCCAGACCGACAAGCAGAAACAGGCGATTGAGAACGCCGCACAAGCGGTTCTGGATGCACGGGCGCAATTTCCCAACGCTTCCCTTGCCGACCTTTACGACCCCTTGACCACGCCGCCAGCCTTGACGAAGGCTCACCACAAGCTGGATGCAGCAGTCGATATGACTTACGCCAAGCGGAGATTTACGGGAGACAGCGACCGGGTCGCGTTCCTGTTTGAGCTTTACCAGCACATCACCAGCCCGCTTGAATCCAAGAAGGCAACACGAAAGAAGCGGGCGAAAGCTGGATGACGGGCCTGTTTCCAAAGCGGGAAAAACCATTGTGGGAACGGTCTTCAGGTCGCGAGGGCCGTAGCTTAAAGTCGTGCGCACCTAAAATCCATACTGAGAACATCCCGTAACCGTTTTGCGCAAGGTCACGACCCAAAATCATAACGATCAAGTTCCTGACACAATGCTGTCAGGAGTACTGGTTGATAGTGGCGACTCCACTCACAATCGAAGATCCAAGGAGAAGTATCATGAGCAACCCTGTCGGCTGGTTTGAAATTTATGTACAGGACATGGCGCGCGCTACCGCTTTTTATGAGGCCATGCTTCAACAAAGGCTGGATAATCTACCCAGTCCTGACACCGAGGAATTCCCTGATCTGGAAATGCAAGTCTTTCCCATGTCGAATGAAGAGTATGGCGCCACCGGCGCATTGGTGAAAATGGCGGATATGCCTTCCGGCGGCAACAGCACACTGGTTTATTTCAGTTGCGAAGACTGCGCCGTAGAAGCTGCTCGCGCGGCTGAAAACGGGGGTCGCATATTCAAGGAGAAAATGTCTATCGGCGAACACGGCTTCATTGCCCTCGTTTACGATACCGAAGGCAACATGATCGGCCTGCATTCCATGGTCTAAAGAAGAATCCCATGCGCCGTGCCGACCGTTTGTTCCAGCTCGTGCAGATCCTGCGGAACAAGCGTTTGGTCACGGCGCGCGTACTCGCGGAACGACTGGAAGTGTCTGAACGCACCATTTACCGCGATATCCAGGACTTGAGCCTTTCTGGCGTACCGGTGGAAGGCGAGGCTGGAGTCGGTTACCACCTGCGCTATTCGCTCGACATCCCGCCGCTGATGTTCACCGCTGCCGAAATCGAAGCCCTGGTGGTCGGGGCACGGATGCTCAAGGCATGGGGTGGATCTGAACTGGGCAGCAGTGCGCAATCCGTACTCGACAAGATACACGCCGTCATCCCGACCGAACTGCACTGCCATTTGCAGGAAAGCCGCCTGTTTGCCATGCGCTTTGGCGTGCGTGAAGACATTGAAACGACGCTGGATCTTTGCCGACACGCCATTGCCGAACGTCGCTTGCTGCGCATGGAATACCAGCGTGCCGACCAAGAATACAGCCAGCGCGATGTCAAACCGCTGGGGCTGTTTTTCTGGGGTCATGTGTGGACGTTGACCGCCTGGTGCGGACTGCGCAACAGTTTCCGCACCTTTCGCCTTGACCGCATCCGCCAACTGGAAACACTGAGCCAAACCTTTGAAGAACTACCGGGGCAACGGCTG
>JBAQIQ010000173.1:0-2034 GCA_049288935.1 Candidatus Competibacteraceae bacterium
TCGAAGCGCTGGCGCAGGCGCGATTTCCTTTCGTCTCTATTCGATAACGACCCATGACGACCTATTCCGCTCCGCACCGCCCGACCCTTGATGATCTCGACCCCGAGAGCGCCACCACTGACCGGCTCATTGCGCTGGTTCGCAGCCACCGCCAGGGTGAGGAGTACCCGACCCCTGAAACTCTGCTCGACAACCTGCCTATCGTGCTGCGCGCCCTGTGCGATCACGTCCTGACCGGCCCAGCGACGGCTATGGATGTGGCCTACCGGCTGGCGTCGCTCATCGATGCCATTGAGGGCTGCCAGGCCCCGGCCCCACCCCACCAGCACCTCCACTGAATCCCCCTCCTGATTCCTGCTTGACAGCAGTCTTCCGGTTTTCTAGTATTAGTTAACATTTGTTTACTAATAACGATCCACCATGCCTCGAACGTCTGACGATGCCGCCTATCTGGCCCGCTTGCAGGATTACTACGCGCAATGGCGCAGCCTGCCGGCCTATGAGCCGTTGCAAGCGGTGCTGGGGCTAGCGTCGCGGGCGGGTATTGGCAAAGTGCTGAAGCGGTTGCGGGACGCGGGCTTTTTGGAGCGCACCCCGGATGGACGCTGGACGCCGACCGCACGGTTCTTTGCCCGTCCTTTAGCCGATGCGCCAGTACCCGCCGGCCACCCAGCGGTGGCGGTGGACAGCGGCAGTGAATACGCCATTGACGCTTGGCTGGTGCGCCAGCCCTCGCGCACCGTGATTATTCCAGTGACGGGCGACTCGATGATGGAAGCAGGTATTCATCCCGGCGACCGGGTGGTGGTGGAGCGGGATACTCCGGCCCGACCCGGCGATGTAGTGGTCGCCGTGATTGATGGCGAGTTCACCCTGAAAACCTTGGCCGTCGAAAACGACCAGGCCGTATTGCAACCCGCCAATTCCGCCTATCCGGTTTTACGTCCCGGCGACCGCTTGCAGGTCTTCGGGGTCGTGGTGGGCTTAATTCGCAACTATCGGAGGTAATGCTCATGCTCGCCGTACTCCCCGAACCCGCGACCGCGCGCGCTGTTCCCCTCTGGCTGGACCCGGACTTGAATCGGGAGGCCAAATCGAGGCCCGGCGGGTCCTGGCGGGCTGACTTCCCCTCTCCAGCGAATGACGACGTTGAACAGTTTCTCAGTCTCGATGAATACCTGATCCGCAACCCGGAAGCCACTTTTTTAATGCGCGTGACCGGAGAGGCCCTGGCCGACGCCGGCCTTCACGACGGGGATTTACTGGTCATGGATCGAGCCACGCCGCCGCTGGCCGGCAGTGTGGCCCTGGTGATCGTGGAGGGGGTCGCTGTCCTCGCTCACTTGGGCCGTGATGCCCAAGGTCGGTTAAGGGTGCAAGCGGTAGGAACCGACCTCAGCCAACCGCTGGATGAAGCAACGATGGTGGGCGTCGCGCGCTGGGTGATTCACCGGCTTTGGCCCGGACGGCGGTCTTCCTGACCCTTCACAGAGGCTTTCCTTTCAAACCGACGAGGTAACGACGATGAACGAAAACTTCATGAAACACGGTGCTTTGAGCTGGAATGAACTGATGACGACCGACGTGGAAGCCGCCCGGTCGTTTTATGGCGCGCTCTTCGGCTGGGAGACCGAAGACTATCCGGGTGGAGAGGGCTACGTGATGGTCAAGGTCGGCGGCGAAATGGTCGGCGGGATGATGGCCGCCCCTCCTGAATGCGCGGGAATGCCGCCCGCCTGGGGCGTTTATGTGACCGTGGATGACGTGGACGCGACCGCCCGCCAGGTGGAAACCCTCGGCGGGAAACTCTTGCGCCCGCCGGAGGATATTCCCGACATTGGCCGGTTCTGCGTGTTGCAAGACCCGCAGGGGGCCACGCTGTGCGCCATTACCTATCGGCAGCCTTGAACTCCCGGATACGACCCCGCCGTTCGAGGTAAGGCGGCGGCAGCGCTGGGGGTGGGAGAGGAGCGGCGGGAGGAGCGGATACCGGAGCAGTTGAGAAGGTTTTTGGGAGGAGACGGAGAAACAAGA
>JBAQIQ010000174.1:0-5470 GCA_049288935.1 Candidatus Competibacteraceae bacterium
GCGCTGGTCGTCATCGCGGCGTAAGCCCGCAGTGCGGCGGAAACGGGGCGTTGCCGGCCGACCGGCTTCCAGGCGGCTCCCCGCGCCGCCATGGCTGCCCGTCGCTGTTGCAACGCATCGTTGCTCACGGCCAGATGGATGCGGCGCTGGGGAATATCAATTTCGATGAGGTCCCCCTCCTCCACCAGAGCAATCACGCCGCCCTCCGCCGCTTCCGGTGAAACATGGCCAATCGACAATCCGGAAGTACCGCCAGAGAAGCGTCCATCCGTGACCAGGGCGCAGGCTTTGCCCAAACCTTTGGATTTAAGATAGCTGGTCGGATAGAGCATTTCCTGCATCCCCGGTCCGCCACGCGGTCCCTCATAGCGAATGAGCACCACATCGCCGGCCTGAATGCGTCCGGTAAGAATCGCACTCACGGCTTCTTCCTGACTTTCCATGATCCGCGCTGGACCCTGAAACACCAGATGGGCTTCATCGACGCCCGCCGTCTTGACGATACAACCCTCTTCGGCCAGATTGCCGTAGAGCACCGCCAGGCCGCCATCCTGGGAGTAGGCGTGGCGCTGGGCGCGGATACAGCCCGTTTCCCGATCCAGATCCAGGCTGGGCCAGCGTGTGTTCTGGCTGAACGCTTCCTGAGTAGGAATGCCCGCCGGACCCGCCGAATAGCGCAATCGCGCCTCGTCCCACGAGGTAGACCGGGCGATGTCCCAACACTCCAGCGCCGCGCCCAGCGTCTCGCTGTGGACGGTGCGCGCCTGGCGGTGCAGCAATCCCGCTCGATCCAGTTCGCCGAGAATGGCGATTACACCACCGGCCCGATGCACGTCTTCCATATGGTATTTCTGCGTCGCGGGGGCGACCTTGCACAGATTGGGCGTCTGCCGCGACAGTCGGTCGATGTCGCGCATCGTGAAGTTCACTCCCCCTTCCTGCGCTGCCGCCAGCAGGTGCAGCACGGTATTAGTGGAGCCGCCCATGGCGATGTCGAGGCGCATCGCATTCTCGAACGCCTCAAAAGTGGCGACACCGCGTGGCGTCGCTGACTCATCGCCCTGCTCATAGTAACGCCGGGTCAATGCCACGATCCGCCGCCCCGCTTCCAGGAACAATTCCCGGCGGTCGGCGTGCGTCGCCAGCAGCGAACCATTGCCGGGCAGGCTCAGCCCCAGCGCTTCGGTCAGGCAGTTCATGGAATTAGCGGTGAACATGCCTGAGCAGGAACCGCAGGTCGGACAGGCCGAGCGCTCGACCAGAGCTACATCCTCATCGCTCACCCGATCATCAGCGGCGGTCACCATGGCGTCCACCAGGTCCAGTTTCACCTCTTGCCCGGCCAACCGAGTTTTACCCGCCTCCATCGGCCCGCCTGAAACGAAGATCGCCGGAAGATTGAGGCGCATAGCGGCCATCAACATGCCGGGGGTGATTTTGTCGCAGTTGGAAATGCACACCAGCGCGTCGGCGCAATGGGCGTTGACCATGTACTCCACCGCGTCGGCGATCAATTCGCGCGAGGGCAGCGAGTACAGCATCCCGCCGTGGCCCATAGCGATGCCATCATCGACCGCAATGGTATTAAATTCCTTGGCGATACCGCCCGATTGCTCAACCTCGCGTGCGACCAGTTGCCCCAAATCCTTGAGATGGACATGGCCGGGAACAAACTGGGTGAAGGAATTAGCGATCGCGATGATCGGCTTGCCGAAATCGCCCTCCTTGACACCGGTAGCCCGCCACAGAGCGCGAGCACCCGCCATGTTGCGGCCGTGGGTAGTGGTGCGGGAACGATAATCGGGCATAAGAAAAACTCCACGAAGGGCTGAAAACAGGGTCGGCGTACTGGGAAAGAAAATCCGGCTTGTGGGAAATTCTACGGCAATTTCCAGCGCTCGTGGAATCAATCTAGCGGAGATTCCTGCATTGATGATTGATACTCGCCAGTCCGTCGGCTAGTTTTAGAAAATCCTTGAACCTGAGACGTTGCGCGAGAACCTGACATGAGCCGATCCTTACCGTGGTCATGCGTGGCCCTGATCATAGGCGCCATTCTGACCCAAACCGCCCTGGCGGCTGGCGACCCCGTCGCTGGCAAGATTAAATTCGCTACCTGCACCGGTTGCCATGCTATCCCCGGCTACACCAACGCCTATCCGACCTACCCTGTCCCCCGGCTGGGTGGCCAACATCCCGAGTATGTGGCCGCAGCGTTGCAAGACTATCAGGCCGGCAGGCGCCAGCATCCGACCATGCACGCCAACGCCTTTCCGCTCGGTGAACAGGACCGCCACGACATCGCGGCTTACGTCGCCAGTTTCAAGTCCGCCGCTCAACCCCAGCCCATTCGCGGCGACGCTGCCGCCGGTAAAGCCAAAAGCACGACCTGCATCGCGTGCCATGGCCCCGACGGGAACAGTCCCCTTCCGCTCTACCCGCGTCTGGCTGGCCAGTACGAAGACTATTTGCGCAAGGCATTGACGGATTATCAAACTGGCGCACGCCAGAATCTCATCATGAAGGGCATGGTTGCCCCGTTGTCTGCCCAGGATATCGCCGACCTGTCGGCCTGGTTCGCCAGCCAGCCCAGTGGACTGGTCACAGTACAACCGGAATGAGCCTGATAGATTCTCTCGCATTCCCCAACCGGAACGCTCAACTAACACTGCTGGCGCCACTAGCAGATTGATTTTTTAGAAAAAGACTTTAACCCACCACGCCAAGCGCCAGCACGTAACCGCCCACCACCAGCAATTCTCCCGGTTTAGCCTCGGTCGCAGTATTTACTCCCGGCGTCAGCACATCCTGTAGATCGCCGGACGGCGTCAACCGATAGACGGGCATACTCTGACTCTCCAACTGCACCCACCAGTCATCACGGCGCACCTGCAAGCAGAGATGGCGGCGTGATAGACCCAGGTACTCCGCACTGATGCCCACCGTTTTGCTCAGGTTGCCTTCCCAGCGCAGCGAACGGGGATCCGCCAGCAATCGCGGCGCAATATCTGCCTCTGCGCCGCGCCCAAAACTCACCGTCCGCCCACGCGGCACGGGCAATTCCAGCGGCGTCGGCAAGCGCATCCAGCCTAGATAATGCCCCGCCATAGGCCGGGGGACTGAATAAAGTTCCAGTTCCAGTTCCGGAAACGGTCGCCACACACCCGGCAATTCCAAAGGCGCGGATAACCCAGCCACTTCACCAAAGATTTGGTCCGCGCTATCGATGCGCAACCAGGCGACCGCATCAGGATGCGCGTCCAGCACCAATCCTCCGGCGCGATTGAAACTCAGCCGCCAGTCACTGATGCCCGCCGCTGCATAAGTTGACAATCGTTGCAGGGCCACTCCGATGACCTGCAAGCCCGCCACCGATCGCCGGGGAATCCAGGTTTGCTGATCCATTTCCATTGCCGACGGCGCCGGCGTGGGTGATTCCAGTCCCATACTCTCCTCTGCCAGTGGCAGGGGAGACAGAGAGACCGGTCTTTCAGGCGCTGGCCTGGAGGCCAGTGAAGCGAATTCGGGGAGCGGCAGCAGCGGATCATTAAAATCAAAATCAACAGAAATACCCAGCACCGGCTCGCGTCGGCCCCAAGGATCAACCAGTGGGCAATCCTCATCGACCGTCAGCGGCGGCGCCGACTCCCGCGCTGACCCCGGCGCCCCGGCGCTGACAGCCACAAATTCCCTGACGGGCGGCAAGTCAACCGGGGCGGCAATCTCTACCGACGGTTCCTGCGCTGATGACCGTTCCTCAATGACCGCCGGCGCCATTATGCGCAGCCGCAACCCCCGACTCCGGCGATCACGCGCCAGAAACCCGCCGGCCCCATCACTGATCAAAGTCAAGCAACCCGGCGGCTCGGCGACCACATCCACCGACGGGCCAGAGCGCAGCACCAGCAACACCGATTCACCGCTGAGAAAGGGCCAGGCCATCACTGCAAAACTGCTGGCTCGCCGGTCGCTGTTCAACAGCGTCAGCCGCTGGCCAGAATAGATCGGCCCCAAATCCCGCCATTCATCGCGTCCATCCGCCGCTGCTTCGATCCGAAACATCGAGGTTTCGTGCTCAGCCGGAACATAAATCGCCCGGCCAAAAAGAAACTGCGCCTCGCCCGGCCGCAGGGTCGAATCCGGCTCCACCCGGTAGCGAATCCCGGTATTGTCGACGATAAAGCGGCCCAGTTCCTGCTCATGCAGGCGTTGTAATTCCCGGATCAGGGTGCGTCGTCCCAGACCATCTTCCAACCGATCATCGCGGACGTAATCCCGCTCCGGAATGCGCACAATGACTTGGCTGTAATACGTCTCCCGATGTTGACGGGCGTGGGACTCACGGGGATGCCGTTTGAGCGCCTCCAGCAAAAACACGCCTTCCTGACCACCCCGGACCCGTTCCCAAAGCAGTTCGACGTTAAAAAGGTCCGGGACTTTGCGCAAGGTCGCGCACACCACATAATCAGATGCGATCAGCGCATCAGGGTGGGTTGTCATCGTTTTTTTCCTCAACCGCAACAGCCAACGCCACAATCGGCAGTACCAACAATATTAGATGGCTGCCAGCCGCCGACAGCAGCGACATCGGCTGACCCATCACCGGCAGAAACCCCAGATTAGTGCCCCATGAAACTACAAAATGCGCCATCAGCAGCCCCGTACCGCCGCACAGGGCGAAATAAATGAACAATGGCTTCGGCGCCACCCAGCGGTCACCGTCCAGTCTGCCCTGGCGAGCGGCCCGATCGGCAATAATGAGCAGAATCCCGATAAACATCGCCTGAATCCCGGCTAGCGCCAACGCCGCCCACCCACCATAGCGGCTCATAAAAAAGGCCGGCATGAAATCGTCCTCCACCGCTGGAACCGTCATAATTTGGCCATTCACTGATTCTTTCCAGATCGTCCCCGGCCAACCACCGGCGTGGATCGCCTCCAGCGCTCGCCGCAACTGATAGCCAACCTGCGGATATTGCGCCGGCGCCGCCCACACCCGAATGCGGTCTGCCTGAAAATCCAATGGAAACTTTTCAGGCCGTTCGCGCAGCCACGCTAGCCCCACCACAGCGGACAAGACCAGAGCCAATACGGTTAGCTGACCCAGCCTGCGCCAGATCGGGTGGGAATGAACACGCGCCATGGCCCAGCCCAACGCTATCATCCAGAACGCCAGCAACACCAAGGGCGAAAAATCGCGCAAGAAGGTCAGCGCAAAACTGCTGACCATCGCTAATAGCACAACAGGACTCAGATAATGCAGCCCCCGCAAGAACGTAACAATGCCTTTAGATGAAGATGATCTCCACCAAAGTCCGCCGGCTGCTAACCCGTCAGCAGCGGCGATGACCAGCGCCAGCTTAGTCAACTCAAAAGGCTGAAACCCGCACCAGCCGTTCTCATCGCCCCACACCACCTGCGCGAACAACAACCCAACCGCCACCCCGCTGAGCAGGCGCAGGCCCCATCG
>JBAQIQ010000175.1:0-7778 GCA_049288935.1 Candidatus Competibacteraceae bacterium
ATCCTGCTGCTCGATGTCAACGTGAAAAGTCTGAAGAACGGGGATGGCGCACGGGCTTTCTACTGGCCGGGTTTCGAGAGCGCGGAATTTTCCTTGAAAACGCATTGCCTCAGCGAACTACTCACACCGGAGCAATGGCAAGTCATTGATGCCCGCGCTCGAATCCGTCCCCGCGAGAAGCTGGATGCTGGAAGAAATCTGGCGGACCTGGAACATGCCCGGTTGGCCGATCTCATGCTGGGGGCGCAAGCGGGTCAGCAGCAACAGCAAATTCCGGTGAACTGGTGGTGGCGGACCCAGGCTCACCTCAGCGGCGTGTTACAGGCCAAGACGCCGTTCCGGGCCGACCCGCAAGGCCATCAGACCTATTGCTTCCAACCGGACGAAGATTGCGCGAAGACCGAATTTTTCCTGCTGGACAAATCCGGTCTGGAAGTTTCGGTCGAAGCCAATCTGCTGCAACGCCTTGAGCTGCTCGCCGGTCCCCGTATCGCCTTTTGGGGTGCTCCCGATTATCTCGAAGCCCTGCAAACGCTGGCCGAGGCGCTGGACATGGATGACCTTATCGACTGCGCTCGCCGGTTCGGCGCGGTCGATCTGCCCGGTCGCGAAGCCAACCAGCGTTGGCGCTATCACCCGGCGCTTGGGTTTAGTCGAGCATAGAAAAAACGCCGATGTCACGATGACCTCGGCGTTTTGCTACCTGCCCGGCAGTGAAATTTCACCATTAAACACAAGTGAATCTAGCTATTTTCTGAGCTGCATTCCTGCAGTGGCTAAAGTATCGCACTGCCTGTAGTCGCCGAACAAATTTGAATTTCTAACACAAATTAAACTTGCTATGGTTGAAAATTTCTCAAGCATAGATTACGATTCTGATCAATCAGTCCGTTCACTGCCCGATAGGCACGCTCAGGAAAGGAAAAAGAAATGAAATCTAGTGTGGCGATGGAATTCACTGCCGGACAGGCAGCTCAGAAAACACAGGATGTTGCTCGCATCCGAAGTACCATCACCGCATTTCTTCAGGAACGTCTCCAGCCCAAGTTGGACAAGCTAAAAGAAGGCGATGCCGAAGCCCGGCAAAAGCTGCTCGATGAGCATCAACCCGCTGTCTGGATCACCGATGCAGCCCGGCGGGTCGGGCAAATCCAGCAAGTTTCCCACGCCATCAAGTTTACTCATCCCTCCGCAGACGGCTCCAGTTTATCCAGCGCCGGCAATTCGTTGGCCGGAGCGCTGGATCTGGGTACTCACAGTCTGGCGAGGGAATGGTCGCCGGATGTGGTGGGGAATGCGGCGGCGCTGGATGTTTACAAGTTTCTGCGCCTCACCGTTGATGACCGCAGCCTGCTGGAGCGGGCCATAGTCCGCGATCCCGCTTTCGCTGACGCCCTGAGCGAATACTCCACTCAGGCCGCTGAGTGGCTGGCGGCTTTCGCCACGCTGCCCGATCCCAAGGGCAAGCCGGCCTCGCATAAATTGGCCAAACAGCTTTACTGGCCGGTGGGCAACGGAACCTACCATCTGCTGGCTCCGCTGTTGTCCTCCCCCTTGGCTCATGCCGTCCATCGACGGATCTCCGAAGATCGTTTTTCGGAAGCCGCCAAAGCGGCGCGGGAGGCCAAGCGTAAGGGCGAAAACCATCCACAGGGCTACCGGGATTACCCCAATTTTGCCATCCAAAGCTTCGGTGGCTCCAAGCCCCAGAACGTCAGCCAGCTCAACAGCGAGCGGCGGGGCCAGAATTATCTGCTGGCTTCACTGCCGCCCGTCTGGCGATCCGCCGCGATCCATCCGCCTTTGAAGGCCGAAACGGTGTTTGCCCGCTATTTCGAGCGGCGGCGCGAAGTTCGGCGACTGGTGGAGGCACTGAAAAATTTCCTTCGCCGCGTGGCTGACGTGAAAAATAACGAGCGCATCCGCGCCACGCGCCACCAGATGGTTGCGGACCTGTGCGATCAAGCCCTCCTGATGACGGCCGAGTTGCGGGAACTGGAACCCGGTTGGAGCGCCGGCGTTGAATGCAGGCTGAACCGGGCGGAACAGTGCTGGCTCGACCCGGAACGTCGCCTGACTAACGAGGAGTTTGCCACCGACTATCGGCGCGGCGACTGGAAGGACGACGTGTGCTTGAACTTCGCCAACTGGCTAAATGGTCGCCTGAAGACCGACAAAACCTTGTTCGGTGGCGCGGAAGCCTTGGAGTGGAAAGGGATGCTGGAACAGGAACTCAAGATGCTGCGGGAGGAGCTGGGCGATGAATGAGCCGATCCGTCAACCATCCGGCCTGCTCATCCTGCCCCGGCTGCGGGTGCAGAATGCCAACGCCATTTCCAGCCCGCTGACTTGGGGGTTTCCATCGCCCACCGCTTTTTTGGGCTTCGTTCATGCGCTGGAACGGAGCTTGGCGCGCTTCGGGCAGGTTTTCGACGGCGTGGGCATCGTTTGCCACGACTTTGAGGCCCAGACCTTCCGGCCCAACCGACGCCATCACTTAATCTTCACCCAAACCCGCAACCCGGTCTATCTCAAAAAGGATGCGGCCAAGTTCATTGCTGAAGGCACGCCGGCCGCCATCGTCGAGGAAGGTCACGTCCATCTGGTAGTCAGCCTCCTCATGGCAGTACATGGGGGCTTCGACGAACCGCAAGAAGAACAGGACTTCGCTGAAGCGGCCTACCAGACAGCGCTGGGGATGCGGCTGGCGGGCGGCAGTGTGCTGCCAACCTTGGACCCAAGGACACCCAAGCCCGAATGGGTTCCCTGGCCCGAAGTGGAGGTGGATCAGCGGGCGACCTTTAAGCGCCTGCGTCGCAAGTTGTTACCGGGCTTTGCCTTGGTGCATCGACCGGACTTGCTGGGCAAACGGCTCACTGAACTCCAAGCCGAAGGCGACCACTCCGCCGGTGTGCTGGACGCCCTGTTGGACCTGACGCGCCTCAATCATTTTCCCGTTACGGTTGCGTCGGGTGAGGAAAAGATTTTGGACGGGGTGGAAAGTGGTATGCCTAATCCATCCGCTGGCCCGGATGCGCCGAACGACGATAGCGGTTCGCGGGTAGCGTGGCAGATACGGGCGCACTCCGGCTGGCGGGTTCCCCTGCCTATCGGTTACGCCGGGATTTCCGAACTCTACGCCCCCGGCGAGGTAGCCAACGCCCGCGATGCCACGACCCCGTTTCGTTTCGTGGAGAGCCTTTATTCCTTGGGGCAGTGGATCGCGCCCCATCGCCTGTCTTGCCTAAAGCAACTGCTCTGGCACAGCACGGTGGAGCTGGACGCCGGCCTTTACCGTTGCATCAACCGCTATTCCGACACCCTTTCCAATACCGAATCCGATTTGCTTCAAGGAGCTTGATCATGGCCAAGACCGAATTAACCACTGCTTCCGTTCTCGCCTTCGAGCGCAAGCTGGACCCCTCCGATGCCCTGTTCAGCGCTGGGCGCTGGGATGACATGGTCAACGGCGAGCAATGGCCGGCCATCGGTGTTCACGAAAAATCGGTGCGTGGCACTATCTCCAACCGCCTCAAGACTAAGGACCAGGACCCGGCCAAGCTCGACGCGGCCATCGAGAATCCCAACCTCCAGACCGTGGACGTGGCGACTTTGCCCAACAACGCCGACACCCTGCGGGTTCGGTTCACCCTGCGGGTCCTGGGCGGTGCGGGCATTCCTTGCGCCTGTAATAACGCCGATTACTCGGCCAAGTTGCAGGCTACCGTGCAGGGCTATGTGCGAGGGATTGGCTTCAGTGAACTGGCCCGGCGTTATGCCATCAATCTGGCTAACGGGCGTTTCCTGTGGCGTAACCGGATGGGCGCGGAACAGGTTATTGTCGAAGTCCGCCATTGGATGAACGGCAAACCTGAGCAGACTTGGCGTTTCAATGCCCTGGATTTCAGCCTGCGTGGCTTCGCCATGCCCGACCGCGCGGAAGCGGACCTTGCCCAACTGGCCGCTGTCATTGAGGCGGGCCTGGCGGGTAAGACTTATACCTTGCTGGAGATTGTGGCCTTTGCCCGCACGGGTGATGGCCAGGAGGTTTACCCGTCCCAGGAACTGATCCTCGACAAGGGCGATAAGAAGGGCCAGAAGAGTAAGACCCTTTACCGGGTGGGGGACGTAGCCGCCATGCACAGCCAGAAGATTGGCAACGCCCTGCGCACGATTGATACCTGGTATCCCAACGAGGCCGGTGAAGACCTTGGCCCCATCGCGGTGGAACCCTATGGGTCGGTCACCAACCAGGGCAAAGCCTACCGCCAGCCCAAGGCCAAGGCGGACTTTTATTCGCTGCTGGATCACTGGGTTTTGAAGGACAAAACGCCCGATGAAGGGGGTCAGCATTTTGTGATGGCCACCCTGATTCGCGGCGGGGTCTTTGGCGACAGCGATAAGGACTGATGAGGCGATTATGGATGCCTATATCGATATCTGCGTCCTGCCTGATCCGGAATTTCCGGCCACCACGCTGATGAGCGCTTTGTTCAGCAAGTTGCACCGGGGCTTGGTCAACTATGGAGAAGGCGCGATTGGCGTGAGTTTCCCTGAGTTCAAAGAGGGGAGCCGATCGCTGGGTAACCGCCTTCGCCTGCATGGAGTAGCAGAAACGCTGCAAGGTTTCCAGCAGATCGACTGGTTGGCGGGGATGCGTGATCATGTGTCTGTGAGTGCGCCTGCTACAGCGCCGGCAAACGCACATCATCGCGTTGTGCGTCGAGTCCAAGCCAAGAGTAGCCCGGAGCGGCAACGGCGTCGGTTGATGATCCGGAAGGGCATGACGACGGAGCAGGCTGTGCAGGCTATCCCGGACAGCACAGTGGAAAAGCTGAATCTGCCCTACCTGGTGTTGACCAGTCAGAGTACCGGCCAGCGGTTTTGCCTGTTCGTAGAACATTTGGCTGTTCAGGAACAAGTGGTGAGTGGCAAGTTCAGCGCCTATGGTTTGAGTGTTGTGGCAACGATTCCGTGGTTCTGAACCCTAATTTTTCGACGACCAAACCAGGTTATATAAATCAATAACTTGGGCAGGTCGTCGTAATTTAGGTTTTTTGGTGCAATTGCGAAAAATTTCTTTAACAACTAGAATGTTAAAAGATTAAATTCTACTTCACTGCCGGATAGGCAGCTCAGAAAACGGGCGACTAGCGCATTGTAGCCTGCGCCGACTTCACTGCCGGATAGGCAGCTCAGAAACCGATGTTTCCAGCGTAAAACTGAACGGCCACCTTCACTGCCGGATAGGCAGCTCAGAAATGGCCCGACCCGACCTGGCTCTGGACTGGCCTCTTCACTGCCGGATAGGCAGCTCAGAAAATTTAATAGACCTTTGGGAAAGCCTATTAAATCTTCACTGCCGGATAGGCAGCTCAGAAATGATCCCGACCTGGCTCTGGACTGGCTAGGCCCTTCACTGCCGGATAGGCAGCTCAGAAAATGGCGACTATTATTCACAGTCGTAAAATAAACTTCACTGCCGGATAGGCAGCTCAGAAAGTACAAAATGCTTAACCGCGACCAGCGCGGCGCTTCACTGCCGGATAGGCAGCTCAGAAATAGCCAGCCAGCCAGGCCAGCATATCCTTTGCCTTCACTGCCGGATAGGCAGCTCAGAAAGTGAATAATAGCGGTCATGGATAGCTCACATGCTTCACTGCCGGATAGGCAGCTCAGAAATATCCGTCGTTTCGCACAGTTTGAGATGCTGACTTCACTGCCGGATAGGCAGCTCAGAAAGCCTTGACATCGATACGGCGGCGGACTGGATGCTTCACTGCCGGATAGGCAGCTCAGAAAACTTCGGCAATCAATTTGTCGTCGCTCATGTCCTTCACTGCCGGATAGGCAGCTCAGAAAGCTGACTTCAAAGCAGCGGGCTACGATATCGACTTCACTGCCGGATAGGCAGCTCAGAAAACCGGACGATGACGGGAGCGCCGAAGCGTGAGCTTCACTGCCGGATAGGCAGCTCAGAAACGGTAGGGCGGTTAATAAACGAATTCGGCTGCCTTCACTGCCGGATAGGCAGCTCAGAAAACGGATAGCAGCGGCTCCCGCGCCTTTGAAATCTTCACTGCCGGATAGGCAGCTCAGAAAAGTGGGCCGGGGATTTGGCAATCAGGTCCAGGCTTCACTGCCGGATAGGCAGCTCAGAAAAAGCTCTGCCCGACATGATGGCGGCTATCGAACTTCACTGCCGGATAGGCAGCTCAGAAAGTGGGGATTGCCCTGCTCGGCGACGGCGAACCCTTCACTGCCGGATAGGCAGCTCAGAAATTGCGATCCAGATCAGCGGCGATGCTGTCCTTCTTCACTGCCGGATAGGCAGCTCAGAAATATCGCAATCCGGGTTCCGCCAGGGACTGCGTCTTCACTGCCGGATAGGCAGCTCAGAAAAAAAGCACCCTCTACACATCATAACGGTGACCCTTCACTGCCGGATAGGCAGCTCAGAAAGCAGCATCCGGTGCAGCCCGGGCAGGCCGCGGCTTCACTGCCGGATAGGCAGCTCAGAAAGCTTGGCCCCCTTGACGCCGCTGACACTGCGTCTTCACTGCCGGATAGGCAGCTCAGAAAGAAACGAGGCGTTCGATCTATGCGTGTACAACCTTCACTGCCGGATAGGCAGCTCAGAAACGGAGTCTATCGCACGTTGTCGCGTTCAGCGGCTTCACTGCCGGATAGGCAGCTCAGAAAATCGGGGGCGTCAAGGGGCAAGCGCGGAGGCACTTCACTGCCGGATAGGCAGCTCAGAAAAATAAACGGTCTCCAGCCCGCGACGAACAGACCTTCACTGCCGGATAGGCAGCTCAGAAACTCTCAAGTAACGCTCCAGCTTCTGATCCCCTCTTCACTGCCGGATAGGCAGCTCAGAAAAGGTTGAAGTCGGCATAGTATCTCTAGCAGCTCTTCACTGCCGGATAGGCAGCTCAGAAATAATCAATCTGCGCCTGAAAATCAATTAACACCTTCACTGCCGGATAGGCAGCTCAGAAAATAATAGCATCAAGACCCACAACCATCTAGCGCTTCACTGCCGGATAGGCAGCTCAGAAACCATAGTAGTATCGGATAAATGACATACTGATCTTCACTGCCGGATAGGCAGCTCAGAAAAGGATAGACTGGCTGACCCCGGACGGACTGTTCTTCACTGCCGGATAGGCAGCTCAGAAACGCAAGGAAACACAACAAGCGGGACGCCCAAACTTCACTGCCGGATAGGCAGCTCAGAAAATCACCGCGTCGGCGCTGGCGTTATGGCCCCGCTTCACTGCCGGATAGGCAGCTCAGAAAAACTCAGCCAGCATCTTTTTGACCTGATCAGCCTTCACTGCCGGATAGGCAGCTCAGAAAGGGGTCGAAGTCCCCTGTTGTTCCGATTCCTTCTTCACTGCCGGATAGGCAGCTCAGAAAGCTGGTTGAAAGCGATGTTTTTCTAATATTTACTTCACTGCCGGATAGGCAGCTCAGAAATGGGACGACATAACGAAAATTCATAAAACACCCTTCACTGCCGGATAGGCAGCTCAGAAACAACCCCATCGTACTGCGGATCATAAGAGGGGCTTCACTGCCGGATAGGCAGCTCAGAAATTTCCGCTGTGGGCTTTTGCGACGAAGAGCAACTTCACTGCCGGATAGGCAGCTCAGAAAA
Source organism: Candidatus Competibacteraceae bacterium (assembly GCA_049288935.1). GTDB lineage: Bacteria > Pseudomonadota > Gammaproteobacteria > Competibacterales > Competibacteraceae > UBA2383. The sequence goes on from JBAQIQ010000175.1 coordinate 7,664, forward strand.
CATGCGGGGCAGAGGTAAACCGCGTTTTCCGCTTCACTGCCGGATAGGCAGCTCAGAAATTTGCATGGTTATCCATGCGTATTGTGTTTATCTTCACTGCCGGATAGGCAGCTCA
>JBAQIQ010000176.1:0-25500 GCA_049288935.1 Candidatus Competibacteraceae bacterium
ATGAGCAATATCCTGGAAGCAAAACGCCTCTCTCCCCTTGAAGGAGAGAGCAGGCATGAGGATCAGGCGCTGACCGCAGCGGCCATGCGTTCCATCACCACCTTGATTCGGGCATGTTTCATTTTCATCGCGGCTTTGTTGATGACCAGCCGGGAGCTGATATCAGCGATGTGTTCCAGCGGCGCCAGGCCATTGGCTTTGAGCGTGTTGCCCGTATCCACAACATCCACGATGTAATCCGCTAATCCCACCAGCGGCGCCAGTTCCATCGAGCCGTACAGCTTGATCACTTCCACTTGCCGGCCTTGATCGGCAAACCAGCGGCGGGTCGTGTTGATGTACTTTGTGGCGATGCGTGGCCGGCTGAACCGGGGTTGATGACCCGGTTGCCCGGCTACCATCAGCCGACAGCGGGCGATATGCAAATCCAGCGGTTCATACAAACCCTCGCCGCCATGCTCCAACAGCACGTCCTTACCCGCCACACCCAAATCCGCTGCACCGTACTGGACATAGGTCGGCACGTCCGTAGCGCGGATGATGACCAGTTTCACGTCCGGTTGATTCGTATCGAGAATCAGCTTGCGGCTGGTTTCTGGATCATCAATGGGTGCAATGCCCGCCGCCGCCAGCAACGGCAGGGTTTCCTGGAAGATACGGCCTTTGGAGAGTGCAATCGTCAGCAGTGCAGTCATGGCGGCTTAACCCGGGGTCCGGCGAATGCGTGCGCCCAGATGGGACAGCTTTTCCTCGATGCAGTCATAACCCCGGTCGATATGATAGATGCGGTCCACCACCGTATCGCCTTCAGCCACCAGCGCTGCCAGAATCAGACTGGCCGAGGCCCGTAAATCCGTCGCCATCACCGGCGCGCCGGTGAGTCGGGGAATTCCGATACTGACGGCGGTGTTACCTTCCAACTCAATTTGCGCCCCCATCCGTTGCAGTTCCAGGACGTGCATGAAACGGTTTTCAAACACCGTTTCGGTGATCAGACCCGTGCCTTCCGCGACGGAGTTGAGGGCAACAAATTGCGCCTGCATATCGGTGGGGAAAGCGGGATAGGGCGCCGTGCGGATACGGACAGCTTTGGGGCGGCGACCTTGCATATCGACTTCGATCCAGTCCGGGCCGGTATTCACCTGTGCGCCGGCTTCCTCCAGCTTGAGCAGCACCGCCTCTAAATTATCCGGGCGGGTGTCCTTCACCTTGACACGTCCGCCGGTGATCGCGCCGGCTAATAAATAAGTGCCGGTTTCAATGCGATCCGGCAGTACTTGATAATGCGCGCCGTGCAGGCTCTCCACACCGTCAATGACCAGCGTATCGGTGCCCGCACCACTGATCTTGGCGCCCATTGCAATTAGACAGTCGGCTAAATCAACGACTTCTGGTTCGCGGGCGGCGTTCTCAAGGATCGTCGTCCCCTGAGCAAGCGTAGCCGCCATCAGCAGATTTTCCGTGCCGGTGACCGTGACCAAATCCAGCACAATGTGTGCGCCTTTCAAACGATTGGCGCGGGCGCGGATATAACCGTTTTCGACCTTGATGTCGGCGCCCATCGCTTCCAGTCCCTTGATATGCAAATTGACGGGTCGCGAGCCGATGGCGCAACCGCCTGGCAGCGAGACTTCCGCCTGGCCAAAACGGGCGACCAGCGGTCCCAGCACCAGAATCGAGGCGCGCATGGTGCGCACCAGTTCATACGGGGCCTGGAAGGTGTGGATAGAGCGGGGATCGACCTGAATATTCATTTTTTCATCGACCACCAACTCTACGCCCATCCGGCCCAGCAGTTCCATGGTCGTGGTGACATCCTGCAAGTGTGGGACGTTGCGAATGGTCACCGGGGCATCGGCCAACAAGGTGGCGGCCAGAATCGGTAACACCGCATTTTTAGCGCCCGAGGCGCGCAGTTCGCCGAATAAGGGTACGCCGCCGGTGATAATCAGTTTGCTCATGAGTTTGGGGTTCTTGGGGTTCTTGGGGTTTGGGGTTTTGCACTGAGCGGATAGAGCGCTGCGCACACATCAGGCCAATGGCAATACAGTTTCCAGTTCGGCGACCTCGATGATCGCCCGCATCTGGGGCGGGATATTGACGAACGCCAGCGGCCACTGACGACGGCGGGTTTGGCGCAGCCATTCCACCATCAGGGCGACGCCGGCGCTGTTGGAATGCCGGACGCCGCTGAGATCGATGCGGTGGATCGGTTCCGCCTGAAACAGTGATCGGGTGGTTTCCCACAAGCCGGCAACGGAATCGAAATCCAGTTCACCCTGGATGTGTAAGGTGTCGCCATTGCGTTCGGCAGTCGCTTCGGTCATTAGCGGCCCCTCTGGGCATTACGTTGCCGGAGGTCGGCGATCACCGCATCCAAGCCATTATTGCGAATCTGGCTGGCGAAGGTGCTGCGATAGTTGGTGACTAAGCTGACGCTATCCACGGTGACGTCATAGACTTTCCAGCCTTGAGGACCCAGATTCATGCTGTAGTTGATCTGGATGGGGCGGCCCGTTTTCGGTTGGACTTCGGTTCTGACCGTGGTTTGGTCGCTGCTGGCCGGTGGTTGCGGAGGTACGCGAATGTCCTGATCGGCGTATTCCAGCAAGGCTTTGGCATAGGTGCGGACCAGCAACGTGCGGAATTCATCAGCGAACAGACGGCGCTGCTCAGCCGTGGCTTGTTGCCAGGCGCGGCCCAATACCCAGCGCGACATGAGTTGGAAATCAAAATTTGGCAGCACGATCTGTTCAACCAGTTCATAAATCCGGCTGGAATCTTGCCGAAGAGCCGCACTGTTTTTACGCAGGGCATCGATCATTTGCGCGGAGGTGTCCTGAATGACCTCTTGGGGAAGTCGAACCGCAGCACCGACGCTGCCCAACATCAGCAGCAATAAACTCAAAGCGATCATTTTTTTCATTGAATGTGCAGTTCCCACAATGGTTGCCAACCATTGCTCAATAATTTATTCATTTAAAGGTGTTTTTTTGGGTGACGCATCGCCCGACGCTGCATTAGTCAACACCCGGCCAATCAATTTTTCCAACACCAACGCGGACTGGGTCAACTGAAGGACGCCCCCGTCACTCAGATAACGGTCCATGCCACCCGGTTCCAACCCGACATACTGTTCACCCAGCAAACCGGAGGTCAGGATACTGGCGCTGGAGTCGGTGGGTAGCCGGTCATAGCGGGGATCGATGGACATCGTGACCACCGCTTCGTAAGTCTGGGAATCCAGATCGACGCTGACCACCCGCCCAATGCGCACTCCGCCCAGCGTGACGGGCGCTCGAACCTTGAGGCCGCCGATATTTTCAAAACGGGCCGCAATGCGATAGCCCTCATTGTCGCCGATTCGCGTCAGATCGCTGACCTTCAACGCCAGCAGTAGAAAGGCTGCCAGTCCCAACGCCACGAACAGGCCCACCATCAATTCCAGATTATTTTGCCGCATGATCACCAAGCTCCAAACATCAGCGCGGTCAACAGAAAATCCCAACTCAGCACGGCCAGCGAAGTGACCACCACCGTTCGAGTGGTCGCCAGGCTGACGCCTTCGGAAGTTGGCGACGCTTCATAGCCCTCGAACAAGGCGATCCAGTTGGCCAGCCAGCCGAACACGAAGCTTTTGATAATGACTCCGTTAACAATATCTTCAAAAAATAACACTTTTGCCTGCATCTGCGCCCAGAAGGAGCCGCCGTCCACGCCTAACTGGACCACCGCCACGAAATAGCCACCCAGAATGCCGACGGCCGTAAAAATACCGGTCAGGAGCGGTGCGGCCAGACAACCCGCCAGAAAGCGTGGGGCCAGGACGCGAGGAAATGGATCGACCGCCATCATTTGCATACTGGCCAATTGCTCGGTGGCTTTCATCAAGCCAATCTCGGCGGTCAGCGCTGAACCGGCCCGACCGGCGTACAGCAAGGCGGTCAGCACCGGCCCCAATTCACGGATCAGCGACAACGCCACCACGGTCCCCAGTGAAGAGGTCGCACCGAAATCCACCAGGTTGGCGTAGCCTTGCAGGCCCAGCACCATGCCGACGAACAGGCCGGACACCAGGATGATGGGCAGCGACAGCACCCCGACCGTGTAGAGTTGCCTGCTCAGAAGGCCAGGACGCTTGAACAGGAAGGTCAGCGCACCCAGCACACTGAACAGGAATAGATTAGCCCGGCCCAATCGAGCCAGCTTATTCAGCAAAAACCCGCCTAAACTCCTGAGCGCGGCGATCATCCGGAGTCTCTCGACAATAGATCGTCAACGTAAGGGCGTGCCGCGTAGTGAAACGACATCGGGCCATCGGGCCGGGCGTGCATGAATTGATCAACCCAGGGGGAAGGCGAGTGGTGCAATGCCTCGGGCGTACCGTGTTCCACGACCCGGCCTTCGGAAATGAGGTAGAGATCGTCGGCAATCGCGGCGGTTTCCTTGACGTCATGGGAGATGATCACGCTGGTTAGACCCAGTGCGTCATTAAGGGTGCGAATCAGCTTGACCAGCACGCCCATGGAAATCGGGTCTTGCCCGGCAAACGGTTCGTCATAAAGAATCATCATCGGGTCGAGCGCAATCGCTCTGGCCAGCGCCACCCGCCGGGCCATGCCACCGGACAGTTGCGCAGGCATCAAATCCCGGGCGCCACGCAAACCGACCGCTTCCAGTTTCATTAGCGTCAGGGTGCGAATCAATCGTTCCGGCAGGCGAGTGTGTTCACGCAACGGAAAGGCGACATTTTCGAAAACGCTCAAATCGGTAAACAGCGCGCCACTCTGAAACAGAACTCCCATGCGCTGGCGCAACCGATAAAGGTCCGGCCGGCTGAGTTCATGGACACATTGCCCATCAACCTCAATGCGCCCGGTTGCGGGGCGAATCTGGCCGCCGATCAGGCGCAGCAGCGTGGTTTTGCCGGTGCCGCTGGGTCCCATGATGGCCGTGACCCGGCCTCGCCGAATGTCCAGATTCAGATTGTTGAAGATCATCCGGTCGTCGCGGTGGAACGACAGATCGCGCACCAGGATCAGGGGGGCATCGTCAGACCCGGCGGCCTTTAAACGGGAAGAGTGTGGGAGCATCCGATGGGAGAATCTGCATCGCGGGTTAAGAAGGGTAGTGAGCGGATAGTTTCCGGGCAAGCCGCCGGCAAGTCAAATCACCCTCGATCTTGGCATTTGCCGAAATCCATGACTATGCTTAGCCGGCATACGGATCGTTTGCGCTGGCTGAGCGGCTATCGCTGGCAGCAACGTAACCGTTCAGCGGACGAGGGCGGCGCAGGCCATACCCCGGCCCAAGCCGGATGGGCCGGATGTTCAGGCCAATATTCAGGCTAAAATTTAACCAAGATCAACGTTGAAGGTAGGATTATGACCAAGAAGTATATTTATAAGTACACCGAAGGGGATGGCAAGAACAAAATGCTGCTCGGCGGCAAGGGCGCGAATCTGTGCGAAATGACGCAGATCGGCTTGCGGGTGCCGCCGGGTTTCGTGATCAGCACTGAAGCCTGTCTGGACTACATCGCCAGCAACCGCCTGCCGGATGGCGTGATGGACGATGTGCGGGCCCATATGAAGTGGCTGGAGCAGGAAACCGGCAAGCAGTTCGGCGGCGCGGAAAATCCGCTGCTGGTCTCGGTGCGTTCCGGTTCCTCCATGTCCATGCCGGGCATGATGGACACCATTCTCAATCTGGGTCTGAACGAGAAGACGCTGGCTGGGCTGATCAAGCTGACCGGCAACGCCCGTTTCGGTTATGACGCTTATCGCCGCTTCATCCAGTTGTTCGGCAAAATCGCGCTGAACGTCGATGACCATTTCTTCGATGAGCACTTCGAAGCGATCAAGCGCCGCGCCGGCGTCAAGGTGGACCTGGGTCTGAGCGCTGAAGATCTGCGCGACATCGGCCAGTTATTCCTGCAAGTCGTCCAGGAGCAGACGGGACGTCCCTTCCCGCAAGACCCCTACGAGCAACTCGAACTGGCGATCAAGGCGGTGTTCGGCTCCTGGATGGGTCAGCGCGCCGTGGATTACCGTCGCGAATTCAAGATCACCCCGGATCAGGCCAACGGCACCGCCGTCAATATCGTGACCATGGTGTTTGGCAACATGGGCAACGATTGCTCCACCGGCGTCGGCTTCACCCGCGATCCCGGCACCGGCGAAAACGTCATGTACGGCGAATACCTGGTCAACGCTCAGGGCGAAGATGTGGTGGCCGGCATCCGCACCCCGAAGCCGGTCGCGGAAATGAAGGACGAAATGCCGGATTTGTACCGGCAACTGGTGGAGCTGCGTAACAAGCTGGAAGGCCATTACCACGAGGTGCAGGACTACGAGTACACCATCGAAAAGGGTGTGCTGTACTGCCTGCAAACCCGCAATGGCAAGATGAACGCCCAGGGCATGGTGCGCAGTTCGGTGGAAATGGCCAACGAGGGCTTGATCACCCGCGAGAAAGCGCTGTTGCGGATCGACCCGGAGTCGCTGGAGCAGATGATGTTCCCGCAGCTTGACCCCAAGCATAAAGTGGCACCGGCGGCGGTGGGGATGGGCGCCTCGCCCGGCGCCTCGTCCGGCAAGATCGTGTTCGATGCCGACACCGCGGTCAAACGCGGTCGCGGCGCGGGCGAAAAAATCATCCTGATGCGCGAAGAGACCAAGCCGGAAGACATTCACGGCTTCTTCGCGGCGGTCGGCATTCTGACCAGTCGCGGCGGCAAGACCTCCCATGCGGCGGTGGTGGCGCGCGGCATGGGCAAGCCCTGCGTGGTCGGCGCGGAAGCCATTCATGTCAACGTCCATCAGCGCCAGGCCATCATCGGCGACAAGGTGCTGCACGAGGGCGACGTGCTGACGATTGATGGCGGCACCGGCGCGGTGTACTTCGGTGATGTACCAACGGTCGAACCGGAATTTACCCCGGAACTGCGCACCCTGCTGGGCTGGGCCGATGAAATCGCCACCCTCAAGGTGATGGCGAATGCGGATACCCCGGAAGCCGCCCAGCGCGCTTCCAATTATGGGGCGATGGGCATTGGCCTGTGCCGCACCGAGCGGATGTTCAATGCCAAGGAGCGGTTGCCGCTGGTGCTGGAGATGATCCTGGCCGAGACCACCGAGGATCGGGAAGCGGCGTTGGAAAAACTGCTGCCGATGCAGCGCAGCGATTTCAAGGAAATTTTCCGGGCGATGGCCCCGCGTCCGGTCACGGTCCGTCTGCTTGATCCGCCGATTCACGAGTTTCTGCCCTCCGAGCAGACGCTGCTGGATGATATCGAGCATCTGCGGCACTTGCGCCACACCGCGCAGGGTCTGGAAGCCATCAGCCAGATTCTGAGCCAGGTCAACCCCAAGGCCGTCGAACAACTGGGTATTCTCAACGACAGTCACCTCGTTGCTGACGTGTTGGCCAAGAAGGAAGAAATTCTGCACAAGGCCCGCGCCCTGCACGAAGTCAACCCGATGCTCGGTCATCGTGGCGTCCGTCTTGGCCTGACCTATCCGGAAATCTACAAGATGCAGATTCGCGCCATTCTGGAAGCGGCGGCGGAGTGCATCCAGGAGAGGGTCAACGTCCATCCCGAAATCATGGTGCCGCAGGTCTGCACCAAGGAAGAGTTGATGCGGGTGAAGGCGCTGGTCGACGAGGTGTTGCCCGAAGTCGAGGCCAAGTACGCGGTCAAGGTGCACTTCGAGTTCGGCACCATGATGGAAGTGGTGCGGGCCTGTCTGCGCGCTGAGGAGATTGCCGGGGTGGCTGAATTCTTCTCGTTCGGCACCAACGACCTGACCCAGGCCACCTTCTCGTTCTCCCGCGAGGACGCCGAGAACAAGTTCCTGCCGTTCTACAATTCCGCCGGCATTCTCAAGGACAACCCGTTCGAGGCGCTGGATACGGCGGGCGTGGGCCAGCTCATGCAGTTTGCTGTGAGCAATGGTCGCAAGACCCGCCAAGGTCTCAAGGTCGGCATTTGCGGCGAGCAGGGCGGTCATCCCCGTTCGATGCGCTTCTGTCACTACGCCAACCTGACCTACGTGTCTTGCTCGTCGCCGCGCGTGCCGATTGCCCGGCTGGCGGCGGCGCACGCCAAGCTGCTGGAAGGGCAATATCAGCCGTAAGAGGTCTTGGGTCAGCGGATAGCGTTGAACAAGGGCAGCTTCGGCTGCCCTTTTTTATTGAAGTGGCACAGTCCAGGGTTCAGAGAGAGGTTCCCATGCGCTGGAGAACGGGTAGAGAAAGCAATAATGTTGAAGACCGGCGGGGTTTTCGCGCCGCGCCCACCCTTGCTGGAGGCGGGGTCGGCACCATCGTCCTCGTCCTGATCGCCCTGTATTTTGGTGTTGATCCCAGTTTTCTGTTGCAAAGCGGGTCGCCGGGTGGTGTTCCAGCCGGGCAAACGGTTCAGGTGTCCCCCGCCGATGACGAGTCGCGCCAGTTCATTTCCGTCATTCTGGCGGATACCGAAGATACGTGGCGTGATCTGTTTCGGCAGATGGGCGGCGCTTACCAGGAACCCAAGCTGGTGTTGTTTTCGGGGGCAGTGCAATCGGCCTGCGGCTTTGCCCAGGCGGCGGTTGGCCCGTTTTACTGCCCGGCGGACCAAAAAGTTTATATTGATTTGGGCTTTTTTGATGAGCTGAAAAACCGCTTCAAGGCTCCGGGTGATTTTGCCCAAGCGTATGTGATCGCTCATGAAATTGGCCACCATGTGCAAAACCTGCTGGGCGTCTCGGCCAAGGTCGAGTCCTTGCGCGCTCGTGTCAGCGCGGCGGAAGCCAACGCCTTGTCGGTCCGCCTGGAGTTGCAAGCGGACTGTTTCGCCGGTGTGTGGGCATATCACGCCCATAAATCCCGGCAGCTTCTGGAGTCGGGCGATATTGAGGAAGGCTTGAACGCCGCAACCGCCATCGGCGATGACCGCCTGCAAATGCAAGCTAAAGGTTATGTCGCGCCGGATTCCTTTACTCATGGCAGCTCCGCCCAACGGGTGCGCTGGTTCAAGCACGGGATCGCCGGCGGTGATTTGCGCCAGTGCGATACGTTTAACGCCGCCCAGTTGTAGCCCATCTGCCGATTGAAGTGCAGGGCGCCCGGCAACGTGAGTTTGCGGAGCGGATGTTTGTCTATCACTATCGGTTGTTCGACCGGCGCCGGAAACCGGTGGTGAGTCTGGCAGTGCTGGCGGACCTGGAGGCGGCGTGGCGACCGAGGACGTATCGGTATCTGTTGCGGCAGGTGCGCCGCCGTTTTGGGGAGGCGGTCGCGGCGAGCAGCGGGCCGGGGCTGGCGGACATCCATGACCCGGCAGTGCTGGAGGATTTGGGAGAGGCCTTGTTGGATTGCGCCGATGGCGCGGCTGGCTCGCCTGGAAGCGCCGGGGCGGTATGAGACGGGGGTTTGCAATCAACGAGAATAATAAGGGTTGGTCAATCGCTGTTTGCTTGAGGAATCAGTGTGGTGAGCGATCCAACTGTTTCACTCTATGCGGAGATGAGTCATGAATGCTTTAGCGGAGTTGTACGAGCGCGATGGGTATGCGTGGACCTTAAAAAATGCGGAACTGATACGCCAGGGACGGTTGGGAGAAGTCGATCTGGAGCATCTGGCGGAGGAACTGGAGAGCATGGGACGGAGTGAATGGTACGAACTGGTCGATCGGTTGGCGGTGCTGTTGGCGCACCTTCTGAAATGGCGATTCCAGCCAGAGCGGCGTGGCAACAGTTGGCGTTTGACGATCATGGAACAACGCCGTCAGATTCAACTTCGGTTGAGGAAGAGTCCTAGCCTTCGCCATGAATTCGATGAGACATTTTTTGAAGCCTACGAATCCGCAGTACTGAAGGCGGCCAAGGAGATGAACGTCACTGAATTGCAGTTGCCGTCGTCTTGCCCCTTTACCGCCGAACAAGCACTGGGTGCCAGCTACTGGCCGGATTGATGTAAAAAATTCTGAGGGTCGTTACGAACAAAAATCACCCAGGGCGTTGCCTTGGGGGTGAGGGTCGTTTTTCAATCGGTTAGCTCACCAGTAGTAGGGCGGCTTAGCGCAGCGTAACCCGCCGATTCGGCTGCTCCTTGCATTCGTGGCCGGTGAATCAGACAACCCCCCACCCCAACCCTCCCCCGCGAGAGGTGAGGGGGACTTGTGCAATGGACAGGTCCTAAAAAACGGGGATTCCGGATTTCACTATCAGGGTTTTCTGCTTTATAGAGGATTACGGGGAGCCGTGAGTCGTCCGTAGTGACCGTCAATTCCGGCCTAAAGCAGGGTCGCCGCGTCGGTGGGGGGCCGCTTAGAGGGCCTCTTCGCGGGCGGTGGGAAGGTTTGTCAGAAAATCTTACAGTGGCGGCAGTGGTGGTTCTTGGTTGATTACGGAGGCTGTTATTTTTAATAAATTTTATAATTTACAATTAGTTGATTTGACATCGATGGCGATTTTTGAATTAAGCCGGGCATTTCAGGGCCGGTAAGCACAGGGTTTGGGGTGGGTTGCGTAGAAAGCCTCACCCGGTTTTGTCAGAAAATCTTACAGTGATTTGGGCCTAAACCGTGGTTTTCGGCCTTTTAGCCTAAAAAGTTGTCAGGAAATTTTACAATGGCGGTCGGAGAAAACGGGCTGGAACTATCGAAAAGGGTAAAATTTAATAAAAATAATAATTAAAATCAATAATATAAATTTTTAATAAATTTTATGGCATAGACATTGCTTTCTTTTAAGCCAGTAACCGGCCTTGCTGGCAAGGCTCCTGAAATCCGAAATGTGAGGATACGACGATGACCAATTTCAAAAAGACTTTGTTGGGTGTAGCGGCGGCGATGGCGTTGGTGGCTCCAGCGGCGAATGCAATTGTGGTGGGTGGTATCGATTTTGGTGTTTTAGGTGCTGACCCATTTAGGCAACATCTTGAAACTGCTACCTTCGCCCAAACATTTGTCAACGGGGTAGGTCAGAAAACTACAGCCTACGGTTCCCTAAGCACCATCAATGGAGACAGTAGTTATTGTGCTAATGGCTCATCAAACTGTGCCCTCTACTTTATCGCCCGTGATTATGTTTCAACTTCATTTTCCCCATCTGTTGTGGAATTTACTGGCGGTGTTGTAGATATCTATTATGATGCTAACCCAGTAATTAATTTTCTGAACCAAAATTCACCTGCAAATTTAGCTGCTATCAGCGGGTTCACGTTGTGGGCTAGTTTCACGGGGCACGACAATATAAATGGATTGGTTGCGCCAACCACTACTCTGGAAGGGAGGGGGGCTCTGACTGGAAACAGCCTATCTGGCAGCGGCTTTGGTCTATTGGATATTGATACCACTAAGGGAATAGCTGAAGTAGCCAGTTTTTTTGATGCTAACTCCGTTGTCGATAATATCGGTGGTAAAACTGATGTTATAGTCACTAGTTCATTTAACAATTTCGTATTAAATCCGTTTGATGTAAAGGACGGACTGGCTAGAGGTTGCACCACTGGTAGGGCGCAGCCAGGCGCTTGGTGTTACCAAGGTACTGTTAATTTTCGGGGCGATACTGTGATCCCTGAACCCGCCTCCTTGGCCCTCCTTGGCATCGGCCTCTTGGGTATGGGTGGCCTGTCGGCCCGCAAGCGCGCTAAAGCCTGATTCCTGATTCTTCTGACAACTAACCCCGCTTCGGCGGGGTTTTTGTTTTGGGTGGGTTTCGCAGGGCGATGCTGAGGGGGAATTTTGGACATATAATGCCCACCCAAAGTGTTTACAGCCAGCAGGACCCCCTCCATGAGTACGCCCGCCACCCTTGATGACATCTGGGCCTTGTTCCAGGAAACCGACCGCAAATTCCAGGAAACCGACCGCAAATTCCAGGAAACCGCTGCCGAAATTAAAGAAATGAGCCGCTCGGTCAAAGAACTCGGCCAACAAATTGGCGGGCTGGGCAACAAATTTGGCAGTTTCACCGAAGGACTGGCCCTACCCTCCATGCAAAAAATCCTTCGGCAACGCTTCGGCGTTGACACGATCAGCCCCAGCGTGCGCCTCCGCCGTGAGGGTCAGCACCTGGAAATCGACGTATTGGCCTATGCCAACGGCGACATCAACGCCGCCTATGTCGTGGAGGTCAAAAGCCACCTGCGGGAAGCCGATATGGAACAACTTTTGAAAATCCTTGAACGCTTCCCGGCCTGGTTCCCCGAACATCGCGACAAAGCGCTCTACGGCATTCTGGCCGCCGTGGACATCCCGGACGCCCTGATTTCCCCCGTGCTGGCGCAGGGCCTGTATCTCGCCCGAATTCATGACGACCTGTTTGAGATGCAAGTCCCCAACGATTTCCAGGCCCGGCGCTTTGATAACGCCCGGTCGGCCTAAAAGCTACTCCAACCCCAGCAACCGCCGGGCCTGATCCGCCGGAATCCCCGACGCAATCAGGCGATGCACCGCGTCCTGCAAGCCCTCTTGGCGGCCCTCTTGGCGGCCCTCCTGGCGGCCCTCCTGGCGGCCCCGCTCCCGGGCGGTGTCCAACATGTTCAGGGCATCCCGGTAATGCTTCAACTCCTCGTCATAGTGTTGCCGATCCTCCGGACTCATGGCATACAATTCAGCCATGGTAAACGCCCGTTCAATCACATCATCTTTAAACACCGTTGGCATGGTCTCTAACTCCCCCGCGTGTTTCAGAAAATACAACCAGCGATCCCGATGCGTCTCCAGCTCATCCACTGTCTTGGCGAACGACGGCATTTCGATGAACACCAAGCCGAATTTGTCATAAAACACCTCGTTCGCCTCGTCTTTCAACGTCACCCGCCGGAAGGCGGTCTTGGTCAGCATGTCCTTCAAAATGGCAATCACATACACCGGTTGCAAGCGATAATTCCAGTTCGCACCGACCTGGCCTTGGCGGCGCAACAAATGACTGGCGTAGAACAGCGTCCGATCCTTGAAATACGTTTGGTGCGCCCGCTGCACCTCGACCAGAATGGTGCGTCCCAACCGATCCACGCACAACAGATCATAAACCATGCGCCGTTGCGCCGGCGTGTCCGGCAACTGCTCCAGATTCTCGAACCGCACCGCCGTAATTGGCTCCGGCAACGCCAGCAGTCATTAAGCAGGCTGATCAACAGCGGCTGACCCGGCGGCTCAGTGAAAATCTTTTTGAACCCAAAATCCGTCAATGGATCTACATAGCGCATGCGTTTGGCTTCAAGGCGTTGTCCTGGATTCTGGTTAGAACGCCCTTTCAGGGCGATGGTTGTGCGGAACTATCCACGCTTCAAGCCCTGAAAGAGCGATCCAATGATAGCCCAGGGCAGCGCCTTGGGGGATGATGGGGCGAGCCTTTAGTCTACCGGGCCAGCGCCGGCGAACTCTTCCAGCAGGCGGTAGATTTCCAGCGCTTCTTCGCGAGAGATCTTCTCCACCGCCCAGGCACCCGCCTGAAGAAGGAGGTAGTCACCGGGGGCGACTTCCTGATCAACCAGCAGCAACAGACTGACGTCCAGTGACTCGCCATAGCGCTCGACCCGCGCTTGCATCCCACACACTGTAAGGACCAAGGCAGGAATAGCGATACACATCGCTTCAATGGCTCTGTGAAAAAAAGGAGCGGCGGGGATTGACGGGAAAACCGAGTCGGCCCAGTTCCGCCACCAGCAGGTCAACCGCCTGGCCCACGACAGCGGCCACCGCCGGCGACAGTTCAGCGCCCAGCTCCAGATCGGCGGGAACGACCCCGATCAAAGTGATCGCCGCCGGCGCTTCTTCCATCAGGATCAAGGTGGCCAGCACTTCGGCCAGGCCCAACTGATGGGGAGATAATCGGGTATGAAACAGGGCGGGCACCTCAGCGTCGGCCAACTTCACCACCGAGGCGGGTGGCGCGCCGGTTTGCACGGCGTCGCAGATCAGCAGATGATCGCAGCCCGCCAGGGTGTCCAGCAAATCCATGCCGACGGTCCCGCCGTCCACCACAGCAACTTCGGCAGGCAGCACATAGTGCGCCGCCAGCGCCTCGACCACCCGCACCCCAACGCCTTCGTCACGGAGCAAAAGGTTGCCGAGGCCCAGCACAATAACCCTCATCCAAACGCCCTGACCTGGACAATCGGGCGTTGCCGGCTGTCCACCAGATGAATAGCACAGGCCAGACAGGGATCAAAGGAGTGAATGGTGCGCAACACTTCCAGCGGCAATTCCGCGTCCGCCACCGGATTATCGATCAGCGACGCCTCATACGGCCCCATCGCATCAGCATCATCCCGTGGGCCAGCGTTCCAGGTGCTCGGCACCACGGCTTGATAGTTCTTGATCTTGCCGTTTTCAATCACCGTCCAGTGCGACAATACCCCACGCGGTGCTTCGTGATAGCCGAACCCGCGAATCTCGCCCTTGGGAAAAACGGGCCGGTTAAAGGTCGTAAAATCACCCTTGGCGATATTATCAACCAGCAGTCGCCACTGATTCTGCAATGATTCCAGCAGCACTGCGCAGCGCACCGCCCGCGCCGCAATCCGGCCAATGGTGGAATGCAATGCCGCAACCGGGATTTTCGTACCCGCCACCGTGCTGGCGATGTCCAGCAGGCGGTTGAGATGCCGCTTGGTGGGTTCATGGCCGGCGGCGACCATGGCCAATACGTTGGCCAGCGGCCCGACCTGAACACGCTGATCGTAAAAGGTCGGCGCTTTCACCCAGGAATACTTGCCGTCATCCTGAAACGCGGTGTGATGGGGGTTCGTCTGGCCGTCGTAGGGATGGAGCGCTTTGTCCCCACCCTGATATTGATACCAGGCGTGTTTGACGCTCTCCTTCACTCCGTCGCGGAAATAGTCGTCCTGATAACTGGTGATCGGCTTGAATTGCGCGACATCGCCCTTGGGAATATAACCGCCTGGCAATTCAAATTGCGTGCCCTTGGTGTCCAGCGGCAAATCGGGCACCGACAAGTAATCAGTGACGCCCGCGCCATGCGTCGTCCAGTCGGCATACAAAGCGCCCACCGCCGCCACATCGGGAATCATGGCTTGATTGACGAATTCACCGAGCTTGTCAATTTCGGCCTTGATCGCAAACAGCCGCTCCAGGGTCAACGTCGATTGGCTGTCGGGATTGATCGGGTTCGCTACCCCGCCCACCGCCAAGTTCTGGATATGCG
The DNA here is from genome assembly GCA_049288935.1 of Candidatus Competibacteraceae bacterium. GTDB lineage: Bacteria > Pseudomonadota > Gammaproteobacteria > Competibacterales > Competibacteraceae > UBA2383. The sequence goes on from JBAQIQ010000176.1 coordinate 15,162, forward strand.
GCGTTTTGGAACCGAGAATCGCCACGATCCGGTTGGCGATGCGCTGATATTCCAGCGCTTGCAGATAATGAGTCGCCGCCAGCAGATTAACCTCCGGCGGGAGCTTCATGGCCGGATGACCCCAGTAGCCACTGGCGAAAACGCCGAGTTGTCCGGTGCCCACGAACGCCTTGAGCTTCTCCTGAATCTGCCGAATTTCCGGCAGGCTGTTGCGCCGGTAGTCGGACAGGGTTGCGCCCAGTTTCGCCGCACCTTCGGGGCTGGCTGACAACGCCGAGACGATATCCACCCAGTCCAGCGCCGCCAGTTGATAGAAATGCACGATGTGATCGTGAATCCCATGCGCGGTGATGATCATGTTGCGGATGTACTGGGCGTTCAGCGGCACTTCCAGACTCAGCGCATTTTCCACCGCCCGCACCGATACGATAGCGTGGACCGTGGTGCATACTCCGCAAATCCGTTGGGTGAACAGCCAGGCTTCGCGGGGATCGCGGCCCTGCAAGATGGTCTCAATGCCGCGCCACATTTGCCCGGACGACCAGGCGTTGGTGACTTTGCCGTTTTCCACCTCGCAGTCGATGCGGAGATGGCCCTCGATGCGGGTGATAGGATCGATGGTGATACGGGTCACGACGGCCTCCCGGCAGATTCAATCGTGCGGCCGGGCAAGACCGGCAGCGTTTTAATGAAAATGAGATACAGCATGATTTCCAGGCACACCACGCCAATGGTGATCATCAGCTCCGGCGCGGAAGGAAAATAGGTCCAACCGTTGCCGGGATTGATGGCCAGCAGATAACTGTTCATCCGATACAGTGAACCGGCGGCGAGGAGGCTAAGCGTGGCGAGAAATCGGAGGCGCTCATTGGCGCAGCGGCGCCGCGAAGCCAGGACGAACACGGGCGCGGCGAACAGGGCTGTTTCCATCAGGAATAACAGGCTGTAGCGGTCGCCGGTGAACGCCAGCCCCAGTTGACCCCGCGCCAGCACATCGCCGATCCGCACCACCAGGAACGCAACAAGCAACCCGGCAACGATGCGCGACAGCTTCGTTAACAGCGCCGCCTCCGAGGGCCGTTTGAAAGCCCGCTGCACCAGCGTGGATTCCAGCATCACCACCCCGTAGCCCATGGTCAGCGCGGAAATCAGGAACAACAGCGGTAACCAGGTCGTATACCAGAGCGGCGACAGCTTGGAACCCATGATCAATAGCACGGAACCCAGCGAGGATTGGTGCATGGTCGGCAATAGCACCCCCAGGCCGATGAACACGTACATATAGCGCCGAAGGAAAGCCTGCAATGGGTGCAGGTTGAAGCGTTGCTTGAACGCTGGCGGCATTCGCTCCAGAAATGCAGGCCAGAATTCAATCCACAGCACGGTGATGTAGGCCATGACACACAGCGCCACCTCAAAAATTACCGAGTTGATCTGAGCGTACCAGGGTAGCAGCAGGTTAAAGGCGTTCCAGTAGCGGCCCAGATCAATCATCACCGCCAGACCGGCCAGGGTATAGCCGAATACCCCGCCGAGCAGGGCGGGACGAATCAGCGGGTGGTAGGCGTTGCGGTTGAAAATGTAGACCAGCAGCGCCATAGCGAAGCCGCCGCAGCCGAAGGCGGTGCCGATCACCACATCCAGCACCACCCAGGTGCCGATGGGATAACCGTTGCTCATGTTGGAAACATCGCCCATGCCAAAGATAAAGCGACGCAGGATGAAGTAGCCGCCGATGAGCACGAGCAGGCCGAGAATCATGAAGGGTTTAGTGACAATCCGGCCACCCAGCGGCTGGTGCGCAGTCTCGCTCATGATGATGAATCCTCCTCATCCGTGCGGGTCGGGTCTGCATCGTGATCGGTTTTAGCGCTGCGCCGGGCCAGGGCGACTAAACCGCCGAGCAGAGCCAGCGGCGCAATCATGCCCTTATAAAGCGTGTGCTGCATCCCTTCCGAGACAGCGGCGTAGGAGTGATCGGGCAATTCGGGCAGACCGAGCTTTTCGTGGGGAACACCCGTCAAATAACGCACTTGCGTACCGCCGGATTCCTTCTCGCCGTAAATATGCGGCTGATATTCGCCCATTGGCGCGGTGTGGCCAACCCGGTCGCCGCCCAGCTTGCCGCGTGGAAATTCGTACATCGCTCCTGGCTTAACGGCCAGCCGTCGCTCAGCCTCGGCTTGCAAATCCTCAACCAGCCCAAACAGCGAGGCGCCGGTCGGACACACATCGCAACAGGCCGGCAATTTGCCCTGCGCCTGCAAGTGGTTGCAGAACTGGCACTTGGCGATTCGGCCAAAAGTTTCATCAAATTGATACTGCGGGACGTTGAATGGACATCCATAGACGCAATATCGGCAACCGATGCAAGCGTCGGGATTGTGGGTGACAATGCCGGTAACGGGGTCTTTCTGCATGGCGCTGACCGGGCAGACCGAGATGCAGGAAGGGTCCACACAGTGCAGACAATGGCGCTTGACGAAGGCATAACCGTCCTGCTCACGGTCCTTCCGAGCCATCGTTCCGTCCTGATAGACCCGGATCACGTTCAGGGTCTGGCCGGAAATGTCTTCGGCGGTGTCCCAGGTTCCTTCATTCCAGGCGGCCAGCGCCGCTGGCTGTTCAGCAGGCATCCCATTGGCGACCTTGCAGGCGGACACGCACGCTTTGCAACCGACGCACAGCGTGGAGTCATACAACATGCCCACCGCTTTCGGCGGCAGGGCTTTCGGCTCGCGTGGGCCAAACGCCAGCGCCTCATGGACCGGCGCGGCTACTACGGCGGCGGCAGTCGTGATTGCGCCCGCTGCGCCGCGCAGGAATTGACGACGATTTTGATCCATGCGGCTCCCCTCCTAATCCTGCTCGGACGGGTGACCAGAACGGGACTCTTCATCCCCGGCGTCATCCTTCATACCACGCAGCGCCATCGCTCCAGCGCCGACGCCCAGCCCGGCGATCCCGGCGACGATGGCGGCAGCAGCGGGAGTCACGCCTTCGCCCTTGGGCGAATTCACCGCCGGAAAGGCCGTTGGCGGCGCAAAAGTTTTCACGTCCGCCAGCGCATGGAGCGGTTTGGTGAACCCGATGCCCTGCTCGGTGCAGCCGAAACAGGGATGACCGATGCCAATGGGCCAGTTGCCCTCACCGACATCACCGAAGCCGATGGTCGGGCAGTTGGCGTGCGTCTCTGGCCCCTTGCAGCCGAGTTTGTACAAGCACCAGCCCTGGCGATGACCGAAGTCGCCGTACTCCAAAGCGAAGCGGCCAGCATCGAAATGGGGCCGCCGCTCGCAGTTTTCATGAATCAGCCGGCCGTAGGCAAATTTGGGCCGGTTGTTCACATCCAGTTCCGGCGGCTTGCCAAAAGTCAGCAGATAGAGCACGGTGGAGAGGAAGTTGTAGGGATTCGGCGGACACCCCGGAAGGTTAATGACGGTCTTTCCTGGCAATACGGTATGCACCGACCGGGCTTCGGTGGGATTGGGATCACTGGAAGGAATGCCGCCCCAGGAGGCGCAGGAACCGATAGCGATGATCGCCGCCGCCCCTTCCGCGGTTTCCTGAACAGTTTGCAGGATCGGTTTGCCAGCCACCATGCAGTAGACGCCGCCGTCCTTGGTGGGAATCGAGCCGTCTACCACCAGCACAAACTTTCCCCAATTCTCCTTCATTGACTTCGCTTTGTACGCCTCGGCCTGATGACCCGCGCCGGCGCACAGCGCCTCGTGATAGTCAAGGGAGATCATGTCGAGAATGAGCGTTTCCAGCGTCGGATGGTAGGCGCGTAGCAGTGACTCGGTGCAGCCGGTGCACTCCTGCGCCGACAGCCAGATCACCGGTGGCCGCTGCGGTGCAGTGGCGGCTTCGGCAATACGCAGACCCATGAGCGACGACAAACCCAGCGTTGCCGCAACCCCGGTGCAGTATTTCAGGAACTCACGGCGGGTCAATCCGCCCAGCGCCCCTGTGTAACCCCCAGGATTGTGGACGGTATCCGTCGCAAAACCGGTAGTGTTGACCAACCCCATGACCCATTCTCCCGCAAGATTCAACCACCTTAGAAAGGTAGTGGGAGACTCGGTAAATCATTTGATGATCGTCAATTTCTGAAGGTTTTTTAGTCATGCAGACCGGTTCCTCAAGACAGGCGAATCTCCTCCATGAGCGAGTGCGGTCGGTTAACGCACACGGTGCGCCCGGAAAACTGTGCTACGCCGTCTTCCTCCATGCGGCTAATAATGCGGGACAAGGTCTCATGGCGGGCCCCGATCATTGAGGCCATATCGCGCCGGGAAATGGGTAGATGGATGACGTGACTGCCGTCCGGCGTGGCGCAGCCGTGACGGTCCATCAGATTGAGCAGGAGATGAACAAATTTGCCGCGATTGGACAGGGTGGCGTTTTGCACCAGCTTGTTGTGGGCATCGTCCAAATCATTGTTGATGCGCCGCAGGAATTGCAAACTCAGCGCAGCATTGCGTTCCATCAACGTTTTCACTACCTGCTGGTCAATGAAGCAAATGCGGCTGGGCCCGAGCGCCTCGGCACTGAATCGGCGGCGTTGGCCGAGCAATACCCCTCGATAGCCCAAAGTTTCGCCGGGGTAGCTGATTTGCAGCAGCACGGTATTGCCTTCAATATCGACCTGGCGCATGGCGGCCGCGCCGGCGACGATGCAATAGATACCGTGGCTGGGTTCTCCGGCGCTAAAAATCGATTCACCAGCACGATAACGCCGGCTTTTTCGGGTCTGGGCGAGGAGCTTCACTTCCTCTTCAGCCAGAACACGCCATTCGTTGTGTTGACGCATCGGGCATTCGAGGCAGTTGGCGCCCGGCATCGTTTGACGTCGCTCGACCATCACTCCATTCCTCCTTCCGCTATATTTTTTATCATGCGCGTCAAAGGGCTTTCTGGTGACATCGCCGGTCAAAAAGCCCCCGGCATTGACGGCCATCATTGGATTTAGACTTTTAACTTTTTGAACTATAGTTCATGAATGGATGGAGAGGGATACATTATGTCAAAACATTTAACGCCTACTGTCTTCACGATGGCCATCGGCTTAATGGGGTTGGCCGGATTGCTATGGATGACTGCGCTCAAAGCGGGTGCGTTCTGGGAAACTTCAGCCAAGACCCCAGATCGTTATCCAGTGCAACCCACGGGTTGGAACAGCCCCGCCAAGCAGTGTGTGGTTTGCCATAGCTTGGAAAAAGGAGGGATTTTGCGCGTGGCGCCCAACTTGTGGGGCATCATTGGTGCGCCGAAAGCCGCAGCCAAAGGTTATGGTTATTCCCAAGCATTGGCGAAAGCGGGCGGAGTGTGGACGAAACAGGACCTGGATCAGTATCTCATCAAGCCGGACCGATTTTTACCGGGCACCAGTAAAACGATGGCCGGTTTGCCCAATGATAAGGAGCGAGCGGAAATTATCGATTTTCTGGCGACGCTCAAAGAGTAAGTGATCACACTTTCAAGCAAACTTCTGGGTGATCTTGATACACTTGACAGGGTTTAACTGGATTCTCCACTCCCCCACGTTTAGAGGAAACGATCCATGCACATCCCACAAAATTTGTTAAACGGCAGTATTTGTCCGATCACCGCCACCCTCAGCGTACTTTGCCTGGCAGGCGCAGCCTGGGCTGCCTACCGCTCCGGGAAAAAACCGGATGCGCTGCGCTTTGCGGCAGTGAGCGCCTTCATTTTCGCTGCGCAAATGATGAATTTTCCGATCAGCGGCGGCACTTCAGGACACCTGCTCGGCGGGGTGCTGGCCAGCGCCTTGCTAGGGGCGCCGTTCGGTATTCTGGCATTGGCGCTGGTGGTCGCGGTTCAGGCGGTGGTCTTCGCTGATGGCGGACTCAACGTACTCGGCGCCAATGTGTTCAACATGGCGATTCTCGGCGCTGGTTTGGGCGGTTTGTTGCGCGAGTGGCTTTTACAACAGTTGCCACCTGGCCGGGTCCATTTCTGGCTGGCTACAGCAGTCGCCAGCTGGGCGTCCATCCTGTTGGCGGCGTTAGCGGGTGTTGTAGAGCTGGCGCTGGATGGCGTACTGGCTTTCAATACCGTCGCGCCGGCGATGTTGAGCGTTCACGCCCTGATCGGTCTCGGCGAGGCGTTGATGACTGGCTTAGCGTTGGCGCTGTTCGCTAGTCCCGTGGTCACGAATCGCTCATCCCCTTCATTTGTCGCGCCGGGGTTGGCTGCGGTACTGATCGCCTTGTGTCTGAGTCCGTTCGCCTCATCGTGGCCCGATGGCCTGGAGGCGGTCCTGGAACACTATCAGGTCTTGCACGAGGCCGCTCCGCTGTTCGTCACGCCAGTGGCGGACTATCAGTTGGCCGGGATCGCTTCTGAGGCGCTGGCTACGGGCCTGGCCGGTCTCATTGGCGTCGTGTTGACGTTCCTGGTCGCTGGCGCACTAGCGTGGCCACTGACCCAAACCCGGTCGGCGTAAACAAGCGGGAGGTCGAGTCCATGTGCGCGACCTGTGGTTGCGGTATCAACGAAAATACTCATTCCCACCTTCATACGCATGATCATTCACCGGATCATCGTCATGACCACGCCAGTGAGGGACGGCGGGTTGCTATCGAGCAGGATATTCTGGCTAAAAATGCGGAATTCGCCGCAGGCAACCGGCAGACGTTCGCTGATTCCGGCGTGTTCGTGCTAAATCTGGTTTCGAGTCCTGGCTCGGGCAAAACGGCGCTGCTGGCCCGGACGGTACAGGCGCTCCGCGAGGAGTTCCCGGTTGCGGTCATTGGCGGTGACCAGCAAACCGCCCGCGACGCCGAACGCATTCAGGCCGCTGGTGCGCCCGCCGTGCAGATCAATACTGGCAAGGGTTGCCATCTCGACGCGCACGGGGTCGGCCACGCTCTGGAAGCGTTGCCCTTGCCAGAGGGAGGGGTACTGTTCATCGAGAATGTCGGCAATCTGGTGTGCCCGGCGGATTTTGATCTCGGTGAAGCGTATAAGGTGGTGGTGCTGTCCGTGACCGAGGGTGAGGACAAGCCGCTGAAGTACGCGAATATGTTCGCCGCCGCCCGATTGATGTTGCTCAACAAGACCGATTTGCTGCCGTATGTGGATTTCGATGTGGAACAGTGTCTGGACTATGCGCGACGGGTGAATCCCGATCTGCACATTTTGCAACTGTCCGCACAAACCGGCGACGGTCTGGAGGCTTGGCTGGACTGGGTGCGGCAGGGCCAGCGGGCGGCGCTGGGGCAGCAGGCTCGCCGATTGGAGGTGAAACTGGCGGGGGTGCGGGCGCGATTGGCCACAATAGCAGGTCACTGACGATTGTTGGCCATGCCTCCCTTGGCCGGCCATCTCACCCTGCGTTTGCATCGGCGGCCAGGCGCAACGATGCGAGTGGAGGTGATGTCCAGCCGACCGCAACTGGCGGACCGGCTGTTTCCGGGCAAAACGCCGGCTGAGGCGGCGGCGCTGGCTGGACGGGTTTTTGCTTTGTGCGGACAAGCACAACGATTGGCGGCGACGGCAGCGTGTGTTGCGGCGGGGCCCAACCCTCTTTCCTGGGCATCCATTGAGCAAGGGGATCAGGAAGTCACGGCATTTTCGTCGTTGCAGCAGGCGGTGTTGATGGAGACAGCCTTGGAACATGCCTGGCGGTTGTTAGTGGATGAGCCGGCGCAAGCCGGTCTGCCAGCGGACATGGACCGTTTGCGGGTTCTGCGCCAAGCGGCAATCGCTGGGCCGCTCGCTCTGGCCGACGCGCTGGATGCGGTCTTTGCCCAGATGCCTGCTCTGTTGGACGCCCTTCCCTCGTTGACGGAAGCAGGGTGGGCGCAGGTTGAAGGAAATTGCGCTGAAGACTGGGCTGCGCCGCTGTTGCCGCCGGTATCGAGCATTGACCCTGCCGAAGCTGCCGCCCTGGCCTGGCGGGCGATGGAGGAACCCGCATTCTGCGCCCGCCCATTGTGGCGAAACCAGCCGGCGGAAACCGGGGCCCTGGGCCGTCAACAAGATCATCCACTGTTAGCCGGACAGCTCAACCCGCAGGGACGCCGCATGAAGGCCCGTTGGTTGGCGCGGCGGTTGGAACTGACGGAAATGCCGGTCCGGTTGCGTCAGGAACCGACCGCCATGCTATTGGCTCAGCCGCTGGCGGAAAATTGCGGTTACGCCTGGGTGGAAACGGCGCGCGGGGCGCTGTTGCATGTGGTTCATTTGGAGCAGGGCCGGGTGGCCGCCTACCGCATCATCGCCCCCACCGAATGGAACTTCCATCCAGCAGGGCCGTTTACTGCCGGTGTCAATGCCTTGGGCGACCTTCCCGATGGGGTCGCCGCTGTCCAAGCGCTGGCTCGGTCCCTTGATCCGTGCGTGAGCTATCAGGTGGAGGTGGTTGATGCATGAAATGGCGCTGGCGGAATCGATCCTGAACATCGTCGAAGAAACCGCTCGCCGGCAGGGTGCAGCGCGGGTTACGGAAGTGCGGCTGGAAATTGGCGAACTGGCCAATGTCGAAATGGAGGCGCTGCAATTCGGTCTGGAAGCAGCGCTGTGCGGTTCGCTGGCTGAAGGCGCGCACCTGGAGTTTCTGCTCATCCCCGGCCAGGGACTGTGTTTGACCTGTGGCGAGACCGTGGCGCTGACGGCCCGGTACGATCCCTGTCCCCAGTGCGACGGCTACCCGGTCCGTCCAACGAGTGGTCAGGAATTACGGGTCAAGGACATTCTGGTCGAGTAATGTGCAACCGCGACCGGCGACTCGCCATCCGCATTCGTGGCCAAGTGCAGGGTGTCGGGTTCCGCCCCTTTGTCTATCGGTTGGCGATGCAGCGCCAACTACAGGGCTTTGTCCGCAATGACAGCGCCGGGGTAGAAATCGAGGTGCAGGGTGCGCCAGAACCATTGGCGGGATTCCAACAGGATTTACGCTATCCGCCGCCGCTCGCCCGGATCGACGCACTGTGGGTTGAAGAGCGGCCCACCCGGACTGGGGAATCCGGCTTCGAGATTGCGGTGAGTCGCCAAGGGGCGGTCACCGCAGAAATCACCCCGGACTCGGTCACCTGTCCCGCCTGTTTGGCCGAACTCTTCGATCCTGGCAATCGCCGCTGGCGTTATCCCTTCATCAACTGCACCGACTGCGGCCCCCGCTACACGATTACCGCCACCTTGCCCTATGACCGGCCCAACACCAGCATGTCCGGGTTCCCCTTGTGTCCGATATGCGCCCAGGAGTATGGCGACCCCGGTGATCGTCGTTTTCACGCGCAGCCGAACGCTTGCCCGATTTGCGGCCCCCGACTGACCCTGCGCGATGCGGGTGGTCAGGCTATCGCAGTCGATGAGGTCATGGCGGTGACGCAGGAACGGTTGCAGGCAGGTGAAATTCTGGCGATCAAAGGACTGGGCGGTTTTCATCTGGTTTGCGATGCCCGTAACGCAGCAACCGTAGAGCGCCTGCGGCAGCGCAAGCAGCGTGAGGCTAAGCCATTCGCGATCATGGCGGCCAATATCGTTTCGCTGACAGACTGGGTAACCGGTGATGAAGCGGAATGGCGGTGGCTGGCATCACCACAACGACCCATTGTGCTGATGCGCCGCCTGGCCAACACCCGGAATCCTTTAACCGGTATTGCCCCGCATCTGGCGCATCTGGGGGTGATGTTGCCCGGTACGCCGTTGCACTATCTACTGTTCCACGAAGCGGCGGGTCGACCCACAGGAACGGCTTGGCTGGGACAAGTGCAGGCATTGTTGCTGGTCATGACCAGCGCCAATCCGGGCGGTGAGCCGCTGGTCATCGGCGATGAGGAAGCGGTCGAACGGCTGCGCGGCATCGCCGACGGTTTCATCACCCATGACCGGGCCATCCTGGCGCGTTGCGATGATAGCGTTGTGGCGTTCAAACCGGCGCCATCCCGTGGGAGCGAGCCCTTTTTCATCCGCCGCGCCCGTGGTTACACTCCGCAGGCGATCCGCTTACCGCACGCTGGCCCTTCGGTGCTGGCGCTGGGCGGCTTCCTCAAGAACACGATTTGCCTGACCCGCGATGACCATGCCTATCTGTCCCCGCACATCGGCAGCCTGGACAACGCGGCCACCTGCCGGGCGCTGGAGGCGGCGGTCGTGCATTGGCAGGACATCCTGCGCATCGTCCCGGAACGGGTAGCCTGCGACCTGCATCCAGATTTCCCAAGCAGTCGGCTGGCAGCGCGTTACGCAACGGAACGGGGTTTGCCCTGCATCACCGTGCAGCACCACCACGCACACATTGCAGCCGTGATGGCGGAACACGGTCTACAGGAACCTGTGCTGGGATTGGCATTGGATGGGGTAGGGT
>JBAQIQ010000177.1:0-61751 GCA_049288935.1 Candidatus Competibacteraceae bacterium
GCTTCTGCCACCGCCGCGAAGCGCACGACACCCTGGCCTGGATCGAGCGGGTTCTGGCGGCGGAGGCGGCGGCATGACCGGTAGGATCGCCGTCATCGTCGTCAATTACCGGCGCGCCGCCGATACGGTGGAGTGTCTGGACGCGCTGCTGCGGGTCGCTGCGCCGGCGTTCGATATTTTTCTGATGGACAACGGCTCCAGCGCCGCCGATGTCGCCCAGTTGCGCAACTATGTCGCTCGTCATCCCGAACGCATCACCTTCACTGCCTTCCCCGAAAACTACGGATTTACCGGTGCGCATAATCGGCTGTTCGAGCAGTGGGTTCCCAGTGGACGCTACGAATTCTTCCTGCTGTTGAACAATGACGCTGTTGTCGAGCCGGATTTTCTGGAACGGATGCTGGCGCGAATTGACCGGACGCAGCGGGTTGAGATGGTGGCGGCGCGGGTTATGAAATACGCCGACCGTGAACAGGTAGACAACCTGGGGATTACTTTTTACAAATGCGGGTTGGCTTCCAATCGCAAATCACCGGACGATCCGCTGCTGGGTCCGAGCGGCAACTGTGCGCTGTACACCACGGACTTGCTGCGTCAGGTTCATAACACGTCCGGTGAATATTTTGACGAGCAATTCTTCTGTTATGCCGAGGATACGGATTTAGCCTGGCGGGCGGTGTTGCTCGGCTATCAGGCGGCCTATGCTGAAGACGCCCGGGTTTATCACAAAGGTTCGATTTCCAGTGGTGGGCCAAACAGTGATTTTGTGCTCTACCACGGTATCCGCAACTCCCTGTTCACCCTGGTCAAGGATGTGCCGACCCGGTTTTTGCTGCGGAACCTGTTCTGGATGCTGGTGCTGCACCTGGCTATCCTCCTGCGTTACACGGTCAAGGGTAAATTAAGCGTCGTATCCCGGCTGTATCGGGATTTCCTGCGGGGTATTCCCGCCATGCGTCGCAAGCGCCAGCCGATCCAGCAGCAGCGGCAAATTCCCCCGCGTGAAATCGAACGGCGGATCAGCCGGTTGTTTTATGAACGGGGTTATGCGCTGGGCGCATTGCGGGATTTGTATTGAGCAGCGGGGTGGAATCGCCTGTTCACCGGTTCTTCCCGGCCATTCCCCTGTCCGCTCTGCTGATCCTGACCGCAGTATTGACCGGCTATGCGCGTTGGATACTGGACTATCCGATTTGCGGGACCGATGAGCAGAACTATCTAAAGATCTTCGACTGGCTGGACAATGGAGGCGTTTGGCCGATTTCCGGACCCGGTTACGCTGAACTGATCCTGGAATTACGCTACTGGACGGGTTGGGAGACCCGCCTGCTAGTGGTTGCGGTCGCTGCGCTGAACAGTACGTTGGTTCTGCCTGTGGGGCTCTGGCTGCTGTATCGCGTCAGTCTGGACAACACCCGGTCGGCTTGGCGGTGCCTGCCGTGGTTGTTCGCCAGCAGCTATTTCCTTGGCCCCTGGCTGGAAGGTCGGCCACAGCAGTTGGGTATGTTGCTGGTCATGGTCGGCGCCTGGCGGGCGTATCGGGATTTGCAGGAGCACGGGCGTTGCGGCGTCGGCTTCTTTCTGCTCTGGGTGCTGTGCTTTGGCTATCATGCCCTGAGTTTTTTAGTCTTGACCACCCTGGTTTTCGGCTTCTGGGCGCGGCGCTTTGTCCAGGGTCATGCCAGCTACAAAGCGTTGGCCGCTCTGCTGTTGGGATTGGCTGGCTGTCTGGCGCTGGGTGCGTTGTGGTATCCGCTGATCTGGCTGGATATTCGTATCAATCACATTCGCGGCGTTCAGGTCGGCGCGTTTTTCGGCGCACTGACGATCTGTGCGATAGCCGGTTTGTTACTGTTGCACCGGTTACGCCATTATCCGATCAGTCCGTATGTGGTTGACCGGGTGCGCGCCGGGCTGGCGTCCCCGCGCATCCATGGGCTCGTGGCGGTCAGCGTTGTCGTGGCGCTGATCTGGCAGTACGCCTGGCTGGGCCACCTGTATCGGGGCGTGCATCCTGGCGATATTGTCTGGTATCAGGGCGGCAATCTCCTGCTGGCGGCGCTGTTTCTGTCAGGATTATGGCGTCTGGGCCAGGATTCCGCGCCGGAATTGACGTTTTTCGTCACATCCTGCGTGATCCTCATGATCTTCGGCGGGGTGTTCCTGGCGTTGACTCCCTGGTTGCGGGATCAAAATTGGACACTACGCATCCTCGGCTACTGGACCTGGTACGCCGCGCCACTGGCCGCCTGGGGCTGGTCAGGTCTGCCAGAACGCTGGCGCCGGGGGCTGTTGCTGATTTTTCCACTCTTGTTGGCTGGCGGCTTGCATCATGTCGTGTATGCGCCGACCTGGACGTGTCGGGTTAATGGCTAATCCCATACATTCTCTTGCGCAGAGAGGTCAACCTGATGAACGTTAATCCATTGCTCTTCTTCGGTCTTCTGTCAGGAGTCACCACACCCGGCTGGACTGGCGGGCCACCGCGTATGGCGGAACCTAACCCACCGCTGATCTTTGGCCCGGAATACCCGGCGGCTATGCTCCAGCCGGAGCCATACGCCTCAATCACTGCCGCGCCCGCTGCTGAATGGACCTATCACCGAACTGCTGACGGCCAGCATCCCAATGGCGATGAGCAGGCGCTGGTCTGGCTGATGAATCGCGCTCGCAGCAATCCTGCTGCTGAGGGTCAATGGCTGGCGACCGAGTCAAGCGCTGATGTCGCCAGTGGCCGGGTTTTCTTCAAGGTCAACACTACCTTATTGCAAAGCGAGTTCGCCAGTTACGCCGCTAAACCGCCCGCCGCCTTCGACGCCCGGCTGTATCAAGCGGCCAAGGTGCATGCCGATGATCTGATCGCCCGCGATGCTCAAGATCACGAGCAGCAATTTAACCGGATCACGGCTGCCGGTTTTCGCTACACTCAGGCGCGTGCTAGTGTCTTCTCCTACGCGGAAAGCGTGCTGAACGCTCATGCGGCTTGGAATATCGACTGGGGTCCGGGCGATGGAACCGGGATGCAACCCGGTCGAGGTCATCGCCTGGCGGTGATGGCGATTGACGGCGATTACACCAATGTGGGCCTTGCTGCTGTGGCCGAGACCAATCCCGCTACCAAGGTGGGGCCAATGGTCGTTACCGGTAATTATTGCCGGACTGTCGAAAATGGCGTCGATCACTTCAATAGTTTTTTGGTGGGTACGGTCTGGCAGGATAAGAATAACAACAGCCGTTATGATCCGGGCGAGGGTTACGGCAATGTCATGGTCACCCCCAATCAAGGGACCTATTACGCTGTGACGGCGGCCGGCGGAGGCTACGCGATTCCAATGACTGCCAGCGGCGCTCTGGCCGTCAATTTTTCTGGCGGCGGCGTACCGGACGCCAGTCGTAATGTAACGGTGAGCGGCAGCAGTATTTTATTGGACTATCAGGTTGATGCAGCGGGACCCGGGCCACAGCCTGGGCTAACATCCACACAGATGACGAATATTTCGACGCGGGGTTGGGTCGGCACAGGGGATAGCGTGATGATCGGCGGCTTCATTATTAAAGGCAGCGCCGCCAAAAAGGTGTTGATTACCGCCAAGGGACCAGCGCTGGCTGACGCTGGCGTGCCAGCCGTGCTGAATGATCCCAATATTACCCTGCACAACGCCAGCGGCCAAGTCATCCTCAGCAATGACAACTGGAGTACCGCCGCCAATGCCGCTGAGATTCAGGCCCACCCCGCCAGACCGCGCTACGCTCAGGAAGCGGCTATCCTGACCACGCTCGATCCCGGCGCTTACACCGCTATCGTGCGCGGTGGAGGTGCCGGCAACGCCCTCGTTGAAATCTATGATCTCGAAACCAGCCATACTGCTTCCCGATTGGCCAATATTTCGACGCGGGGTTGGGTCGGCACAGGGGATAGCGTGATGATCGGCGGCTTTATTATTAAAGGCAGCGCCGCCAAGAAGGTGTTGATTGCCGCCAAGGGGCCAGCGCTGGCTGACGCTGGCGTGCCAGCCGTGCTGAATGATCCCAATATTACCCTGCACAACGCCAGCGGCCAGGTCATCCTCAGCAATGACAACTGGAGTACCGCCGCCAATGCCGCTGAGATTCAGGCCCATCCCGCCAGACCGCGCTACGCTCAGGAAGCGGCCATCCTGACCACGCTTGATCCCGGCGTTTACACCGCTATCGTGCGCGGTGGAGCCGCCACCACCGGTAACGCCCTCATTGAAGTTTATGAAGTTCAGTAAAGTGGGAAACGCTCATCAAATCCCTTCCCTCTTGGCCGGGAAGGGTGAGTACCGGGAGCTTGAACGGTGGCGATTTTTTCTGTATCTACTGTCTTGCCTACCGCTTTTTTATCTGGCTTGGGTCAATCGCAATTATCAGTTAGACGATGCGTTGATCTATCTTCGTTATATCAGAAATTTTCTGAATGGAGAAGGATTGGTTTATAATCCAGGTGCTTATTTTAATGGCTTGACTTCACCGCTTTATTCTTATCTGATTATTTTAGCAGGGATGCTGGTCAACAATTTGCAGACCGCCAATATTTTATCAGCAGCCATTTTTCATGCCTCGGCGTTCATCATATTCACCGAAGTATTCTTTATTCAACAGTCGTTAGCGATACGATGCCTGTTCATTTTTCTGGCGGGAACCTTCCCTTACTTCTTCCTGGTTTACGGGATGGAAACTCCATTATTCATGTTGATGATCGGGTTGTGTCTCTATTGTTACCGAATAGAACAATATTTCTGGCTAGGCGTTTTTTCAGGATTTTTGATCCTGACTCGGGTCGAGGGAATTTTTCTGGTTGTGGTGCTGCTGGTTGGTTATCTGGTCCGGCATCGACGTTTGCCGACCTACAAATACTTCATCGTTCCACTCTGCCTGGTGTCAGCAAGCCTGATTTTTAATCGGTTATACTATGGTGATTACCTGCCGGCAACGGGTAGTGCTAAAATCTGGCAGGGTCAATCAGGATTGTGGGGCGAGGGTTGGTTGTTTCTACAAGTCGGCTATCTTTTTGGCTGGGTTTTTAGTTCCAGTGATCTCTATCTTTTCACCATTACAGCATTGTCTCTACTGGGGTTTATTAACAGCATCTGGATTTCTGGAAACCGGGAAATTCATTGGATTGCAGCGGCTTTTCTGATCGGCTATTCATGCTTTTTCATTTTTTTAAACATACCTAACTATCACTGGTACTATGCGCCTTATTTCATGTTCGCCCTGGTCTATTGCACCGAAGGAATTTTATTTTTGGTCAACAGGCTGAGCCGAATTCTCCGTGACCGATGGTTATGGGTCGCCCGGTCATCGATTTTATTATTAGTGGCTACACTGATTTACTGGGGAAGCAGCGTAGCCGGCATTAACCGCAGCTCATTTACACCTTATAAAAATATCGGAATCTGGTTGAGCCAGAATACCGAAAAAGACGCTAAAGTCGCTTTAGTCGAAATCGGTACAATCGGCTGGTATTCTCACCGGTATATTGTAGATATCCTGGGTTTGGTCAATCCATTGAACGCACGGTTTATCGGTGAGAAAAAATTTGAGGAGTGGTTGAATCATTATTCGCCAGATTATATTCTGATTCACGATCCACCGTGGCCACATGAGGTTGGCGCGGGCAAGGCGCGGGGTGCGGGGCGCTTCGAACGCGATCTCCGATTCAATTTTGCTGGATATGAATTGCTGAAAAGGGTTCCACCGCCCGCTTTGACACCGTAACCCTCCGTGTCTATCTCATCGGGAGCAACACCATCCGATGATTTATGATGCATCCACTGCCAACCGCCAAGCCGCGCTGATGTTGGGGTACTTTTAACCTGCGGTTCATGCGCAGCATGAACTGGTTTAACCCATGTTTCAGGCAGAATCATCTTTCGGCTTATCGCCCTAATCGAATTGTCAACAGGCACCCAGATCTTTTAAATACCAGGCACTTATTAGAAACAACTGGAAGAAGCTACAGTAGCCTTTGAGAAGATGGCGTCCCCAAGGGGATTCGAACCCCTGTTATCGCCGTGAAAGGGCGATGTCCTAGGCCTCTAGACGATGGGGACATAGAGATGAAAAAAATTAAACCGTCATGCAAAATGACGGCTGGGATTGGTGGAGCCAGACGGGATCGAACCGACGACCTCCTGCATGCCATGCAGGCGCTCTCCCAGCTGAGCTATGGCCCCGTTTACCGGAGAAAAGTATTCTAAAAAACTCCTGGGCGTTCGTCAATCCCCCATTTTCAGGATCACTGAGCTATATATGCCAACGCCCGCTCGATTCGCACCAGTGTCTTCGGTCGGCCCAGTAGCTCCAGCGTCACATCAATTGGCGGCGACACTGCGGCGCCTGACACCGCCACCCGCAGCGGCTGCGCAACCTTGCCCAGTGCCAGCCCGTTCACCTCAGCCACACCTTTCACTACTTCATGGATCGGCGCAGACCGCCATTCCGGCAATGCCGCCAGTGCTGCCTGCATCTGCCGCAACAGCGCTTCGGCAGCAGCAGTCAAATTCTTGCTGGCGGCTTTTGGATCGTAATCCGCGAAATCCTGATACAGGAACAGGGCTGCTTGCGCCATATCTTTTAGCGTGTCAGAACGCTCGGCGAACGCCTTGACCACCTCAGTCAAATGCGGTCCGGCACTGGGATCGATGCCCAATTGGCCGATATGCCAGCTCAAGTGGCGGGCGACATGTCCGGGATCGAGGGTTTTCAGGTAGTGCTTGTTCAACCAAGTCAGCTTGGATGGATTGATTGCCGAAGGCGCTTTATTGCACCCGGTGAGATCGAACAACGCGACCATCTCATCCAGTGAGAAAATTTCCTGATCACCATGCGACCAGCCCAGCCGCACCAGATAATTCAGCACGGCTTCCGGCAAATAACCCATATCGCGGTATTCCATGACGCTGGCCGCACCATACCGTTTGGACAGTTTTTGCCCGTCCGGGGCCAGAATCATCGGCACATGACCGTAGAAAGGAACCGGTGCGCCCAATGCCCGCAGGATGTTGATCTGCCGGGGCGTATTGTTGATATGGTCATCGCCACGAATGACATGGGTGACGCCCATATCCATATCATCTACGACGACGCAAAAATTATAGGTTGGCGCGCCATCGGCGCGAGCGATGATGAGGTCATCCAGTTCGGCGTTTTGGAAAACAATATTGCCGCGAATCAGATCTTCAACCACCACGTCGCCATTCTGGGGATTCTTGAAGCGTACCACAGGCTCTACTCCATCGCGCGGCGGTCCCTCATAGTCCCGGTAGCGACCGTCATAACGCGGCTTCTCCTTGCGCATCATCTGATCACCACGCAACGCCTCCAACTCTTCCCTGGTGCAATAGCAATAATAGGCCCTGCCTTCGCGCAACAGCTCTTGCAGCACCTCGCGGTAGCGGTCAAAACGCTGGGTCTGGTAGAACGGTCCTTCATCGTAATCCAGTCCCAGCCAATTCATGCCTTCCAGAATGGCGTTGACTGCTTCCGGGGTGGAGCGCTCCAAATCTGTATCTTCGATGCGCAATACGAAGGGACCACCGTGGCGACGGGCGTACAACCAGGAAAATAGCGCAGTGCGTGCACCGCCGATGTGTAGATACCCCGTGGGACTGGGGGCAAAACGGGTCTTGACCATGTCGGTTCGTTTGAGGGGCTAAAGGTTAAAGGCTCATCATGTGCTTTATTCCCTCCTTGGACGAGGAGGGGTCGTGCGCAGCGCCAGGGTGGTTTGAAGTTTGCCGTTAATTTCTCAAAGCTTTTTCGGCTTTTTCGGCTTGATCGGCCGTTGCCAGTTCGCCACTTCCTTGCGCGGGGCGCGAGTCAGACACAGGCTGCCATCCGGGACGCTGCGGCTGACCGAGGAACCAGCGCCAATCGTGGCGCCTTTGCCAATGCGCACCGGGGCGACCAGCGAACTGTTAGAGCCGATGAATGCGCCGTCATCAATCACCGTCTTGTGCTTATTGGCCCCATCATAGTTGCAGGTAATCGTGCCAGCGCCGACGTTGACTCCTGTGCCGACTTCGGCATCGCCCAGATAGGTCAAATGGTTGACCTTGGAGCCGGGTCCAATGGTGGTTTTCTTGGTCTCGACGAAATTGCCGATATGCACGCCCGCCGCCAGTCGGGTATCGAGCCGCAAGCGGGCGAATGGGCCAACCTGCGCACCGGTGCCGACTTCCGCGCCCTCAATCCAGCAATGCGAGAGAATTTCGACATCGTCGCCGATCACCGCGTCCTTCAGAACACAGAATGGCCCGATTTTGACTCGGTTGCCGAGGCGAACCGTCCCTTCAAATACTACATTAACATCAATGACCACATCCTGACCGGTGCTCAGCGGGCCACGCACATCCACCCGGGCCGGATCCAGTAACGTTGCACCGTTACACATCAGCTTGTCAGCCTGCCGCATCTGGTGGAATCGTTCTAGCAGGGCCAGTTGCCGGCGATCATTGACGCCCTGCACTTCCATTGGCTCGGTCACTGTGAATGGCGCAACGGACACGCCATCGCGCACCGCCAGAGCGATGATATCGGTCAAATAGTACTCACCCTGTGCATTGGCGTTGGTCAATCCGGCGACCCATGCGCGCAGCTTCGCTGTCGAGACCGCCAGAATGCCAGTATTGATTTCCGTCAGACAACGCTCCGCAGGGGTCGCATCCTTTTCCTCGACGATGCGTTGCACCTGGCCGTGACCATCGCGGACGATGCGCCCGTAACCTGCGGGCTTGGCCAATTCGACAGTTAACAGCGCCAATTGGCCCTGCCGCGCTGCATCGACCAAGGGTTGCAAAGTCTCCGGCTGGATCAGCGGCACATCGCCATACAGCACCAGGGTGATCCCAGCATCATCCAGCAATGGCAGCGCCTGCGCCACTGCATGACCCGTCCCCAGTTGCTGGGCCTGCTCGACCCACAATACACCAGGTTCGCTGGTGAAAGTGGCTTTGACCACCTCGCCGCCATGTCCATACACGACCACGCGAACGGTCGCTTCAAGATAGCCAGCCGCGCTTAAGACATGAGCCAGCAAAGGCCGACCGCCGAGCGGATGCAGAACCTTGGGCAAATCCGAAACCATCCGCTTACCTTGGCCGGCGGCCAGAATCACGACTGAAAGTTGCTGCATGGGACGCCTCTGCTGAAAATGGGGTTCTTATTAAACATTATCGTAACCCCCAACTGATAGAGTCTTTTACCAAATCATGGTTCTTAGAGAATTTCTCTGCAACTGGCCAGGCTAATAAGGTCAAATCTCATTCAATTCAATCATAAATTCATCCGTATTGACCACTGCGTCGGAGGTATCTTTTCCTTGATGAGCGGCTGGAGGGTGAATTGGAGAATCGGGTCCCATGATGGGGAGGTATCTGGCTCAGGCGTGGGAAAAGGAAGGAATGGGCTGGGTAACGGTAATAAATACCTCCAAGCCGGTATGTTAACTATTCGACAACACAAGATATTGTGGGACAGCCCGAGCAGTTTGGCAGCGCGGTTGGTACAGGCGGGCGTCCCGTTGCTCGACACCTCTAGCCTGTTATGCCATGCCAAGATCGAGAGTAGCCCAGCTCGATGCTGGCGACAACTACCGGCTCTGAATGGGAAAGTAAGGGCACAAGCCGTTGAATGATGGTCGGGGTGACAGGATTTGAACCTGCGACTTCTGCCTCCCGAAGGCAGCGCTCTACCAGTCTGAGCTACACCCCGATAAATCGGAAGAAATGATCAATAATGACGATCGACAGCGAAGTGGGCGAGGTTGATCAATGATTGTTTAGCCGGCAAATCCGGTAACAGACTTAAGCAAGCAATAGCGTGCTCAACCTCTTTCGCAGCCAAGCGGGCAGTATAGTCCAGTGCACCAGTGGACTCAATAGTTTGGGTGACGGTGTCGATCTGGTTCAATCCACCCTGTTCGATAGCTTGGCGGACAATTCGCGCTTCATCAGGACTGCCATGGCGCAGGGCATAGATCAGTGGCAACGTCGGCTTGCCCTCCGCCAAGTCATCGCCGATGTTCTTGCCCAGTTCGGCGGTGGAGGCACGGTAGTCCAGCACATCGTCGATCAACTGGAACGCCGTACCCAGATGCCTTCCGTAGCGACCTAGCGCCTGTTCCTCGTCATGCCGTCGCCCCGCCAACACCGCCCCAAGCTGTGCGGCAGCCTCGAACAGTTTGGCCGTCTTGCAATGGATCACCGCCATATAACGCTCTTCTGTGGTGTCAGGATCATGGCAGTTGAGCAACTGCATCACCTCGCCCTCAGCGATCGTGTTGGTGGTGTCAGCCATAATTTCCATAACCCGCAGGCTGCCGATGCTGACCATCATTTGAAACGACCGGGAATAAAGAAAATCGCCTACCAGAACGCTGGCCTGGTTGCCCCAGATCGCGTTGGCTGTCTCCCTGCCACGGCGCAGGCTGGACCCATCCACGACGTCATCGTGTAGGAGGGTGGCGGTGTGAATAAATTCAATGATGGCGGCAGCGGCAATGTGCTGGTTGCCGGCGTAACCACAGGCGTGCGCCGCCAGTAATGTGGTCACCGGACGCAGGCGCTTGCCGCCGCCGTCGATAATATAACCAGCCAATTGGTTGATCAGCGCCACGTCGGAATGCAGTTCCTGGCGGATCAGAGTGTTGACCGCTTGTAAATCGTCCGCGATCGGCGCACGAATGGGTTCGAGATCCATGGAAACAGACAGTTTGGTAGAAAAGATGGGCCATGCTACGGATTGACCACCGCAGGGTCAAGGTGGGCGGCTTGACATCCAGCAATTCTCATTGGCTCCTACATGGTCGCCCCTGGCTTGGGGCGCTGGCTCTTGGTGTGATGCAGCAATCCGCTCAGGCTACGCACCGGTGTGGGTGGCGGCGTGTGAATGCGGGTCGTAGGCTTCATCAAGTTGATAGCCAGTTCAGGCAGTAGTATCGTGAATTAACGTCTTAATCGCGCTTCGCCCGCCGTTGCTGGCGAGCGCGGCTTGAAATACCTGAGAAATCATCATGCCTGTCAAACAAATCATGACCGGGGGCAAAGTCCCGGTCAAAATCTACACCGACGATGTGGACCCAAAGGCCATCGACCAGTTGCTGAATGTCGCGCAACTGCCTTTTATCCATAGCCACATCGCGGCGATGCCTGATGTCCA
Organism: Candidatus Competibacteraceae bacterium; assembly: GCA_049288935.1. Classification (GTDB taxonomy): domain Bacteria; phylum Pseudomonadota; class Gammaproteobacteria; order Competibacterales; family Competibacteraceae; genus UBA2383. The sequence continues at coordinate 11,185 of JBAQIQ010000177.1, forward strand.
TGTCGGCATTGGCGCGACCATCGGTTCGGTCATTCCCACCAAGGGCGCAATTATCCCAGCAGCGGTGGGGGTCGATATCGGTTGCGGGATGGTCGCCACTCGGTTAAGCCTCAAAGCCGATCAATTACCGGACAATCTACGCCCGGTGCGGCAACTCATTGAAGCGGCGGTGCCGGTCGGGTTCGATATGCATACCGAAGGACAGGGCGCGCCTGCTTCAACCCTCCGCGCCCTGTTCGGTGGCCTGGATTGCATCGTTAGCAAACATCCCGGCCTGTTGAAAATGCAGCGCAATGTTGCAGTCACCTGGGCACGGCAACTCGGCACGCTGGGCGGTGGCAACCACTTCATTGAGCTGTGCCTGGACGAAAATCAGAACGTGTGGGTCATGCTGCATTCCGGCAGTCGCGGTATCGGCAACATCATTGGCCGCTATTTTATTGAACTGGCCCGCAAAGATATGGGCAAGCATCTGGCCAACCTGCCAGACCGGGATTTAGCCTATTTGCAGGAAGGCGCAGAGCATTTCACCGACTATGTAGAAGCTGTGCACTGGGCGCAAGACTATGCCATGACCAATCGCCGCGAAATGATGCGGCTGATCCTGGACGTTCTGACCCGTTGCCTGCCGCCGTTCACGGTGACTAAGGAAGCCGTGAACTGCCACCACAATTACGTGTCTGTTGAACATCATTTCGGCGAGGACCTGTTCATTACCCGCAAGGGGGCCATTCGCGCCGGTTTGGGTGATCTGGGCATCATTCCCGGCAGCATGGGCGCCAAGTCCTACATCGTGCGCGGCAAGGGCGAACCGGACTCATTCTGCTCCTGTGCGCATGGCGCGGGTCGGCGGATGAGCCGGGGTCAGGCAAAAAAGAAGTTCAATCCACAGGATTTGATCGCCCAGACCGCCGGGGTGGAATGCCGAAAAGATTCGGGCGTCATCGACGAAATTCCGGGCGCTTACAAAGATATCGATGAAGTGATGGCTAACCAGTCCGACTTGGTTGAAATTCTGCACACCCTGAAGCAGGTGGTGTGCGTCAAGGGCTGATAACCCTTTAACATGAACCAGGGTCATGGAGAAAATCATACAGCGGCCTCGCCGCAATCCCGTCGCCGCCGCGCCGATCCTGCGCAAAGGCGGCGTCCATGAGAAATCGAAAACGGCGGAACGAGCCAAAGCCCGTTGTCAGCTACGCCGGGACGCCGCCGATTGGTCGCTGCCACGCGGCTGAATGACGCCCAAACCTGCCTGCCCTTTGCAAGGACGGGCGGCCTGGCAGCGCCAGAGTGGTTAAATTTTCACCACCGCAGCAATACCCAACCGGGAATTGCCAGCGGGCTTTGTAAATCGTTGTAGCGGGTTTCCATATTGCCATCGCCATCAGTGTCCACTAGGTAATACGACGCGCCCTTGGTCGGATTAACCCGGACCATGTACAACACCCCGCCAGCGCGATATTCCTCAACCGACCCCTGATCGCCCATCTGGCGGATGGTGATTTCCGGGGCCGGGGCATTTTGTTCCCGCGACGCCTCCGGCGGCCCGTCAGGAATCGGCTCCAGACCCGTAGGTTTCGCAACCTCCTGAGCCCCGCTCAGGCCCGGCGTTAACAGCAACGGCAACAACCACCGAAAACGCATGTCATTTATCCTTATCACTTTAATCAGCAAGGGAGCTACTTGCATTGCCCGCATCAAGCAACGTCCGTGTATCATTCTGCACTCTCGGTCATTTGTCCAGCCGACAACGCGGGGTTGGAGAGCCCAGCGCGACCACTTGAAGCAGGCAAAACCATGCTAAATGGGGATAGCGGCAAGCCGGCTACAGAGATCCCAGGCGCTGTCTGGATTCAGCACGGTCGGGGCGGCCTTCAGCTCACCCGTCCGATCCACACCATCGTCGCTCTACGGGCAGATCAGGTGGTTTCAGCGCTGCGGGCCATTGACGCCGCCGTCACTGAACACCGCCTGTATGCGGCGGGATTCATCAGTTACGAAGCAGCCGCAGCCTACGGTTTAGCTGTGCGTGACCCGATGCCGGACTTGCCGCTGCTCTGGTTTGGCCTGTATGAGCAAGCGATACCGATCCACGATTGGCATGCGCTGATCACCCAACCGACGATTTCCCCTGCCACCATGACCGGTCACTGGCACCCCGCAATCAGCCCGGACGATTATGCGCAAGCGGTTCGCCGCATTAAGGATTATCTCGCTGATGGCCACAGCTATCAGGTCAATTATACTTTCCCGCTGCACGCTGATTTTACCGGCGCCCCGTGGACGCTGTTCACCCAACTGGCCATGGCGCAACAGGCCGAGTACGCCGCCTTTATCAACATCGGTCGTTTCGTCATCGGCTCGGCCTCACCAGAGTTGTTTTTCCACCTGGATGGCGAACAACTGACCGCGAAACCGATGAAAGGCACAGCGCCACGAGGACGCACACTGGCGGAAGATGAAGCGCATCGGGCCAGCCTGCGGCAGTCTGAAAAAAACCGGGCCGAGAATTTGATGATCGTCGACATGATTCGCAATGACCTGGGGCGCGTCGCACGCATCGGCAGCGTGGCCGTACCCAAGCTATTCGCGGTGGAGCGCTACCCCACCCTGTTGCAAATGACCTCCACGGTCACCGCCCAAACCCAAGCTCCGGTCGCTGAAATTCTGGCGCGAGTGTTTCCCTGCGCCTCGATCACCGGCGCGCCCAAAGTGCGCACTATGCAAATCATCCGGGAATTGGAGCCGCGCCCACGCGGCGTGTACACCGGAGCAATAGGCTTTATCGGCCCAAATCGCCAGGCACGTTTCAGCGTTGCTATTCGCACGGTATTGATCGATCAGCAACAGCAGCAGGCTCACTACAGCGTCGGCAGCGGCCTGGTGTGGGATTCGGATGCTGCTGGCGAATATGAAGAATGCCAGTTGAAAGCGCGAGTGTTGACCACGCCGCGCCCGTCGTTTCAATTGCTGGAAGCGTTGCTATGGGAGCCCGATCACGGTTACTTTCTGTTAGCCGCCCATCTGGCGCGATTAGCGGAGACGGCTGTTTACTTCAACGTTCCACTCGATCCAATCGCTATTAAAACCCGCCTGGCTCGTCTGGCGCTGACCCTGAACGAAGCAAGCAAGGTTCGGCTGCGCGTTGATCTGGACGGTCATTTCATGCTGGAAGCCGAACCCTTGGCGCAGGGGGCGCTCCCGCAACCGGTGCGCATTGGGTTGGCCAAGGAGCCGGTGAATTCCGGTCATCTGTGGCTGTATCACAAAACCACCCGGCGCGAGGTCTACGACGCGGCCCGTGCGACCCGTCCAGATTGCGATGAGGTCATCCTGTGGAACGAACGCGGCGAACTGACCGAGGCCTGCACGGCGAACCTGGTGCTGGATCTGGGGGGCGATCAGGTCACGCCGCCGGTGATGAGCGGTTTATTGGCCGGTACTTTTCGGGGCGAATTGCTAGCGAAAGGCTCTATCGGGGAACAGGTGCTGACCTGCGCCGACCTGGGCCGGGCGCACGGTATTCATCTGATCAACGCGGTGCGTCAATGGCAGGACGCCATTCTGATTCCCTGATCCAGCATTGTCCCTGTAAAACGCTCAGTCTTTGGTTGCGCTCCGACGTGACCTGGCTTAGGCTTCGCTCTCTGTTGAGCAGGGTTCCCCGGTGATGCGCCTGCGCAGCTCACGGTGCGGGATTGACTGATGGACCTCTGGAACTGTCAAACTTTCATCGCCTTCCTGGCAGAGCCGGGAGGCTTTTATCTATGTCCATCATCGACCGTTATCTGATCCGCGAAATCGGCCTCACCCTGCTGGCCACCTTGCTGGCGCTCATCGCCATCGCCCTCAGCCACCGGTTTGCCGGCTATCTGAGTAAGGCGGCCAGCGGCCTGTTGGCTAAGGACTCCATCTTCCTGTTGCTGGGCCTGCAAGCGGTGGACATGGTGATCATGCTGGCGCCGCTAGCGTTCCTGCTCAGCATCATGCTGACACTGGGCCGGCTGTACCGCGATCACGAAATGACCGCCCTAGCCGCTTGCGGTCAGGGGCCGCTGGCGATTTACCGGGCTGTGTTTCTGTTGGCTGCGCCACTGGCCCTGTTGACTGTCAGCATTGCATTGTTCGTGTTGCCCTCCATCATGGAGTGGCAGTTCGCCGCCCTGGCCAAGGCCCGCAAGGAAGCCGAAGTGTCGCTGTTCGCGCCGGGAACCTTTCGTGAAGTCATGGGTGGTCGGCATGTGGTCTATATCGGCGCGCTGGACGAGCGTGAATTACGCAATGTCTTCATCCAGACCCGCGAGCCGGATGGCGATCTCAGCATTACCACTGGAGCGCGGGGCCGGCAGGAAACCGACGAGCAGGGCATCCGTCATATCGTGCTGGAACAGGGCCATCGCTACCGTGGCGTCGCCGGACGTGGCGATTATGACCTGCTGGGCTTTGAACGAGCTCAGGTGCGGATTGACACCCATTCCCCGGTCCAAACCTGGCGGCATCGGGAAACCTTGCCGACCCGGCAATTGCTGGGTTCCACTGACCCGCTGCATATCGCCGAGCTGCAAATGCGACTCAACAGCCCAGTCCAAATGCTGCTCATCGCCTTGTGGGCGCCGTTGCTGGCGCGCGCCCAGCCCCGCGAGGGTCGATATGGCCGCATCGTCGCAGCCACCTTGATCTATGCCATTTATTTCAGTCTGGTGGGTGTCGGCGAATCCTGGCTAAGTCACAACGTCGTTAGCCCCTGGGTGGGCCTGTGGTGGGTGCATGGCGTGTTTCTGCTCTTTAGCCTGGGCTTATTACTGCATCACTATGCGGGCAGTCCGGGCTTTCAACGGCTATGGTGGCGGGCGCGGGCCTCATGAAGATTCTGGATCGCTATCTATTTCGCGCTGTCGCCACTGCGACACTGGTCGCCTTGCTGGTGTTGCTGCTGCTGGAACTGTTTCTCACCTTGCTGGTGGAACTGAAAGGTGTGGGCAAGGGCGATTACGGCTTGATGGCGGCCCTCCACTATTTGCTGCTGATTCAGCCACAACGACTGTATGAACTGTTTCCCATGGCGCTGTTGGTAGGTGGTCTGTTGGGCATGGGCACACTGGCCAGCGGCAGTGAATTGATTGTAATGCGCGCCGCCGGTCTATCGTTGACCCGATTGACCGGTTCGGTGGTGTGGGCGGGTTTACTGTTAAGCGTGGCGGTGATGCTGGTGGGGGAGTTCATCGCGCCGCCGCTAGAACAGTTCGCCCGCGAGCAACGCGCCATCGCCAAGGGTGAAAATCTGGCGATTCGCGGCGGACGCGGATTCTGGGCACGGGATGGAGATTATTTCATCCATGTTCAGGCGGTGCTGCCCGGCGTTCGCCTGGCGGATATTCGTATGTTCAAGGTGAATCCCGATGCCCGACTGGAAACCGTAACTCGCGCAGAAGGCGCCCGCTATGAGAAAGGGCGCTGGCTGCTGGAGAGCGTCAGCCGCAGCCTGCTCGGCGGGGACACGGTGCAAACCGAGTTTTTGACCAGCCTATCGGTGGCGTCGGCGATCAGCCCACAAATTCTCGACGTGCTGGCGGCGGACCCTGACGAACTGTCGATTCGTGACTTGCAGATTTATATCGATTATCTGGAGCGCAACGGGCTGGACGCTCAGAGCTACCGGCTGGCGCTGTGGCGCAAGGCGCTAGCGCCGCTGACCTATTTGGCGATGCTAGTGATCGCCATGCCGTTTGTATTCGGTCCACAGCGCACGGCGGGCGCTGGCCAGCGGTTGCTGATCGGATTGCTGCTGGGCCTGGCATTCTTCCTGATCAACTACCTGCTGGGCAATGTCGTGTTGCTGTATGGCTATTCGCCGCTGGCCGGAGCCGCGTTGCCGTCGCTGCTGTTCCTGGGGGTGGGATTTTATGCGCTGCGCCGGCTGCGTTAAGTAGCAGCTTTGGGCAACATCACCAGCTCTGTCTCCGACCATCGGTCGGGCAGGCGCAGCGCTAACAACAACAGCAAGCCGCTCAATCCGACGCCCAGGCTCCAGCCAATCCCTGGTTGCAACGCCTGATGGACGCCGATCATCGGCCACAACCAGAGTCCGCCACTCAAAAACCGCCGCAACGCCTGCGGCCAACCGATAGCGCCGCCGCCGCACGGTTGCAATCGCAACCGCCAGGCGCGCAAGCCCAGCGTTTGACCGCCGTGCACCCAGAATCCGCCGTAGAACAGGAAACAAACCAGTAACAGATAGGTTCGGAAGAAGGGGCTGCTGGCCAGTGAGCCACCCGCCTTGACGGACTCGCCACCGCCGGCCACCAGCGCCATCACGCTCATGGCCAACCCGGACGCAGCGATCAGTACCCCGGCCAGCAGCAAACTATCGTAGACGATGGCCGCCAGCCGGCGCGGCAGTTTCGCGGGAACAAGTGAAACTGCTCCGTCTCCAGGACACGAGGAAGGTAAGGTCAAGGGGCGCAAAGCCGCTCTTTGCCGGGGCTGGCTACTGGGTTATTACTGATTGTTACTGGCCGGTCTGCCGTTAGCCTTCTTGTGGTTCTTAACGGGCGCCGGTTTAGCCGGTTGCGGACTGGCGGGCGCTGCAGCAGTAACCGGTATGCCCGAAGTGAGGCGAGGCTCGCTCAACCAACCATTGATTTCCGTTACATCCGTTTCTGACAACTGCCCGGCGGCCTGGCGTAAGGCCAGGTAGTTGGCGATATAGGAATATCGGGATGAGGCGTAGTTCCGTTCGGCCAGATAGACGTTACGCTCAGCATCCAACACATCTACGATGGTGCGGGTGCCGACTTCATAGCCGGCCTGATTCGCTTCCAGCGCGCTGCGGGTGGACACGCGAGTCTGATCCAGCGCCTTGATGAGGCTGATGGCGGTTTCTTGACCCCGGTAGGCGTTGCGAACGGTGCGGACGGTATCGCGTTGCAAGCTCTCCAGATTCTGTCGGGTGGCTTCATAGTTATAAGCCGCCTGCCGGGAGCGCGACGACACCGCACCACCGGTGTAGAGCGGAACCGCCAGTTGCAGGCTGACCTGATTGCTGTTGTTGTCTATGACACCGTTGTCGAGATCGGTCATGCTGGCCCGCAAACTCAGGGTTGGATAGTGACCGGCTTTCTGTAGCTGGATGTTTTGCCGAGCCTGTTCGACGCTGAAGCCGGCGCTGAGCAAGCGCAGGTTATTATCCAGCGCCATGCGCACCCATTCCTCGACATCGTTCGGTTTAGGCAGTGACAGCGGCATCCGTTCGCTGAGCTGATTCAGTCGTATATATTCCTGGCCGGTTAATTGCCGCAACGATTCACGAGCGTCCGCCAATTGATTGGTCGCATCGATTTCCTGCGAAACGGCGGCGTCGAACCGCGCCTGGGCGTCATAGACATCGGTAATGGTCGCCAGCCCCACCTCAAAGCGCCGATTGGCCTGTTCCAGTTGCCGGGCGAAAGCATTCTTCTCAGCGGTGGCGTAAGTCAGGTTGTCCAGGGCCGCCAACACGCCGAAATAGCCTAGTGAAACCCGCAGGATCAGTTCGTTATTGGTGTTGCGCAAGTCCACATCAGATTGCCCGACGATCGCATCCGCCAACCGCTGCTGTACCAAACTACCACGGTTATAGATGGGTTGCTCCAAGCCAAGCGTATAGTTATGGCTATTAAAATCGGTCTGACCTGATATGGAAGTGCGGCCCTGCTCCGCATTGACGCCTACATTGGGCAGCAGCAGAGCGCGAGCTTGTGGCTTGGCTTCCTGCGCAGCCTCACGCCCGGCGACGGCGGCCTTGAGCACCGGATCGCTGTCCAGGGACTGGCGATAGATTTGCAACAGATCTTCCGCCGCCGCCGGCTGACTGCACAGTGCTGCAACCATCCCGACCCATACCCAAAGATGCACTCTGGACATAACGAGCGAGTCCCCTCTGTTGATCAATATGGTTTAAAACTCGAAGGTCTTGACTGGCGCTGCGCCATGTAACGGCGGCAATTCGGTGTCGAACAAGCTTTCCCGGGTCCACTCCCGTTCGCCGACCCGGGTAATCAACAACGCCTCCATAATGGGCGGTTGGCCCACCACGATGAACAGCCGTCCACCCAGACTCAGGCTTTGCCGCCAGACTTCATCGACCTGAGCTACCGAACCGGTGACGGCAATCGCCTGGTAGCGGTGTTTGCCCCAACTCCGGCTGGCGTCGCCAGTATGCAACATGACATTGCTCAACCCACGCGCCTTGAGCTTGCGGCGGGCGTCTTCGGTGAAATCGGCAATGATGTCCACGCTGACCACGCTGGTGGTCATGCGCGCCAGACAGGCGGTCAGGTAGCCGCTGCCCGTGCCGACTTCCAGCACATGATCGGTCGGTTGCAAAGCCAGTGCTTGCAGGATGCGGCCTTCGACGTTCGGCTTCAGCATGAATTCGCCATGACCCAGCGGAATAGCGACATCGCTGAAGGCCAAATTGCGGTAACGCTCGGGTACGAAGTCCTCACGCGGCGTCTGGGCGAGGGTATCCAGCGCCCGCTGATCCAGCACATCCCAGGGCCGGATCTGTTGTTCGATCATGTTGAAGCGCGCCTGCTCGAAATTGAATGCGGTCATGTTCGGGGATCCTGTCAACGCCGGGTGATTTTTTGGAGATTCTGGCGGGGGCAAAGCCCCCGGTTCGGATTCAGGGCGAGTTTATTCTAACACAAGGTTTTTTATTGCGGCGCAGGGCTACAGGAAGGTCGCACCCACCGAAAACAATCGCTCGACTTCCGGGATGCGTTTTTTATCGACCAGAAACAGGATGACATGATCATCGGCCTGGATCATGGTGTCATGGTGGCAGATGATTACTTCGTCTTCGCGAGCAATCGCTCCGATCGTAGCGCCGGGCGGCAAGCGGATTTCATCAAGACGCCGACCCACCACCTTGGAGGTTTTGTAGTCGCCATGAGCGACCGCTTCGATGGCTTCGGCGGCCCCGCGCCGCAGGGAATGAACCTTGGCCACATCCCCACGCCGGACGTAAGCCAGCAGACTGCCAATAGTGGCTTGTTGCGGTGAGATCGCGACATCAATGATGCCGGACGACTCCACCAAGTCCACGTAGGACACCCGGTTGATCAACGCCATCACCTTGTGGGCGCCCATGCGCTTGGCCAGCATCGCCGACAAGATATTAGCCTCGTCGTCATTGGTCACAGCGCAGAACACATCCACGTTCTCGATATTTTCCTGCCGCAGCAGATTTTCGTCAGCGGCGTCGCCTTGCAGAATAATGGCCCGGCCGAGCTGTTCCGACAATCGGCGGGAGATTTCGATGCTGTGCTCGATCACTTTAACCTGGAATTTTTCTTCTAGCCCGCGAGCCAGGCGAGCGCCGATATGCCCGCCACCGGCCACGATCACGCGCTTGACCATCCGATCCAGTTTACGCAGTTCGTTGACAATAGCGCGGGCGTTTTTGCGGGCAGCAATGAAGAATACTTCGTCATCCGCCTCGATCTGCGTATTGCCTTCTGGCTGGATCGGTCGGCCCTGGCGGAAAATCGCCGCCACCCGGGTTTCGATGCCCGGCATTCGGTCGGGCAGTAACCGCAGCGCCTGACCGATCAGGGAACTGCCCTCGTAGGCTTTGACACCCATCAACCGCACCTGACCATTGGCAAAGTCCAATACCTGGAGCGCCCCTGGGTGTTCGATGATCCGCTGAATGTAGTCGGTCACCAGTTGCTCAGGGCTGATCAGGACGTCAATCGGAAGCACATCATCTTTGAACAGCGTCTCCTGATGGGTGAGGTAGCTGCTCGACCGTACCCGGGCAATCTTGGTCGGGGTATTGAACAGGGTGTAGGCAATCTGACAGGCGACCATATTGACTTCGTCGTTATCCGTCAGCGCGATCAGCATATCGGCGTCGGCTGTACCCGCCTGTTCCAATATCGCCGGATGCGAGGCGTGACCACACACGGTGCGGAGATCGAGCCGATCCTGCAAGGCCTGCAACCGCTCAGCGTTAGCATCGATGACGGTCACATCGTTGGCTTCGCTCGCCAGGATATGCGCGACTGAACCCCCGACCTGTCCGGCGCCGAGAATGATGATTTTCATGGCGGACTCTCACTCATCCAACGCTTTCTTGGGATCAATGCCCAGTGCGCGCAGCTTACGGTAAAGGTTAGTGCGTTCCATGCCAACCCGTTCAGCCAAGCGCGCTACGTTGCCCTCACATTCACGAAATTGTTGCATCAGATAAGTGCGCTCAAACTGTTCCCGCGCCTCGCGCAACGGCAGGTTCAGCGGAATGCTGCCGACATCGTGGGATTTGGCGGTGGTGGCTCCCCGCACAGCAGCGTCAACTTCTTCCTGGTGAATATCCTCCTCGCCGCCCAGAATCAATAAGCGCTGCACCAGGTTTTTGAGTTCGCGGATATTGCCGGGCCAGCCATAGTTGCGCAGCCGGTTCTGGGCAGCCAGGGTGAAATGACGGTAGGTCAGACTCTCCTGATCGACGAAGTAACTGACATAGTAGTTGAGCAGCTCCGGCACATCTTCAATGTGCTCACGCAACGGTGGTAGCTTGATGGGCACCACATTCAACTGGTAGTACAAATCCTCGCGGAATCGGCCCAGAGCGACTTCCTGCTCCAAGTCCCGGTGCGTGGCCGCCACCACCCGCACGTTGACCCGCACCGGTTCCTTGCCGCCGATGCGCAGGAAGGAGCCGTTCTCCAGGGCCCCGGCCAGCTTGGCCTGAGCTTCCAAATCCATATCCGCCAGTTCGTCAAGGAACAGGGTGCCGCCACTGGCTTGTTCCAGCCGGCCATAGTGAATCCGCTCGCCCTGTTCGGAGCCGAATAACTCCAGGGTTGCATTCTCGCGGGCGATGGAGCCGACCCCAACATCGATAAACGGCCCGGTGCGGCGCAGGCTGTGGGTATGCAGGAAGCGGGCGTAGACCTCTTTGCCGGTGCCCGGCTCGCCGAAGATCAGTACGGGGGCGTCGTGCTGGGCGATTTTTAACACTTGGGCGCGCAGTCGCTGGACGACTTCACTGCGCCCAACTGGCTCAGAGACGGTGCGCTGCTGGCGGCGCAGGTTCTGGTTTTCCCGCGCCAGGCGGTCAGCGTCCAGCGCCCGCTCGGCCGTCAGCAGCAGCTTGGCCATGGAGAGCGGTTTTTCGATGAAATCGTAGGCGCCTAACCGGGTCGCCTCCACCGCGGTTTCCACAGTGCCATGCCCAGACATCATCACCACCGGGCAGGGCAGGTGATCGCCTTCACTCCATTCTTTCAGCAAGGTGATGCCATCCGTATCCGGCATCCAGATATCGAGCAGAATCAGGTCGGGTCGCTGGGCGCGACGGGCTTCACGGGCCGCAGCGGCGTTTTCCGCAACCGCTACGCTGTAACCTTCATCTTCCAAAATTTCCTTCACCAGGTCGCGGATGTCAGGTTCATCATCAACGACCAGAATATAGGACGCGCTCATCCGGTCTCCTTATCGGGGTTTGACGGCACGGCAACCGCAGGCGGGGCGGTAGACCCAGCGGTCTCGGGACGGAAAGGGAGTCGGATCACGATTCGGGCGCCGCCCTCCGCTGGCGTTTCCAGATGAATCCAACCGCCGTGCTCCTCAACGATTTTCTTGACAACTGCTAATCCTAGCCCGGTTCCCTTGGGTTTGGTAGTCACATAAGGTTCAAAAGCGCTGGCCACCAGGTGTTCCGGAAAACCGGGTCCATCATCAAGCACACTCAATTCGACACAATCGGCGCCAGTGACGTGCTCGCGGCGGGTATGGACGGACAAGGTCGAACCATGGCCATCGCGGATGGCTTCAATAGCGTTCTTGACCAGATTATGCAGCAATTGTCGCAACCGGCCCCTGTCAGCATTGATCCACAGCGGCTCATCGGCCAATGCCAGGCCGATTTCCACATTGGCGGGATAATCGCGATAAAGGTAAAGCACTTCGGCCACAAACTCGTTCAACTCCAACGGGGCCAGTTGCAGGCGCGGTGGCCGTGCGTATTCATTGAAGGCGTCCACCATTTCCTTCATCGCCTGCACCTGCTGAATGATGGTATGGGTGCCACGATCCAGAATCCGGCCCTGTTCTTCATCCATGTGCTTGAGGTACTTATGGCGGATGCGTTCGGTAGCCAGTTGGATCGGCGTCAGCGGATTCTTGATCTCATGGGCCAACCGCCGCGCCACTTCCGCCCAGGCAGCGGAGCGCTCCGCCTGCACCAAGTGAGTAATGTCATCGAATACGATAACGTGACCGCCGCGCAGACCTACGGCGTCGGGTAACGAGCTGCCACGACACATCAGGATGCGGCGGCCCGCGTTGTTAAACCAAGCGATTTCCTGGCGCCAGTCGCCGATTTGGGCCAACTGTGGACTGATCACGTCGATTAAATCCTGCAACGCAGGCTGTACCGCAATGATGCGCTGGCTGTCGGCGCCAATCAAAGCGTGCAGGTCCACCCCGAGAATCTGGCTGGCGGCGGCGTTGCACGTTTGCAGGCGGCCCATTTGATCCAGAGTGAGCACGCCTGAAGACAACCGGGCCAGCACGGTTTCCAGATAAGCGCGCTGGCTTTCGAGAAGCTGTTGGCTACGTTGCGCGGCATCGCGAGCCTGAGCCAGATTGCGGGTCATCTGGTTGAAAGATTCCACGAGAAAGCCCAATTCATCGCTGCCGGCCTGGGCGACCTGCTGATCGAACTGGCCGGCGGCGACCGCTTGAGCGCCTTCCGCCAGTTCCCGCAGCGGTTGCACCAGTCGGCGGGCGGTGTAGAACGCCGCCCAGAACGCCGCCAGTACCGCCAGTAACAGGGCCAGGGACAGAATCAGGGTGAAGCTGGCTTTAAGCGGCGCTCGCAGGAAAAGCAGCTCCTTGTAGCTGTCGAACGCTGCCTGCACCGCATCCGCCAGCAGACTCAGGCGGTCGGTCACGGGAAACAGCGACTGCAATAATCCTTCCTCATCGCCGGGCAGCAACAATTGTACTGCCACCCGGATATGGAACCCGGTGTCGCGGGTTGGCTCCAGACCGACATAGTTGTGGCCTTGCCGGACTTGCAACAATACGGAGTCGGGTGGCGGAACCGGCAGAATCAGGGAAGGAGCGGCGGAGGCGGTGGCGATGATCCGGCCATTACGGCCAAACAATGTCAGTTCGGAAGCTTCCCCCAGATCGAGCATCTCGTCGAGGCGACGGCCCACCTGCTCACCGTCGCTCTCCGCGATATTCGTCGCCATGCGCTGAGTCTGCTTGAGAACATCGCGCATGCGCAGGTCCATAGCGGTGCGGCTGAGTTCCAAAGCGTCTTCCAGGCCGCGATCTACCTGGACATTGAACCAACTGTCGATGCCGCGCTGCAGGAAGTTCAGTGAAAAGCTGTAGACCAACGCCATCGGCACGATGGCCAACACGGCAAAGATACCGGCCAGACGCAGGGTTAATCCAGCGCCGGGCGCCCGACAACGGTAGCGGCGCAGCAGTTCGATCAGATTGTAGAGAATCAGCACGGCCAGCGCGCCCAGACCGATGGCGCTGGTCAGCAGTAACCAGCCATACACCTGTTCAAACTGTGTGGAATCTGTCGTAGCGCCACTCATGAGCACCAGAATCACCAGCAGCAGCGCCAGCAATCCCAGGACGGCGGACAGTCCCTGACCTCGGGCCAGCCGGCGAATCAAAGTTGCCATGTGCGCCACTCGCTGGCCAGTCGCCAGTCGTCCGAGATGTAGGCAAACAGGCGCAGCGGCGTCGGCAGGGCATCGATGTCCAGTCGAGCGCGCAACGCTCCTTGATAACGCTCGTTGGGATTAAGCAACCCTTTATCGAGCATGGGGAAATCCGTGATTCGCCCGATATGCTGCAAAGCGCCCTCCCGCGTTGGAAAGGCCCGACGCTCACCGCTGTTGAGATTGCTGACCAGATATTGCCGGCTGAGGGTGTGATACTCCAGCCGGAAGCGCTGCGCCAGGGCGTAAACAGTTTCATCCCACAGCCATTGGCGTCGGCGGCGCACCTCCATCTCCAGCGTAATGGTCAATGGCACGCCATTTTGCAGGGCCTCCTGCGCGGCGCCGCTGAAACGGTACTTGATTTGAGCGTTCAGGCGATACACATCACCTTTCAGCCCGGTGACAGCGCTGATCACGTCAAAACCCGCCGCCCAGGCCGCCGGCCCCGTCAGCAACGCCGCCAACAGCGCCAGCCAGCAAATCCCAGTCAGAAAACGGGCCGGCATCAGGCAGGCTCCGGCAACCGATCACGCTTCAATAGCAGGGCGTAATAAAAGCCGTCCATACCGATTTCACCCGGCAGAATTTGCCGACCGTGCGCCAATTGCCGGCCCCAGGACGCGACGATGGGCTGCTCCTCAGCGTCGGTTTGCGTACTGAGAAAACGGGTGATGACCTGCTCATTTTCCTGGCGCAGGACGGAGCAAGTGGCATACAGCAACCGCCCGCCCGGGCGCAGCAACGGCCAGAGGCTGGTGAGAAGGGTCCACTGCTGACTGGCCAGCAAGCCGATGTCGCTGTCCCGGCGCAGCAATTTGATGTCGGGGTGGCGACGAATAACCCCGGTGGCCGAACAAGGCGCATCCAGCAGAATCCGGTCATAGGGAACGCCATCCCACCAATCCGCAGGCTGGCGGGCGTCGCCGGTGACCAACCGCGCACTCAAGCCCAAGCGGGTCAGATTTTCCTGCACTCGTTGCAACCGCACGGCATCCTGATCCAGTGCGGTCAGGTCTAAAGTGGGGGCACATTCCAGCAGATGGCCGGTTTTACCACCGGGCGCGGCGCAGGCGTCCAGCACGCGCATCCCTGGCTGAACGTCCAGCAGCGGCGCCGCCAATTGTGCAGCAGCGTCCTGCACCGACGCCCAGCCTTCGGCAAATCCAGGTAATGTCATTGGATCAACCGCTGTGCCGAGCATCAGTGCCGTTTCTACATTCGCGACCCGTTCCGCCTGGTCGATGAGTTCGCCGTTTTTTTGGCCACCGGACGCTACGCGATAACGCGGGTTAATACGCAGAGTGAATGGCGGACGGGTGTTGTTCGCGGCGACGATAGCCGACCAATCTTCCGGCCAATCCTGTTGTAGCCGCTCCAACAACCAGAGCGGATGAGCGGTGCGGGCGACCTCATCGGTTTGTAGCGCTTCGGCCAGTTCCACCCGCCGCCGCAGGGCGGCCCGCAGTACGGCGTTGGTCAAACCCACCGCCCACGGTTTACGCAATTCACCCGCAGCAGCGACCGTTTCCGCCACGGCGGCATGCTCGGGAATGCGCAGATGCTGTAATTGATAGAGACCGATCAACAGCAGCGCCCGAATGGTGTGTTCACGCGGATCAAGCGGTCGCACTAACAACCGGTCCAGCCCGGCCTGTAGCTGGGGATGCCAGCGACAGACTCCATGACACAATTCCCGGAGCAGGCCACGGTCAAGCGAATCCACTTGGTTCAGCACGGGTGGCAGCACTGTACTTAGTGATGCTCCCTCGCCCAACACCTGACCCAACGCCCGGGCTGCGCTGGCGCGGACCTTCATGCCGCGCCCAGC
Source organism: Candidatus Competibacteraceae bacterium (assembly GCA_049288935.1). GTDB lineage: Bacteria > Pseudomonadota > Gammaproteobacteria > Competibacterales > Competibacteraceae > UBA2383. The sequence continues at coordinate 26,758 of JBAQIQ010000177.1, forward strand.
CGCCGGCCGGATAATTGGCGAGCATTCAAAAATGCGGTGACTGGCGTCGGCTTGCCGCCAGGCCGTTGGACTTCGGTCAAGCGCAGCGCACCGGAACCTGTAGCGACCACGATTCCAGATGATCCTTCACGCAGCACGGTACCGGGCGATGCCACAACCGCTTCTTCCTCGGCGACGGCCCGCCAGATGTGCAGAACGTGTTCTTCCAGCCGGGTTCGGGCGACTGGATAGGGATTAAACGCCAGTATCTGTCGCTCCAACTCCACCGCTGACCGAGTCCAGTCCAGTTCCAGTTCGCTTTTGTTCAACTTGGCGGCGTAAGTGGCGAGCGCATCATCCTGCGGTTCGGATGTCAGGCGGCCTGCCAGCAATTCCGGCAGCGTCGCCCGAAGGGTCAACGCGCCCAGCATCGCCAGTGCATCATGCAACTCACCCCCGGTCATGCCGCGTTCCATCGAAAAAGGGGCTTTCACGAACACGGGGCCGGTATCGAGGCCAGCTTCCATACGCATAATGCTGATCCCCGTCTCGGCGTCGCCGGCCATCAGCGCCCGGTGAATCGGCGCAGCCCCCCGCCAGCGTGGTAACAATGAAGCATGGACATTGATGCAATCCAGCCGGGGAATAGCCAACACCTCCGGCGGCAGGATCAACCCGTAGGCAGCGACGATCAACAAGTCGGGTTGCAAAGCGGCCAATTCTGCCTGTACCGCCGGATCACGCAGCGTGGTCGGCTGATAAACCGGAACGCCCGCCGCCTGGGCGCAACTTTTGACAGCGCTGGCCTGGAGGTGGCGACCCCGGCCGGCTGGACGATCCGGCTGGGTATACACAGCGACAACCGGATAGCCGGCGTCCAGGAGTGTATGCAGGGAGGGGACAGCAAAGTCGGGAGTACCGGCGAAGACCAGGCGCGGCGCATCCATGCTCAGGACGCACGTGATTCATGGCGGGACTGTTTTTCCAGCTTCTTGCGGATACGATCGCGCTTGAGCATCGACAGATAATCCACAAACAGCTTGCCGTCCAAATGATCAATCTCATGCTGAATGCAGACTGCCAGCAACCCATGGGCTTCAAATTCAAACGGCTCGCCCGCAAGATCCAGCGCGCTGCCCCGAACCCACTCAGCGCGGCAGACCGTTTCGTAAAAGCCCGGTACGGACAGACAGCCTTCCTCGCTGTCGTTTTCGCCTTGACGCTCCAGCACCGTGGGGTTGATAAACACCTGGGGCCGGTTTTTCTCCTCGGACAGGTCCATGACCACCACCCGTTTCTGGATATTGACCTGGGTCGCCGCCAGACCAATACCCGGCGCTGCGTACATCGTTTCCAACATATCGGCGACCAGAGTCCGAATACTGGCGTCGACGGTTTCTACCGGCAGCGCCAGTTTGCGCAGCCGGGGATCGGGATAGTGCAACACGTTTAATCGCGCCATGGCCTGCTCCGTAAAAGCCTTGCTTCAATCATTTTCGGTCATTCAGTACGAAATCATACGAGAAACCCCGGCGTCGGGGCTATACTTTAGCGCGATGGGAGCAAACTGCCATACAGCTCCCGCCTGTTCACTCGGAGGATGAGCACGGACATGAATATCTCGCGTTCCTCAAGGCGCTGCAGAACCGCTCTGTCGCTGGCGACGGCGATCCTGCTTGGGGCGTGCGCCCACCCCCCTATCTCACCTGATCAAGCTGAATCTGGTCCGGCCACCACAACGGTTGGCGAACCGCCACTATTAGCGGCCTCCGGCGCCGCCCAAGCCCCGGTCGCCTTGCAACCCGATCACCCGCAAACCTATACCGTGGTTCCGGGCGACACCCTGTGGAGTATTGCCGGACGGTTTCTCCAGAACCCCTGGCAATGGCGGCAGATCTGGCGGCAAAACCCGCAAATCCGCAACCCCAATCGTATCTACCCCGGCGATGTGCTGCGCTTCAGCTACGATGCCAACGGCCAACCCCAGTTGGAAGTTGCCGAGCGGGAGGAAGTGCCGCTGCTCAAGTTGTCGCCGCAAATCCGGGTCGAGGAACTCAGCCAGCCGATCCCGCCGGTGCCCCGCGGCGCCATTGAGTCTTTCCTGACCCGCGCCCTCGTTTTGAGCGAGGGGGAGTGGCAAGGCGCGCCCTATATCGTGGCCGACGATGACAACCAGGTCATCTACGCCGACCGCGACCGGGTTTATGCTCGCGGTGCTATTTTCGACCAGCCGCGCTATCAAGTGTTCCGCCCCAGTGAGCCGTTGATCGAACCGGGCTCTGGCCGTTCGCTGGGCGTCGCCGGCATCTACATGGGCCAAGCCAGCCTCGAAAAGGACGCCGATCCGGCCACGCTGGTGTTGACGAATACCGTCGCGCCGGTCCGGCCCGGAGATCGGCTGTTTCCCTTCGAGGCGGAAACCGAACTTTACGGCTTCGAACCGCATCCCGTCCCACCGGACACCGAGGGCTTCATCTTGGCCAATCTCAATCCGGATGTGATGCAAATTACCCAATACAGCAGCGTCGTCATCAACCTGGGCGCTCAAGAGGGTCTGGAGCCGGGTCATGTCCTGGCCATTTACAGACAAGATCGTGAAGTCGAAGATCAGGTGTCCGGCGGAACGATCAAAATACCGGGTGAACGCTCCGGGCTGGTGATGGTTTATAAAGTTTATGATCTGGTCAGTTACGCGCTGGTGATGCAAGCCGAACGCGCCATCCGCTTGCAAGATCGGGTCACAACGCCCTGAACGAGACACCCCCGGCTCACGATTCCGCCTGGCTGCTGGCGTTGTTGCGAGCGCCGGGGGTTGGGCCAGCGCGATTCGCCCGGTTGCTGGACCATTTCGGTTCAGCCGCTCAGGTGTTCGCCGCTGGGCGCGTTGCAGGGGTCCAGCTAGAGCTGCCCGCAGCGGCGCTTGAGTACCTGAGCGCTCCCGACTGGCGGGGAGTCGCGCAGGATCTGGCTTGGCTGGAGCACCCTGGCAATCATTTGCTGGCGCTGGACGATCCGCGTTATCCACCGCTGTTACGACAAATCCCCTACCCACCGCCGCTGCTGTTCGTCCGGGGTGACCCTGGCTGTCTGCGGGCGCCACAGTTAGCGATTGTGGGGACTCGTAATCCCACCCCCTTGGGCCGGGAAACCGCCCACCATTTCGCCGCCTATCTGGCCGGAGCTGGAATGGTCATTACCAGCGGTCTGGCGTTGGGCATCGACGCCGCGGCTCATCAAGGCGCATTGAGCAGCGATGGGCGAACCATTGCGGTGATGGGGACCAGTCTGGACCGGGTTTATCCTGCCAAGCATCGGGATTTGGCCCACACGATTGCTGAACAGGGTGCGTTGGTCTCGGAATTTCCCATTGGTACAGCGCCAGCGGCAGGCAACTTTCCCCAACGCAACCGATTGATTAGCGGTCTGGCGCTGGGGGTGCTGGTAGTCGAGGCCGCCGCCCAGAGCGGCTCACTGATCACCGCCCGACAGGCTGTCGAACAGGGCCGTGAAGTGTTCGCCATTCCCGGCTCCATTCACAACCCGCTGGCCAAGGGCTGTCATGCCCTGATTCGTCAAGGTGCGAAACTGGTGGAAACTGCCGACGATATTCTGGAAGAACTGGGATCGTTGGCTGCGGTGGGCGCTGAAACTTTCGCCTCACCGCCAGCGGCGCTCCCGCCAGCGGCGAATCCGCTGGATGATGATTACCGGCAATTGCTGGCGGCGATTGGTGATGAACCGGCCAGCGTTGATGGGCTGGTCGAACGTTGCGGATTGACGGCGGAAGTGGTTTCCTCCATGCTGTTGATTCTGGAGCTGGAAGGGTATGTGGCGGCTGTCCCGGGCGGCCTGCACTGCCGCCTGAAAGCCTGAAAGCCGGTTCTGCAGCACCCCGCCGATGCCCTCGCCAAACGGCGGGGGCTTTGTACTTTGCACGCTGAGTCCCCGCATGAAAGAAAATGTACTGGATGTCTTGATGTACTTGTTTCAGAACGATATAGAAGAAGATATAGAGGTGGATCCCGACCGTGAATCTGTCCAGATGGAATTGCTGGCCGCTGGGTTTCCAGCACAGGAAATCGCTCAGGCCTTTACCTGGCTGGACAGCCTGATTGACCGCCCATCGCTCCCACTGCCGGTCAATCCCCGTTCTTATCGTATCTATGTCGATACAGAGATGGACCGGCTGGATGTCGAGTGCCGGGGCTTTCTGCTGCTGCTGGAACAGGGTGGCATCCTCGACCCAGAGACCCGCGAAGGGGTTATCGACCGGGTCATGGCGCTGGAAACTGATGAGATTGATCTGCATCAGTTGAAGTGGATCATCCTCATGGTGCTGTTCAATCAGCCAGGCCATGAGGAGGCCTACGCCTGGATGGAAGATTTGGTATTCGACGACCGTCCCGGCTATCTTCATTAATTGTCTGATTTCCGTGCTCCGTCGCGAGTCGCGATGGATAGCACTGCCGTCTCGGCCGGATGCGTTACCGGTCGCTCTCTGTCGCTGTTAATCCTGTGAAGGTCATGAGCAAAAATCTGGTCATTGTGGAATCGCCCGCCAAGGCGAAGACCATCAAGAAATATCTGGGCAAGGATTTCGAGGTGCTGGCCTCCTATGGTCATGTGCGCGATCTGGTGCCCAAAGAAGGCGCGGTCGATCCTGATCACGACTTCGCTATGAAGTATCAGCTCATTGACAAAAACGAACGCCATGTTGAAGCCATCGCCAAAGCAGCGGCCAAGGCCGAAGCGCTGTATCTGGCGACCGACCCTGATCGGGAAGGGGAGGCCATTTCCTGGCACCTGTCCGAGATTCTTCGACAGCGCAACCTATTGCACGACAAGCCGGTGCGGCGCGTGGTGTTCCACGAAGTAACCCAACGGGCGATTGCCGACGCTGTCGCTCATCCGCGTGATTTATCTCTGGACTTGGTCAACGCTCAGCAGGCGCGGCGAGCGCTGGATTATCTGGTCGGTTTCAACCTGTCCCCGTTGCTGTGGAAAAAGATTCGTCCGGGCCTGTCAGCGGGCCGGGTGCAGTCGCCCGCGCTGCGGATGGTGGTCGAGCGCGAGGAAGAGATCGAACGTTTCCAGGTGCAGGAATACTGGACGCTGGAAGCAGACGCCGCCAAAGCCCGCCAACCGCTGCTGGCCCGGTTGCTGGAATACGCCGGGGAAAAGCTGACACAGTTCAGCATCACCCAGGGCGAACAGGCTCATGCCATGGAGCAAACCCTGCTGGATGCGGCGCGGGCCCAGATCGCTGAATCCGGGGCGGCAGCCGATGCGGCCATCATTGGCCGGTTGCGGGTCGTCAAGGTCGAACGCAAGCAGCGCAAGCGCAACCCCGCTGCGCCGTTCACCACATCCACCCTGCAACAGGAAGCCTCGCGCAAGCTGGGTTTTTCCACGCAACGCACCATGCGGATCGCTCAACAGTTGTACGAGGGCATCGACACCGGTGGCGGCGCAGCGGGCCTGATTACCTATATGCGCACCGATTCAGTCCATCTGGCGCAGGAAGCGCTCGACGAGATTCGGGCGCTGATCGCCCAACGCTACGGTGCGAACAATGTACCCGCCGGCCCACGCCTTTTCAAAACCAAGGCCAAGAACGCTCAGGAGGCGCATGAAGCGATCCGACCTACCTTGGTGGCAGTCACCCCGGAATCGATCCGCGCCCATCTCAACACCGATCAATATGCACTGTACGAACTGATCTGGAAGCGCACCGTCGCCTGCCAGATGATTCCGGCGCTGCTGAATACCGTCGCGGTCGATCTGGCCTGCGGCGTGGGCCATATTTTTCGCGCTACCGGTTCGACCACTGCCAATCCGGGTTTCATGGCGGTCTATCAGGAAGACGTCGATGACTCGCATGAAGAAGAGAGCCGGACTTTGCCACCCTTGAAACAGGGCGAGTGGGTGGACCTGTTGGCGCTGCGCCCGGAACAGCATTTTACCGAACCGCCGCCGCGCTATTCCGAGGCCAGCCTGGTCAAGACGCTGGAAGAACATGGCATTGGCCGGCCTTCGACATACGCCACGATCATTTCCACACTACTGGCCCGTGAATACGCGGTGCTGGACAACCGCCGGTTTAAGCCCACCGATATTGGCCGGATCGTCAACCGGTTCCTGACCCAACACTTTAACCAGTATGTGGACTATGAATTCACAGCCCGGTTAGAGGATGAGCTGGACGCCGTATCACGGGGTGAAGAAGACTGGCTGCCGCTGATGCGCGGGTTCTGGGATCCGTTTAAGCAACGGGTCGAGGAGAAATCGGAAAAGGTCTCGCGGCAGGATGTGGTGCAGGGCCGGGAATTGGGAGTTGATCCCAGGACGGGCAAACCGGTGTCGGTGCGTATGGGCCGATTTGGCGCGTTCGCCCAAATCGGCGTTAAAGAGGACGCCGACAAGCCGCGTTTCGCCAGCCTGCGGCCTGACCAGCGCCTGGATACGATTACTCTGGACGAAGCCCTGGCGTTGTTTCAATTGCCGCGCGACCTGGGGGCCACCGCTGAAAGTGAGCCGATCCAGGTCAATATCGGTCGGTTCGGGCCGTATGTGCGCTATGGCAAGAGCTATGTATCGCTGAAAAATGTCGATCCTTATACCGTTAATCGCGAACAGGCTCTGGAATTGATCGCCGCTCATCAAGAAGCGTTGGCGAATCGAATCTTGCGCACGTTCCCGCATTCCAATATCCAGATTCTCAATGGCCGCTTCGGTCCCTACGTCACGAATGGCCAGAAGAACGCTCGGGCGCCCAAGGGACGAGAACCGGAGAGTTTAAGCCTGGACGAGTGCGAAGCCCTGATTCGGGCTGCGCCGGAGAAGAAGAAGCGCGTGGTCCGTCGCCGCGCCGGCGCGCCAACGAAAGCAAAACCAAGCCGGTCCAATCACGGTTAGCTGCTTATTGGAGCGCCCGACGGATGAATCTGCAACTGCGTGCTGTCGCCCGCACTGTACAAGCCGGTGGCATCGTGGCCTATCCTACGGAAGCGGTCTATGGTCTGGGCTGTGATCCACGGAACGAACCGGCGGTGCGGCGGTTGCTGGCGCTCAAACGCCGGCCGGCCGGCAAGGGATTGATTTTGATCGCCGCCGACTTTGCGCAACTTGCGCCTTTTCTGCAACCCCTGGCTCCAGCAGACCAAGCTCGCCTCGCCGCGACCTGGCCTGGTCCCTACACCTGGTTGATTCCGGCCGGCATGGACACTCCGTATTGGCTGCGGGGCCGGCATGACACCCTGGCGGTGCGGGTCACGGCTCATCCATTGGCGGCGGCGCTGTGCCGGATTTGTGGTCATGCGCTGGTCTCTACCAGCGCCAATTTCAGCGGTCGTCCACCGGCCCGTACTGCGCTGGCCGTGCGTCGGCAACTGGGTCGGACTCTTGACGCGCTGTTGCCTGGACCGACGGGCGGCGCGGCAAAACCTACGGAAATTCGGGATTTGCGCAGTGGTCAACAGGTGCGCGGGGGTTAGGTCAACCCGCTGTTTGCACATCGGCGACCCGGTCTATTGCGGGCGAATGTCAGGCTAGGCCGCTATGCTGCACGCTCAACCCGATTCCGACCCTCGGTCTTGGCGCGATAAAGCGCGCCATCCACCCGCTCCAATAGCGCAATTGGAGTTTCGTTAAGGCGATAACCAGCAACGCCAATACTGGTGGTCAACGAACCCGCTACCGAAAAATCATGGGCGGCGACTGCTTCCCGAACCCGTTCCGCCAGGGTCAGCGCCTGATCCGGTCCGGTGTGCGGCAGCGCGATGATAAATTCCTCGCCACCCCAACGCGCCAGTTGATCCGTCTGGCGAATCTGGCTTTTGGTGATCTTGCTGAATTCCTGCAATACGCGGTCGCCCGCGGTGTGGCCATACTGGTCGTTGACCTGTTTGAAATGATCCAGGTCCAACATAACGATGGAGAAGGTAATTCCATAGCGTTGTGCGGTCAGGATATTGGCTTCAATCTGTTGATCGAAGTACAGCCGATTGGGAATGCCCGTCAGGGAATCGGTCAACGCAGCGCTTTCCAGTTGTTGGTTCAGACTCTTCATGTCGCCATTCAGCTTTTCTAATTGCGCGACATTGCGCAGCAACAAAACGCCAAAGCTCCACAACAAGGTCAACGTGGTCAGCCAGAACAGGCCATGCATCCAGTAGATATTCTTCTGGGCGTGCATGGCGGCTATCTCAAAAGACGCCAGCGGTAAGGAGACTCGGATGCCGCCGCGCACCTCGCCTACCTGATAGCCTTGATGGGCATGGCATTTTAAACAAGGCTTTTCCGCGATCAACCGTCCCATGAAACGCAGGATCCGGCCTCGTGGTTCCTCGACTACCTCGAATTGCTCGTCAGCGCCACGCGCAAAATTTTCCAGAGCGCGGCGCTCCCACTCATCCGGCGCATTGTGCGGATTCAGCGGCTTGAGACTGGTGATGTGGAAGTTGATACCTTCACTGGTGTGTTCGGACATCTCCGAAAGCAAGCGGGTCATGAACGCTGGATTGATCTTGGTCAGCTTCAATCCGTTAGTCGTGGTCAGGTCGCGATGCGGATCATCCAGATATGGATTGGGTTGCAGCGTGTCGGTGACTGGCGCATAAATACCGCCCAGACTGGCGTTCCAGCGCCGGATAATCACCTGTTCCTTGAAAAAAATTCGCCCGGTTTCCAAGGCGAGCTGCTCATGGTGGGTGTTGTTGGCATGCAGGTTGTAGGCTAAAGAAGCGACGACGGCAGTCGTGATGATCAGGGAGAGCCCGATCAGGTAAGCGAGGATACGTCGCGTGTTGGCGTTCATGGGGTAGTGAGAATTACTATTACGTGGATGAGTCAATTATAAACCATTTAATGCAAAAAACCGGATTATTTGTGGATAAAATGCTCCAAACCAGATCGAACCAGGGTGCAATCATGCCGGTGGCGAGCGAGGAATAGCCATGGATTCCCATGTCCGTGAAGCAACACAGTCTCTGACGCCTGAACCGTTGCTGGTGACCGCGCTAAAAGGCGTTGGGCCGAAGCTGGCGGAACGGTTGCGCCGGCTGGAGATTCACACGGCTGAAGACGTCCTGTTGCATTTGCCATTACGCTATCAGGATCGCAGTCGCCTGACCCCGATCCACCAGTTACAACCCGGTGAAGAAGCTCTGATCGAGGCGCAAGTCATCAGCAGTGAAGTGGTGGCGCGCAGCCGGCGCTTCCTGCTCTGTCATCTGGCGGATGAAACCGGCGTTTTAACCTTGCGCTTCTTCCATTTCAGCCCCGCCCAACAACAACTGCTGGGTCAGCCGGGTATCCGATTGCGTTGCTTTGGTGAAGTGCGGCCGGGTTATAACGGCGGACTGGAGATGATTCATCCCGAATGCCGCCGGGTCGAACCGGATACACCGGTTGAGGAGCGGCTGACTCCGTTCTATCCCGCCACCGCCGGCCTGCAACAATTCACCTTGCGTAATCTGGTGGAAGCGGCGCTGGCGCAACTGGAAACGGCAGCGTTGTTACCGGAACTGTTGCCGCCAGCGCTGCTGGCCCGGTTGCATCTGCCACCCATTGCCGAGGCCGTCCGGTTACTGCACCAGCCGCCGGCGGAGACTTCGGTTGCAGAACTGGAAAGCGGTCGCCATCCCGCCCGGCAGCGACTGGCTTTTGAGGAACTGCTGGCGCACCAAATCAGCCTGCGCCGCTTGCGTGAGCGTACCCGCCGCCAGGTTGCGCCATCGCTGGCCGGCAGCGGCCTCAGTCAGCGGTTTTTAGAACGTTTACCCTTCGCCTTGACTCACGCCCAACAACGGGTGCTGGCGGAAATCGCTGATGATCTTGCTCAGCCTCGCCCCATGCTGCGCCTGCTCCAGGGCGATGTCGGTTCGGGCAAAACCGTGGTCGCGGCGGCGGCAGCGCTGCGCGCGGTGGAAACCGGCGCACAAGCGGCGTTGATGGCCCCGACCGAGCTGCTGGCTGAACAGCATTACCGCAATTTCCGCAACTGGCTGGACGAATTGGGTATTGAGGTCGCCTGGCTGACCGGGCGGCTCACCGGCAAAGCGCGACGCATCCTGCTGGCACGGCTGGCAGCGGGTGAAATTCAGGTGGCGGTTGGCACCCACGCGCTGTTTCAGGAAGCGGTCGCCTTCGCGGAACTGGCCCTGGTCATTGTGGACGAGCAACATCGTTTCGGCGTTCACCAGCGTTTGGCGTTGCGCGAGAAAGGTCAGGCGGGCGGGCGCTGCCCCCATCAGTTGATCATGACCGCCACCCCGATCCCGCGCACCCTGGCGATGAGCGCCTACGCCGATCTCGACACCTCCATCATCGACGAACTGCCGCCTGGCCGCCGCCCGGTCAAAACGGTCGTCGTCCCCGACCACCGTCGTACACAGATCATCGACCGCACCCGTCAAGCCTGTCTCGGCGGCCGCCAAGCGTACTGGGTCTGCCCACTCATCGAGGAATCCGAGATTTTGCAATGTCAGGCGGCGACCGTCACGGCGGAACAGCTCACCGAAATTTTGCCGGAATTGCGCATTGGTCTGGTGCATGGCCGGTTGCCGGCGGCGGCTAAAGAAGCGGTTATGGCGGCTTTCAAAGCCGGGGAACTGCAATTGCTTGTCGCCACCACCGTGATCGAAGTCGGTGTGGATGTCCCCAACGCCAGCCTGATGATTATCGAGAATCCCGAACGGCTGGGATTGGCGCAATTACACCAGTTGCGGGGCCGGGTCGGGCGCGGCGCAGTGGAGAGCAGTTGCGTGTTACTCTACCGGCCACCGCTATCCGAAGTCGCTCACGCCCGGTTGGCAGTGCTGCGGGAATGTCATGACGGTTTTGAAATTGCCCGCTGCGATTTGGAATTGCGCGGTCCCGGCGAGGTGCTCGGCACCCGCCAGACCGGCGAACAAAGTTTGCGCGTCGCCGACCTGCTGCGTGATCAGGAGTGGCTAACGGTCATCCGCCAGACGGCTGATCATCTGCTGCGCGAGCATCCCGAATGTGTGGAACCGCTGATCCGGCGCTGGATCGGCGCTGGCGCACGTTATGGCGAGGTGTAGACCGGCGCAACGACGGCAGGATCAACCTTCCCGCTTGCGCAGCAAAAAATGGAATCGCCCATGCTCTTCCCGCGCTTCCAGCAGGGTATGACCCAATTGTCGACTGAAGGTCTCAAAATCCTTGACCGAATCGGGGTCGGTCGCCATGATCCGTAGCGTCTGACCGCCCCGCAGCGCCGCCAGCGCCTTCTTGGCCTTGAGAATGGGCAAGGGACAGTTCAGCCCGGAGGCGTCGAGTTCAGCGTCAATCACCGTCATGGCAATGATCATTCAGGCGAATTCAGGGCGAATTCAGAGCGTCCATTGAAACATGCGACTCAGGCCAAGGCAAATTCTGGAACCCCCTGCCAGCGGTTGAGTCTCATTGCCCATACTATCCCCGCTGCGGAACGTCCATGCCCCATCGCTTACTGCCCTTGACTCTCAGCCTGATTCTCGGCCTGACGCCGGTCGCTTCTGCGACTGCGCAAGTCATCCAGTTGCCGGATATTGGCGATCCCTCCAGCGTGTATTTCGGCGCTGCCGACGAACAGAAACTGGGCCTCAGTATCGTGCGGCGGTTGCGGGAGCGCGGCGCCATCATGGAAGATGTGCAATTAAATGAGTATCTTAACTCCATCGGCCAGAGCATTGTCACCTATGCGGATCACAATGGCGCACCCTACACTTTCTTTATGGTGCGCGACTCCGGGATTAACGCCTTCGCCCTGCCGTACAACTTCATTGGCATTAACGCCGGGTTGCTGTTAGCCACGCAGCGGGAAGACGAGTTAGCCGGGGTGATGGCCCATGAAATCGCCCATGTCTCACAACGACATATCGCCCGGGCCATCGCCGACATGCAACGTTTAAGCCTGCCCATGGCAGCGGCCATGCTCGCTGGAGCGGCACTGGCGGCGGCGGCCAGCAAACAGGCCGGACAGGCGGCGCTGGTCGGTTCCATGGCGGCTAGCGCCCAGCATCAGATCAGCTTCACCCGCGCTAACGAGCAGGAAGCCGACCGTATCGGGATGCAGTTGTTAGCCAACGCCGGTTTCGACCCCCAGGGCATGACAGACTTCTTTAGCAAGCTGGAGCGCTTGTCGAGTGGTGAGGCGCGCAATCAGATTCCTGACATGCTGCGCACCCATCCGCGACCGGAGAGCCGCTCTGCCGATACCCAGGATCGCCGCCCGGCTCCTCCTATCCGCCAGGCCGGACCTCGCGACCGGAAGGCTTACGATTTGGCCAAGGCCCGGACCCGGGTGTTGCTGACCGAAGATAATCAAACGCTCATTCGGGAACTGGAAACCCGGTTAGCCAAAGGGGATTTCACCAATGAAGCGTCAGAACGCTATGCCTACGCCCTGGCGCTCCGGCAAGCGGGCCGCTATGACGAAGCGCAGCAGCAGGTGAATCGTTTACAGCGCAGCGACCCGGATCGCCTGGCGTTTCGCGTCGAAGCCGCCGAAATCGCCCTGGCCAGAGGCCACCGGGAGCAGGCCAGGCAACTGTTTGAGGAGGCGCTCCGGCTTTATCCCGATGATTTTACCTTGGCCATGCACTATGGTCGGACGCTGAGCGCCCAAGGCGATCCACAACAGGCCATGCGCCTCTTGCAGCCACACCTGCGCCATCGCCCGAACGACCCGCAGTTGTACGCCACCTACGCGCAAGCCGCGCAACGGGCCGGTGACCGGGCCGCGACCCACGCTACGATGGCCGAATACCACTATTTGAACGGTGAACTGTTGGCCGCCATCGAACAACTCGACATCGGTCTGCGCAATCCGGGATTGTCGCCGAATCAGGAAGCCCGCCTGCGCGCCCGGCTCAAACAATTTCGGGCGGAAGCGCTGGCCCAGGACCTGCCGGTGTCCAAACAAACGACGCCCTGAAGCAACATCGGTCAGACTGTCACCGTGATCGCCTGATGCTCAACCCCCTTGCGCCTCGGGCAAAGCGCTCAATGCCTCGCGTATGCGCTGGAAATTCTCTTCCAAGGCCACGACCTTCTCCATCGCCTCCTCCAACTGCCCTGCCTTGCCCATCATCTCCAGTTGTTTGCACAACTCGGTAAAATCGGTCGCTCCCAAGTTGGCGCTCGCCGACTTGAGCGCATGGGCGGCTTCACGCAGGCCAGACGCATTCGCGGTCTGTGTCGCTGCCCGCACGGTCGCGATCTGTTGGGGCGCACTGTCCAGGAAAAGCCGGATAACCCGACCCAATACATTCGGCATACCTTCGCGGCGCAGGGCGCGAATTTGTTCAATGCGGGATAAATCCAGGGTCGCTGCCTCCGACTCGGAACTCTCGGCAGGCGTCGTTGCTGATGAGTCGGCCACCGGTTCCGCGATGACGCCCTCACGCTGTGGCAGCCAGCGCGCCAACACCTCGCTCAGTTCCACCGTCTTAAACGGTTTGCTGAGATAATCGTCCATGCCGGCAGCCAGGCAAAGCTCCCGATCGCCCACCATCGCATTTGCGGTCAGGGCGATCACCGGTAACCGGACGTTGGCGCCGGTGCTTTGCTCGATAGCGCGGAGGCGGCGGGTCGCCTCGAAACCGTCCATGACCGGCATTTGGCAATCCATGAGCACCAGGGAGTAGTGCTGTCGGGCGATAGCCGCCAGCGCCCGTTCGCCGTCCTCGGCTACATCGACATGCAACCCCAGCGACCGCAACATTTCGCAGCCCAACTCCTGGTTCACCGGGTTGTCCTCCACCAGGAGCACCGACTGTCCGCGTCGCTCAAACCACGCGGCAGATGTCAGCGTCCTCTGAACGTATCTCGCCCGTTGCCAGGTTTCCACCTCGCCGCGCGCCACCGCCCACAAACACTGATAAAGCTGCGATTTTCGCACCGGCTTGGTCAGGTAAGCATGGATGCCTAACGCTTGCATTCGCTGTCCATCCAGGTCTTCGATCATCGAACTGAGCAGCACGACTGACAACTGTGCGGTGATCGGCTCTGTCCTCAGCATCTGAGTCAGCTCGATGCCGTTCATCTCCGGCATTTGTTGATCGAAAAGCCCCAAATCGAAAGGCTTCCCGGCGGCGGACGCCGCCCGGAGCTGCTGCAGCGCCTGAGATCCACTCTCGGCGGTGGCGTGTTGTATCCCCCAGGCGGTGAGGAATTCATCGAGCAACTCCCGGTTGGTGGCGTTGTCATCCACCACCAGAATTCGCAGCGTGCTCAACCGGCGGGAGATGGGCGCTGGATCGTCGGCAACGGGCGCTTCTTTGGCGAAACAAGCAGTGAACCAAAACCGGGAACCTCGTTCGGGCTCGCTTTCCACACCCACGTTGCCGCCCATCAGTTGCGCCAACCGCTTGCAGATCGCCAAGCCCAACCCGGTGCCGCCGTACTTGCGCGTCGTCGATGTATCGGCTTGGGTGAAGGATTGAAACAAACGGGCTTGCGCTTCCGGCGCGATGCCTATGCCGGTATCCCGCACCTCGAACCGTAACAGGACTTCGGACACCCAGGTCTGCTCGCACGAAACGCGCAAAGCCACCTCGCCGGCTTGAGTGAATTTGAAGGCATTGCCCAGCAGATTGGTCAGCACCTGCCGCAACCGCCCGGCGTCGCCCCGCAGCATCGGCGGCACGCCCGCCGCCGTGCAGATCAGTTCCAGCCCCTTACGATGAGCGCGTTCGGCGAACATCTCGCCGATCTCGTCAATCAATTCCTCCAGGTTGAAAGGCGCATTATCGAGCTCCAGCTTGCCGGCTTCGATCTTCGAGAAATCGAGAATATCGTTGATGATGGTCAGCAATGCCTCGGAAGAACCACGGATGTTCTCTACGAACCGCCGCTGCCGCACCGACAGTTCCGTGTCGGCCAACAGTTCCGCCATTCCCATGACGCCATTCATGGGCGTGCGAATTTCGTGGCTCATGCGTGCGAGAAAGTCGCTTTTGGCCCGGTTGGCCTGATCCGCTTCTTCCTTGGCCACATGCAGTTCCGCATCCTGGTGCTGGATCTGTTCGAGCATAGTGTTGAAGCCGTCCATGAGGGTGCCGATTTCGTCGTTCGCGGTCCGGGGAACGCGCACCGAATAGTCTTTGGTCTTCGAAATCTCCCGCATGCGGCCCGCGAGGGCGATCACTGGATCGGAGATCAGGCGTTGCAACCGGGCGGCCAACAAATATGCGATAACGAAAGCCGTCAACAACACCAGCAGGGCTAACAGCGCCTGTCGGCGAATCACTTGGTCGAGTCCCGATAGATCGATAACGAGGTCCATGACGCCCTGCAATTTCTGGTTCGCCATAATGTCCTGCTGAACTACCAAATAGTCATCGTGGAAAGCGAACGAAGAGACCTCCAGCGGCTTTTTTGCACCGTCCGCTGTACGCGAAAGACTTCGATCTTTCCGCAACAACTGTTGCAGCAACAGGCCATGGCGTGGGTCGTGGCTCTCATAATGTGCGAAAATCTGGCCATCCAGAGTGCGAATGCGGGCTGCCGCCACATCGGGCACATTACTGAATCCCAAAAGAATCTCTTGAGCGGTGACCGGGTCACGAAAGGCCAGCGCCGCCGAACTGTTGACAGCCACCACTTGCGCCAGTGACGAGGCGTAGTCCCGTGCGCTGCGTTGCAAGATATAGATGTCGCTGATCAACAGAATGGAAAGTGCGATGGCTAAGCCAATCACCGTACTGACCAGCGCGATGGCGATCACTTTCTGTTTGATTGGGCGATCGCGAAACGATAACGGCATGGTTTAGTTTCCCGTCGTGGAATCGCGCACCACCGTGGCGAGGTTGAGCAGTTTGGCGCTGATCCGCAGCTTGCCCCTTTCTACAGTGTCGATATTGATGCGGGGATGGATTCGGCGATCCTGTCGCACCAGGGCGACCATCCCTCCCTGGGTCTCGAACCCTTCCAGGTCGCTCACCGTCAGGACATGGACGGCGGGCGCCTCCCGCACCAACTCCCAGATTTCCGCACCGCGCAGACGACCTTTCGCCAGATAGAGCACCTGGCATTCCGCAAGGTTAGCGGCAGTCACTTTTTCTTGCACCAGCAACGGCCGATCGCCCACGGTTTCATTCTTTATCGCTTTCTGCAAAACCGGCGCGATCTCGTCGTCGAGCACGCAGTAACGAAACGGTTGCGTGGAGCCCTGCCCGGAAGCGGGCGGCCAGTTCACGAAATTGGCGAAGTTGTAGAGGAACACCGCTTTGACTTCCAGGTCACTGAATGGCTGCTGTGCGATCGCTAGCGCGGTCGAAGCCAATCCAAGCAATGTGAGCAAGGCCGAGACCCATCCCTGGCGCAGTCTCCATCCCTGGCGCAGTCCAGGGCCGGAGGTTTCTCCACTCGTTGGGTTCAGCGTACTCGGCAGATCCCTGGACTCGATCCATCGCCAGAGTTTGGCGTTGATCAACAATGTGTTCACAGGCGGGCCTTAAGGAGTCGGCTCAAAACCGCCACTCGGCCATCAGGTACACCTCCCGCTCGACCTCGCTCGTGCCCGTACCCGCCAAACCATACTCCTTATATTCCACGCGCGGCGAATCCAGCAGGTTGCGGCCCACCAGGGAGAGATTGAGGTGCTTGCCGACACGCCAGCCCAGCCGTGCGTCGAGGGTCAGATAGTTCTTGATCGCCAAGGCAGGAATATCGTCGATATAGCGCAGCCACAGATCGAGTTCCAGCGCGTCCGTCATATCCATGGAGGAGCGCACGCTCCATTGATGGGCCGGTGATTCCTTTTCGATCAGCGCGCTGGCCGCGTCGGTGCTGTCGGCATCCGGTTGCAGATCCATGTGGAGATAGGCATAGGCGCCTTGGATGCGCCACCAGTCGAAGGGTTGGTAATCAACCGTGATTTCCACGCCATGGGTTTGGCCGCTTAATTTATTGTTTGCCGTGACCTGCTGGATCAGCATGGGTGCGGGGAACGGAATCAGGGTGGGCGGACCCACCTGGTCGATGGTGCGCAACTGGTCGTAATCGTGCAGGAACAGCGCCGTATCGAGACTCAGGCGCGGCGAGAGCTGCCAGCGAAAGCCGGCTTCGTAGGCGAGGAGTTCCTCGGAAACCATGGCGGGATTCCCGACCAGGCGCGCAATCAGAGGGATGTTGCCGAATATCGGCACATCCACCGTGCCGAACGGCTGCAAAAAGGTGATGTCGGACTCGCCCCGCGACGGGGTGCGCACGGCGCGGGACACGGCGGCCCACAGAGTTTGATCCTCGGTCGGGGACCAGCGCAGGCGGGCGCTGGGCTGCGCCTCGAAGCCGGTGTAGTCGTTGTGTTCCAGCTTCGCGCCCAGCGTCAGATAGACCTGATCGTCGCCGAGCCGGATATCGTCCTGGAGGAAGGCGCTGAACAACTGATCCGCCCGCACCGGGTCGCGCACCCCGTTCCCCTCTTTTGGTTCGAGGTCGCTGCGGACCCAGCGGTAGCCGACGCCGGCGCTGAGGGTATGCCGATCCAGAGGCGAGTAGTTCAGGCGATATTCGACATCGAGCGTATCCTCGATCTGCGCGGACAAACCGACGGTGTCGCTGTCCAGCCGATTGTAGTACCCCTGGAGCGTGCCGACCGCGCCGTTCGCGTGGCGTTGCTCCCAGCGCCCCAGCAGATAATGGCCCCGAAAATCGGTGGCTATCGCGTCTTCCTCGAAAATTTCGCCTTCCAGCAGCAACGCGCCATCGCTCGTCGGCCAGTCGGATCGAAAACCAACTCGCCCGCCCTGCCACGAATCTTCGTCGATCGGTATTCGGGACACGGTGGGCAGCAGATCGTCCTGCTTGGCGTAGAGGCGATAAGCGCCGCTTTCGCCCAGCCGTCCGCCCTGCCGCGCCACCAACTGCCGCTGCCGGTCGCCCGCCAAAGCGCCGACATAGGCGCCCTGGGTGTCTTCGGCCCGCTTGGTCAGGATGTTGATCACCCCGTTGACCGCGTTCGCCCCCCAGGTGGTCGCGCCCGGACCCCGCACCACCTCGATCCGCTCGATGTCCTGGAGCACGATGTCCTGCGAATCCCAATAAACGCCTGAAAAAACCGGAGAATAGACGCTACGCCCATCGATCAGCACCAGCAATTTGTTCGCGAACTGATTTTGAAACCCTCGGGCCGAAATGGCGCTGATGCTGGTGTCGATCCGCCCGACCGCCAAACCCGGCACCATGCGCAGCACGTCCGCCAGCGTCGTTGCCCCGGAGCGGCGAATGTCTTCGGCAGTGATCACGAATACCGCCGCTGCGGTGTCCCCCAACCGTTCGGGTCGCCCCGAAACGATGGAAACCTCCAGATTCGCCAGGTCATCAATGCTCATGCGCTTGAGGGTTTCGAGTTTCTCAACGCCTGCGAAGGCCAACTGACCGGCCATCGCCCCGCACAGCAACAAACCAGTCCATCCGCCCAACAGGCCTCTCTTGGCAGCCTGCAGGAGTCGATTTTTTCGTAGCATTTGCAACGCGCCTATTTTGAACAAGATAAAGAATTTTAGTTTTGCCTCATGGCAATGTCGCGCCCACGGTCGAGATTATCGGGCTTGAGTACCTATC
Organism: Candidatus Competibacteraceae bacterium; assembly: GCA_049288935.1. GTDB lineage: Bacteria > Pseudomonadota > Gammaproteobacteria > Competibacterales > Competibacteraceae > UBA2383. Next base: position 45,310 of record JBAQIQ010000177.1, read on the forward strand.
AATCCGATTCAGAATCGCCACTCAGCCATCAGATACACCTCCCGAGTGACTTCATGCAGCTCGTTGAAAGAGGCAAACTGGGTGTACTCGCTATGCAACGGATCGAACAGGTTACGGCCAACCAGCGACAAATCAAGATTTTTGGCAGCTCGCCAGCCCAACCGCGCATCGAGGGTCAGGTAATGATCAATCGCCAGTGCTGGAATGTCGTCGACGTAGCGCAGCCACAAGTCGAATTCCAGATCGTCGCGCAAATCCATGGACGAGCGCAACGTCCACTGATGGGCGGGAGATTCCTCTTCGATTTGCTTGCTCAGGGTATCGGAGCTATCGGGGCGCAATTCCAGATCCATGCGGAGCAAGGAGTAAGCGCCCTGGATACGCCACCCGTCGTAAGGTTGGTAATCAACCACTAATTCCAGGCCGTAGGTTTGCCCTTTAAGCTGGTTACCCACCCTGGCATCCTGGATCAACTCGGGGCGGGGAAACAGCGTCAAGCGCGGCGGACCGGCTAGCTCGATAGAACGCAACTGATCATAGTCATTAAAAAACAGTGAAGTATCGAGACTCAGGCGCGGCGAAACCTGCCAGCGATAACCGGCTTCGTAGGCGATCAGCTCCTCTGGGTCCATATCACGATTACCCATCAGGCTGATACTAACAGGGATCGTGCCCAATATCGGGACCGTTGCCTCGCCGATCTGGTTATTGAGCGTCATATCGCTCTCGGATCGGGAGGGCGTGCGCACGGCTCGCGATACGGCAGCCCATAACGTTTGCTGGCCGCTCAGCGACCAGCGCAAGCGAGCGCTGGGCTGAACCTCAAACCCAGTGTAGTCGTTGTGTTCAAGTTTCGCGCCGAGGGTCAGGTAAAGCTGTTCTTCGACCAGCCGGATGTCATCCTGAACGAAGGCGCTGAACAACGAGTCCTTTCGCACCGGCTCACGCACCTGGTTATTCCCTTTTGATTCGATGTCGCTGCGAATCCAGCGATAACCTGCCCCGGCGCTGAGGGCATGGCGATCCAGGGGAGCGCCTTGCCAACGATATTCCAGGTCGAGGGTATCCTCAAGCTGGTCTAACAGGCTACTTTTCGTGCCGAATCGGTAGTAATAACCTTGCAGGGAATCAACCGAGCCATCACTGTGGCGACTTTCCCAACGACCGAGCAAGTGGAACCCGGTAGGATCACGGTCATCGGGAATCTCCCGGAAGAATTCGCCCTGGACCATCAGATCGCTGTCACCCGCCCGCCGGTCGACGCGAAACCCCGCCCGCCCGCCGTACCACGACGAGATATTGTCATCGAACCCAGGGGTGACGGGTAACAAATCCTCCCGGTGCAGCTTGGCGTAGAGGCGGTAGGCGCCATCTTCGCCCAGCCGTCCCCCCTGGCGCGTCACCGACTGTTGCTGCTGGTCGCCTGCGACTACACCGACATAGATGCCCTGAGTGTCCTCGGCCCGCTTGGTGAGAATATTGATGACCCCATTAACCGCATTCGCCCCCCAGGTCGTGGCGCCGGGACCGCGCACCACCTCAATCCGCTCGATGTCCTGCAGCACAATGTCCTGCGATTCCCAAAATACCCCAGAGAAGAGCGGCGTATAAACGGTACGTCCATCGATCAACACGAGCAGCTTGTTGCCGAATTGATTTTGGAACCCCCGGGCTGAGATGGCCCACATGGCGGTATCGATCCGTCCAACGGACAAGCCTGGAACCATGCGTAGCACTTCCGCCAGGGTCGTCGCCCCGGAGCGGCGAATGTCCTCGGCAGTGATCACGAAGACCGCCGCCGCCGTGTTACCCAGCCGTTCGGGACGCCCCGAAACGATGGAAACCTCCAGGTTCGCCAGATCGTCGATACTCATCCGCTTGAGGGTTTCGAGTTTTTCAGTATCAGCCCATGCGTTCCCAACGGCGAGCGTCCAGAGCAATAACCCGCCCGCCAGCACGCCGCGTCGCCTGGGCCCCCGTGTCGCCCGAGGCGGGGCTGCGAAACGCTGTCTCTCCATTTTTCAGTCCTCGTGCTGTCGAAAACAAGATTTTCAAAAACGCCACTCGGCCATCAGGTACACCTCCCGCTCGACCTCGCGCACGGTGGTGGATCTGGCAAACACCAGGTATTCGCTGTGCAACGGATCGAGCAGGTTGCGTCCGACCAGTGACAAATCGAGATTCTTGGCCGCCGCCCAACCCAGCCGTGCGTCGAGGGTCAGGTAGCGGTCGATGGCGAACGCGGGAATATCATCGACATAGCGCAACCACAAATCGAACTCAACATGGTCGTTCAGATCCATGGACGAACGCAGCGTCCACTGGTGCTGGGGCGACTCCCGGTCGGCGCTCTTGCTGAGAGTATCCAAACTGTCGGGCTCCAGCTCCAGATCCATGCGCAGCAAGGAATAGGCTCCCTGAATCCGCCACCAGTCGTCCGGTTTATAATCGGCAACCAGCTCCAAGCCATAAGTTCGCCCTTGCAATTTGTTTTCATATGTAGCGGTCTGGGTCAACGTCGGGGAGCGGAGTAAAGCGTGGCGGACCGACCGGTTCAACGGTGCGCAACTGATCATAGTCGTTCAGGAATAACGAAATATCGAGGTTCAGGCGCGGCGAAACCTGCCAGCGGTAACCCGCTTCGTAAGCCATCAGTTCTTCCGAACCCATCTGACGATTGCCCACCAGACTTAAAAAAATGGGAACTCTACCCGCTACCCCTATCGGGTTATTGATCGTGATGTCCTGCTCGAACTGGGAGGGCGTGCGCACGGCGCGCGATACAGCAGCCCACAGGGTTTGCGCATCGGTCAAGGACCAGCGTAATCGAGCACTGGGCTGAATTTCGAATCCGGTGTAGTCGTTGTGCTCGAATTTTGCGCCGACGGTCAAATACAGTTGATCGTCGGCAATCCGGATATCGTCCTGAATAAACGCGCTGAACAACTGGCTCGTTCGCACCGGTTGGCGCACCTGGGTGCTTCCCTGGGGTTCCGTGTCGCTGCGAATCCAGCGATAGCTCGCCCCGACGTTGAGGTTATGACGATCCATCGGAGCGAGTTGCCACTGATATTCCAGATCGAGGGTGTCCTCAATCTGGTTCAAAATGCTGCTCTCAGCGCTGAATCGGTAGTAGTAACCTTGTAGAGTGCTGACCGAGCCGTCGTCATTTCGCTGCTCCCAACGTCCGAGCAGGGATTGACCCGTTCGGTTGGAGTCATCCGGGTTTTCCCGGAACAATTCACCCGTCAACATCAGATCGCCGTTTTCGACCTGCTGGTCGGCGCGGAAGCCCACTCGTCCGCCTTCCCATAATGACAAATCATCATTGAACCCGGGAGCGACTGGTAGTGGATCGTCCCGGTGCAGCTTCGCGTAAAGGCGGTAGGCGCCTTCCTCGCCCAAGCGTCCCCCTTGGCGCGCCACAATCTGCCGTTGCTGGTCGCCCACGAGCGCGCCAACGTAGACCCCTTGGGTGTCTTGGGCGCGTTTGGTGATGACATTGATCACCCCGTTGACTGCATTCGCCCCCCAAGTAGTAGCGCCGGGACCACGAATCACTTCAATCCGCGCGATATCTTGCAACACGATGTCCTGCGAATCCCAATACACCCCCGAGAAAAGCGACGTGTAGACGCTGCGCCCATCGATCAGCACCAGCAGTTTGTTCGCGAACTGATTTTGAAACCCTCGCGCCGAAAGAGCCCATGTTTCGGTGTCAATTCGGCCAACCGACAAACCCGGCACCATGCGTAGCACTTCCGCCAGGGTCGCCGCTCCGGAGCGACGAATGTCTTCAGCAGTGACCACAAATACGGCAGCCGGCGTGTCGCCCAATCGTTCAGGCCGCCCCGAGACGATGGAGATCTCCAGATTCGCCAGGTCATCAATGCTCATCCGCTTGAGGGTTTCGAGTTTCTCGACGCCTGCGAAGGCCAACGGACCGGCCATCGTCCCGCACAGTAACAAACCCATCCATCCGGGCCACCGGCTTGCCCTGGTAGTGACTATGCTGAAGAGCGTCCTTGGATAGAATATTCGAGAAACATCCGAAGTATCGCGTTCCGAAATACTTAGTATTTGATTTTTATTTTTTATTTTCATGACCGTTCCACTTCATGTCCCGGATCCAAGGCATTGAAAGGGAATCTAATTTGAACTTGATTTTCAAACAAGCTCATCAGAGTGTTTTTGAAAGCCAATCGGTAAACTCCGGCCTTCAAGCTGAAAGCTGCTTTTTAGTATGGAATAAATCAGAAACAAATCTATTATGAATATTATCGAAAACTGTGTAATCAACAAAAATCCTGGCAGGCTTTCTCCAAAACCTGCTTCTGTCCGTTGAGCCAGAATCAATCAGAAAATATTACTGCCATGACTGAGCAGACTTTCACTTCCGATCCCGGCGTGTTCAATGTTGAGCTGGTGCTTAGGCAAGCCCGCGCCTATCTGGCCTTTGGCGATCAGGTTCGGTTGTTCACCGACCGACTGGACAGAACGACTGAGGCTGAAGCCGACTGGGGCGAGGTGTTGCAGCGGCATTTTGCCGAATTCAAGGCGGCGATCGCCCAGTCCGCCGAAAACCCAGCGGCCAACCCCGAACTCGCGCGGCTATGGCTGTTGATCGCTGATACCTGGAGCGAAACGGCAGCGACACTGGGCATGGCCCCTAAGATGATTCCCGAAGCATTGCAGCACACTGAGGAGTGGCGCGCCTATCAACGCACCCAAAACGACTATTTCAGCCAATTGCGGGATACCGCGACTGAGGCGCTGGATTTGATGGAGCAACGACTCAACGAACACGCCGCCGCCGGGAAAGCGGTCGGCGGCCTGCGAGAACTGTATAACCTGTGGGTGGAATGCAATGAAGCAACCTACGGCCGAATGCTGCGCGACCCGGCCTACAGTGAACTCAACGGGCGGTTACTCAACACCCTGTTGCGCTGCTATGTACCCCAGGAGCCCCGGTCATGATCGGTCTAACCGCTGACCAGATTGCCGCTGAAATCGAGACGTTTAGCAATCGATTGAAACAAGGCGCCCAAACGCTGGCTGAAGTCGGTGAAATTGAAACCGGTGTCTCACCGCGCGAACCGGTTTATCAGGAAGACAAGCTCACCCTGTACCGCTATCAACCCCGGGTCGACCAGCCCCACGCGGTACCGCTGCTGATCGTCTACGCGCTGGTCAACCGGCCTTACATGATGGATTTGCAGGAAGATCGTTCAATGATCCGGGGTCTGCTGGACGCCGGCCTCGATGTTTATTTGGTCGACTGGGGCTATCCCGACGCCGGCGACCGGACTTTGACCCTGGCCGACTATGTCCAGCGTTACCTTGGGCATTGCGTGGACGTATTGCGCGACCGATGCGGCGTGGACAAAATTAACCTGCTGGGCGTGTGCCAGGGCGGCGCCCTGAGCCTGTGCCATACCGCCCTCTATCCAGCGCGCATCCGTAATCTGGTCACCATGGTGACGCCGGTCGATTTCCAAACCCCGGACAATGTCCTCAGCCATCTGATCCGGCATGTGGATGTGGATTTGCTGGTCAACACCCTGGGCAATGTGCCGGGCCAAATGCTGAATTTCGCCTTTCTATCTCTGAGTCCCTTCCGCTTGGCGGGACAGAAATACGTTGATCTGGTGGATATTTTTGATGACGCGCAGGCGTTGAAAAACTTTCTGCGGATGGAAAAGTGGATTTTTGACAGCCCGGATCAAGCCGGTGAAGCCTTTCGCCAATTCGCCAAGGATTTTTTTCAACAAAACAAGCTGATCAAGGGAGAAGTGATCATCGGCGACCGGCAAGTGGATTTGCGAGAAGTCGTCATGCCCGTGCTGAATGTCTACGCCACTCAGGATCATCTGGTGCCGCCCGCTGCTTCCAAGGCGCTAGCCGAATGTTGCGGCAGCCGGGATTATGCAGAACTGCTGTTCCGGGGTGGACACATCGGCATTTACGTCAGTAGCCGCGCTCAGCGTGAAGTGCCGCCCGCGATTGCCGCCTGGCTGTTGGCGCGCTAGCATTTCCCACGGATTTAAGAATTCAGGCACCCTTATCTTTCCTGACCTTCCGTTCCCTATCCGGCTTTTTTTCTTGTGGAGCGGCGGCGGCTTCTTGCGGGGGTATTGGAGCGGCCGGTTGCATCGTGGAGGGGAAAATATCGCTGATCGTGACCGGTGGCGTATAGGGTTTCTGGAGCTGCTCATTCACGCTTTTCCAGAGTGACAGGTTATGCTCCACCAACTCAGTGATCATCGTGAGCGGATTCTTGCCGATCAGAGTGCGCATCTGTTCCCGAAACAGGTGTTGTTGGTCGACAAAGGCTTGCAGGCTCTTTTCCAGATAATTGCCCATCATGCCTTGCAGTGTGTCACCGTAGAAACGAATGATGTGCGCCAGAACGTCCGTCGTGAAGATCGGGCTACCCTGCTCTTCCTGCTCGCTGATGATCTGTAACAGAATGCCGCGTGTAATGTCGGTATTGGTCCGGGCGTCAATGACATGGAAATTGGCGCGATCCAGCACCAATTGCTTCACATCTTCAAGAGTGATGTAACTACTCACTGCTGTGTCGTAGAGTCGACGATTTGGGTATTTCTTGATGATGCGCGGTTCACTCATGACGGACCATGCAAAAAGCGGCGCGGCGGCGCGGAATCAACGGGCGCCGCCGCGCATTCAGGATTTAGCGGAAGTAGAGGCCGCCGTTGACGGTGACGTCTTCACCAGTGAGGAAGCCGGCATCCTCGGCCGTCATGAAAGCGACGGTGCGAGCGATTTCGGACGGCTCACCCAGACGGCCCACCGGAATGGTCTTGACAATGCCCGCCAGCACGTCTTCACGGATAGCGCGCACCATCTCAGTGCCGATATAGCCAGGCGAAATGGAATTGACGGTTACGCCCTTTTTGGCGCACTCCTGAGCCAGCGACTTGGTGAAGCCATAAACAGCCGCTTTAGTGGCTGAATAGTTGGTCTGGCCCGCCTGGCCCTTGATGCCGTTGACCGACGAAATGTTGACGATCCGGCCCCAACCCCGTGCGGTCATCCCTTCATAGACCTGCTTGGTCATATTGAAGATGCTGTTCAGGTTGGTGTTGATGACGGCGTTCCACTGATCCGGCGACATTTTGTGGAACATGGCGTCGCGGGTAACGCCGGCGTTGTTGACCAGGATTTCAACCGGGCCGACTTCCGCCTCAATCTTCTTGCAGGCTTCCGCACAGGATTCAAAGCTGGTCACGTCGGCCAGATAAACCGGGATATCCAGACCTTCCGCCTTGCGTGCGGCTTTCCACTTATCCACGACTTCGGCGCTGAGGCCATTGTAATCGACCGCAACGGCCTTGCGACCTTGTTCAATCAGCGCCTTGCACATGGCCGTGCCCAAACCACCGATACCACCCGTAACGACTGCGACTCGGGACATCAGAAACTCTCCTCAGGTTTATTTGGTTATTGATCAATCGCGCTCGACCGCCAGCGCAACGCCCTGGCCGCCGCCGATACACAGGGTCGCGAGACCCTTCTTGGCGTCCCGACGGGCCATTTCGTGCAGCAAGCTCACCAGAATGCGGCAACCGGAGGCGCCGATCGGGTGGCCCAATGCAATGGCACCGCCGTTGACATTCACTTTGCCGGTGTCCCAGCCCATTTCACGGTTGACGGAAATGGCCTGAGCGGCGAAAGCTTCATTGGATTCGATCAAATCCAGTTGATCGACTGTCCAGCCCGCCCTTTTCAGGCAGGCGCGGGAAGCCGGGATCGGCCCGGTTCCCATAATTTTCGGATCCACGCCCGCCTTAGCGTAGGCAGCGATCCGGGCCAGTGGCTTGAGACCGAGATCACGGGCGACGCGGGCAGTCATGACCACGACAGCCGCTGCGCCGTCGTTGATGCCGGAAGCGTTGCCCGCAGTGATACTGCCATCCTGCTTAAATGCCGGGCGCAGCTTGGCCAAATTTCCAGGGGTCGTGTGAGCACGCGGAAACTCGTCCGTGTCGAACACGACTGGATCACCTTTACGCTGAGGAATTTCAATAGGAACAATCTCATCCTGGAAACGACCGGCGCTGATCGCGGCAACGGCCTTGGCCTGGGACGCGGCGGAGAAAGCGTCTTGCTCTTCGCGGGAGATACCCCATTGTGCGGCGATATTCTCAGCGGTAATACCCATGTGGTAGTGATTGATGGCGCAGAGCAGGCCCTCGCTCAGCATCGAGTCCGTCAGTTTGGCGTCGCCCATGATGGCGCCGCGCCGCGAGCCGAGCAGCAGGTGCGGAGACAGGCTCATGTTTTCCTGACCACCTGCAATCACGATGTCATTGTCTCCATCACGAATCGATTGATAAGCAAGATGAACGGCTTTCAGGCCACTACCACAGACTTTATTGATGCTCAGACAGGGAACTTCAATCGGCAGACCCGCATTCAGCGCAGCGGTGCGGGCAGGATTCTGGCCGGTGCCCGCAGTGAGCACCTGGCCCAGAATCACTTCATCAATCTGATTCGATTGGACGCCCGTTTTCTCCAATAAAGACTGGATGACTCTGGCGCCAAGCACGTTAGCTGGAATCGTTGCAAGAGAACCCATGAAATTGCCAATCGCGGTTCGAGCAGCGGCAACAATGACCACGTCTTCCATCAGATGGACCTCCAGACTCAATACTTGGTTGATATGTCTAACAATCAGTAGAACTTTAAGGCAAACGCATCGACTAGCGAGAAAGATTATCCGCGTTTACAGGCGGGAGATGCAGAGCCTTTAAAAAACCCGTCGAACCGTGGAGATCGGCATAAATTACAGTTAATTTGAACGCAGCATATTGAAGCTTGCGATACTTGTTGTCAACCGATTCCGCTGTGCAGCATTCGGCTTTTTTGCATCCTGCGGTCCGTTTCCAGGTGATGAACGCCTTGCGAATTTCGCCAGTTTCAACGAGGCGTGGGCGCCGGATCGGTTGGCAACCATTCGAAATGCACCAGCAGGGTGGATTGCCAAGCGCTGCAATTATTGTCGCTGATCATGAAAAACCGCCGATCCCGGTAGCGGGTCAGGCCCTCAAAGTTATCCATCAGCCAACCCTGACTGCTGTCGAAAACCGCAATATCGGTCACTGGCAAAGGCGCATCGCCCGGCGGCGCGGGCAGTGCGGTCTGGCGCAGGCTGATGATCAGTGGCCGCAACGGGGCGACAAAGGCGCGCTCCAGGGTCAGCAAACCTCCCTCTGGCAAAGCTTCCATAGCGACCAGAGCGCTTTGGGGGGCGTTGCTGACCGGGTAGCGCCAGAAACGGCCATCCAGCCGGAAAATGCGGATTTGACCGGGCGGATCTTGGCGTAAGGGTGCTTCCGTACCGACCAGGACGCCCCAGCGTGGATCAAGGGTCACGGCTTCCAGCGCCTGGTTGCTATTGGAATAGCTGCGCAGATCGCGCAGCAGGGTCGGCAACCGCTCCTCGCCCTTCCACCGACCGGTTGGGCTGTAGCGCACGATGCGTGGCTTGACCTCGAAGGAGACCAGTAATTCGGAGCCGCCCGCTTGCTGATGGTCACTGTTACGGAGCGTCAGCCCTTCGGCATCATCCTGGGGAGCGCGCACGGGCCGGTCCAGTTCATCGCGCAACGGGTAAGCCGCTGCTAGGTGGACTCCGGTCAAATGACCTTGAGTATCGAACGCGGGCCGCAGATGAAAGAGTCCGCCGATATCGGAAACAGCGTATAGCAACCCCGCATTTTCGTCCCAGGCCAACCCTGACAGCCCGCACAGACGCAGGCCATTGACCTCTGTTTTCGCCAACCGCAGTGCGCCCAATAGACGAACGCCAGCGTAAACGTCGCCGACGCTGACCTGGTCTGCCAGAGAAATCGGCGTCGCCCGGAATTCGTTGGCGGTACAGGCGTGGGTGGATAAGCTGAGGAGCAAAATGAGGGTCAGTAGCAAACGGCGCATGACAACCCGATGACCTGTCAGTTTTGAGTGGGATAAATCGGGTCATTCTAACGGAGATGGCCAGCAGAAGTGTCAGGGCTGGCTCCAATGGATTGGGATCGGTGATCGGGTCTTGCCGCTTTTGATTCTGGTCATTCACAATAAATATACTATTGTTAGATTATTGAGGAGAAAAGAAGCGATGCATCAACCACTCGTCTGGTTATTGCGACCGTTCATCCAGAAGTGAGGTGAGAAGAGATGAGAGCCTTCTATAAGCTGTGAACCACAAAAAAACTGTGTGCAAATCATGAACAGACAATGTGGCTTCACTCTTACTGAACTGATTATCACCGTCGCGATTGCGGCGATCGTGATAGCCATCGGGGTGCCAGCGTTTCAGGATACGATGCGCAGCAACCGCATGGTGACGCATACGAATGATTTTATTGGCTCTCTTAACCTGGCTCGCAGCGAGGCGATCAAGCGAGGAAGGCGCGTGGCGTTGTGCAAAAGCACTGATGGCGCGGCCTGCACCAACGCAGACAACTGGGAAAAGGGGTGGATTGTGTTTGTGGATGTCAACAATAACGCGGCAGTCGATGCTGGTGAGGTGGTGATCCGCGCTCATGGCCCATTAGACGGTGATAACACCCTAAAACAAGAAGTGGGGACTAGTGTGAGTAATTACATTTCGTATTCACCGGATGGATTCACCCGGCTGATTAATGGAGCTTTTCAGGCAGGCACTTTGTCTTTCGACTTATGTAGCGGTGGCCAGAAAAACGAAATTATCCTCAGTAGTACCGGGCGGGCGCGGCTGAGGAAAGTGTCATGTCCGTAGCGACCCCAGTGTTGAAAATGCGTAGAGCGCCAGGCTTTACCTTGATTGAGGTTTTGGTCGCCATGATTGTGCTGGCGGTTGGGCTGCTGGGATTAGCCAGTTTGCAGGCGACGTCCCTGCGCTTCAACAGCAGTGCCTATCTGCGTTCGCAAGCCACAAATATTGCTTATGACATGGTTGACCGGATGCGCGCCAATCGGCAGGCGGCGCTCGCCGGCGCTTACGATGGGCAAGCTATTGCGAATCCAGCCCCCGCCTGTGCGTCGGTGGCCTTGGCTGGAGCGACCATTGCCGCCCGGGATATTCAAAGTTGGCGCACCGCAATGGCCTGCGCCCTGCCTCAGGGCACCGGGAGCATTGCCCGCAATAACAGTACATTCACCCTCGTCATCCAGTGGGATGACAGCCGTGGCCAAGAAGCGGCTCAACAGTTCACGATGGTGACCGATTTATGAACGTCAGTCACAAACTCCTGTCAGGCGCTGTCCAGACCCAGCGCGGCTTCTCACTGGTAGAGATCATGGTGGCGCTCTTGATCGGGCTGGTCCTGATGGGTGGCATGATTCAACTTCTGGTGGGCACCAAGCAGACTTATCGTTTCCACGAAGCCCTGTCCCGTATTCAGGAAAATGGTCGCTTCGCCATGGAGTTTCTTGCCCAGGATCTGCGGATGACCGGCTTTACTGGGTGCCCACGGACGAATCCGATGGCCAATGTGTTGAATACGCCGGCGGACTGGTGGAAAAACCTCGGCCCAGGGACCGTGATGGGTTATGACGGCAACCAGGTCTTTCCGGGTCGGGCGGTCGGCGCCGGTGTGGGAGACCGGATCAACGGCACCGACGCGGCGACCTTTCTGGGCGGGAGTGGCGGGTATTTCATCACGGCATCGACGGCGGCGGTGGTGGGTCCCCCCGTGGTCCCCAGCACGTTCACGCTCAATCAGTTGAACAAACCCAACGGGGGAACGTTGAGTACAGGCGATATCGTGATCCTGTGCGATGCGGTGAACACCTCGCTTTTTCAGATCACCAACGTAGCTGCCGGCCCCCCCCCCGTGATTTCCCACGCGGTCGCTGGCAATCCCGGAAATTCCACGGCGTTCCTGTTCCCGCCTTTAGGAACCCTCGATGCCTACGTACCCAACAGAACCACGGTGGTCGATTACACTCCCAGCGCTTATTACGTGGGGGTCAGCAATTCTGGCGTGGCCCGATCCCTTTATCGATTACAACTGCAAGTGACTGCGGCGGGCGTTGCCAGCATGGTGACGCAGGAGCTGGTGGAAGGCGTCGAGAACATGCAGGTTTTTTATGGGGTAGACGCCAACAACGATGGCCAGGTGGACCCCGCTTATGTGGACGCCAACGCCGTCGCAAACTGGAATAACGTATTGAGCGTGCGCGTTATCTTGTTGCTGGCCAGCCCGGAAAATACTGTCAATCTGGACAATCAGTGGGTTATGTTCCCCCCCGCAGATACAGGCAACGCCAATACGGCGGGCAGCGGCTTCACCGCCGGCGACCGCCGCCTGTATCAAGTGTTCTCCACCACGGTGGGTCTGCGCAACCGCTTGCCTTGAGAGCGATCATGTCTAAGTCTAATGGCCTGTCCCTATCCTGTGTTGGCCGTGTGGCCCGGCGACCCCGAGGCGCCGTGCTGGTCACTGCCTTGATCTTTCTGCTAATCATGACGCTGGTGGGTGTGACCGCCATGCAGGGCACCAGCCAACAGGAAAGCATGGCGAGCAACACGCGCCAACGGAACCTGGCTTTTCAAAGCGCTGAGGCGGCGGTGCGCGCCGGCGAGCGGGTTCTGACCAATGCCGTGTTGCCCAATTTCGATAATACGACATCCGGCTTGCGGCAGCCGGTCATGCCCACGACAAGCGTCGGCGCTTTCTGGCTGGATGCCTATTGCTGGACTGCCGCTCAGCCCGGCTGTAATCCTGCATTCGCCGGGGCCAGAGAATATGACGGCGATCCGAATGCTGCTGATCCCGCCTGTGACCTGGCGGGAAGCAGCAATATGGGTGATGTCAGCGTTCCTCCATGTTACGTCATTGAGGAACTGCCGAGCGTGACCTTGGGGGGATCAAGCGCCAAATTCGGCGCCTTACCTGAAACCGGATTTTACCGCGTGACCGCCCGCAGCCTCGGCGGAACAGCGGATGCGGTCGTGATTTTGCAAACGGTTTACCGGCGTTAGGAGAATAGCCATGTTGCAGTGTGCTTCACAAAATTCATATGCTTCCTTCATCTCCAGGCTGGCCTGGTTGCTGGGGTTCTGTGCAACCTTGTTCCTAGTGGCGATCCCCCCCCACAACGCTCATGCGGCTATCGCCAGTGTCCCGCTGTTTTTAACGTTCAATGCTCAATCCAATATCCTGGTCATTCTGGATAACTCCAATAGCATGGATGAAGACGCCACCGGCGCCGCGGTGGGCAGCAATAGCCCGAACAGCAAATCTGAAATTGCCCGATCCGTTATCAGAAGCTTGGTGACAAGTTATACGGGCGATATCAACATGGGGCTGATGGCGTATAGGCAAAACAATCCTGCAAGTTATCAACTGCATAACTCGCCTTATGACGTTAGTTACAATGCTGCGAATTACGACCCAACTTTCACCGGAGCCAGGGAATCAACCACCAAGCGGTTTCGCATCCCTAATCCGACGGATCCTGGAAATTTCGTTTATTACAACGTGGGATTGCCCATGTATGATGCCGCCAATCAAGGCAATAGCTTTTGCTACGGCGCCAACGCAGGATTCCCTAGCCTTCCCCCGGGTGGAAATAATAGCTACCGATGCTATCGCAATAAAGTCGGGGCCGACCTTGCTGCAGATGGCGCTCCTGCCGTAGCCGCCAGTGGCTACGCCAATAATTTTTGGAATCCTGGTCTCGGTCCGACGGACAGCGACACTGCGCAAGGCATCAGCAGCTTTGGCCGGCGGCTGATGTGGTCCCGCGTATCAACGACCTGGTTTCGTAATGACTCCCCAGGGCGTGGTTTCCTGCACGTCCCCATTAAGGAACTGAACGCTACTCAGGCCGCCAGCCTGAACACCCGGCTCGCCTGCAATATTCCAGGAACGCCGGCGCCCTGCACCAACACGGGGATCCGCAATGCGGGCTATACCCCGATCGAAGGCACCTTGCTCACCGCCAGGGATTATTTCGGCGGAAGTTCAGCGACCTGGTCTAATGCAACGGAGGGTTATACGGCCACGGTCTATCCGCTGCCAGAGTCGTGCGACCGGGATTTTGTCGTGCTGGTAACCGATGGGCTGCCGTCCACCAATAGGAATGGAACCGCCATCACCAACACCACGACCGCCATCAATGAGTCGGCGGCGGCGGCGGCGGCGCTGCTGGCCGCCGGAGTGAAAACCTATGTCGTGGGCTTCGCGCTGCCGTTCGGCGTTGATCCCAACCAGCTCAATGCCATCGCCGCCAGCGGCGGCACCACCACCGCGTATTTCGCCAACGACACCGCATCGTTGACGGCGGCCTTGCAAAGCATCTTCACCGTCATTGCGGCGTCCGGAACCGCCGCCTCGATTGCCACGAACTCCACCCGCCTCGATACCAATACCCGGATTTATCAAGCTAAATTCGATAGCGCGGATTGGAGTGGCCAACTGCTGGCTTACCAGATCGGAACTGACGGCTCGTTGAGTGATCCTGACGCCGACGGCAATATCGAGGAACATGCGGTGTGGAATACCAATACGGCAGGGAAGATTCCCGCCCATGGCAGCCGCCAGATTTACAGCCGGGTCGCCGGCGCAAACGTGGAGTTTGCCTGGACCGGATTGACCGCTGCGCAACAAACCGCTTTAGGGGGGTTCGGGATTACCGAAAATATTCTCAACTGGTTGCGCGGTGACCAGAGCAATGAGCAACCCGGCGGTGTTTTGCGCAAACGCAGCCAGGTGCTCGGCGATATCATCAACTCGAATCCAGCCTATGTGAGTGCGGCCAATTTCGGCTTTGATAGTTTGCCCACGGGAACGGCAGGTCAGGGTTCTTACGCTGCATTCCAGGGCGTCAACAAATCACGGCCTCCCATGCTGTATGTCGGCGCCAATGACGGGATGTTGCACGCCTTTGATGCGGCGACGGGCGTTGAAAAATTCGCCTTCATCCCCCCGTCCGTGCTGCCTAATTTAGCCAGCTTGAGCAATCCCGGCTATACGCACCGCTACTTTGTCGATGGCTCGCCCCAGGCCGGCGATGCCTATCTTGGCGGGGGCTGGAAAACGATTCTGGTTGGCAGCGGCGGTGCGGGAACACGCTCCATTTTCGCCCTGGATGTGACCAATCCCGCCGACTTCGATACTGTAGCCACTGGGAAAACCAAAGTACTCTGGGAATTCACCGATACTGATCTCGGCTACCCGATTAACCAATTCCTGCAACCGGTGATCGGACGCATGCAAAACGGGGACTGGGCGGTGGTCTTTGGCAATGGTTACGAAAGCACCAACCAGCGCGCCTTCCTGTATGTGGTCAATCTGGAGACGGGCGCGCTGATCAAGAAAATCGATACCGGCGTCGGGAGCGCCGGCAGCCCCAATGGACTGGCGGGTCCGGTGTTGCTGGCCGACGACAACAGAACCATTACCTATGCCTATGCGGGTGACTTGCGGGGCAATCTGTGGAAGTTTGATCTGACCGGCGGGGTAGGCTCGTGGGACAGCGCCTTCAAAGACGGCGCCACATCCAAGCCGCTCTTCCAGGCCCGCTACGTGTCAGGCGGCGTTGAAGTCCCCCAGCCGATCACCGCGCCTCCGGAAATCGGCAAGCATCCACAAGGCGGGTACTTGGTGATTTTCGGCACCGGCAAGTATTTTGAGACCGGCGACGCCGCCCTGACGGCCAAGCAAAGCGTCTATGGGATTTGGGATAAGGAAGTGGCCAACTCGTACATCACCGTCACGGACCGTACTTCCCTTCGCAAGCAAGAAATCCTGGCTGAACCCTCGGTGAACGGCCTCAACTGGCGGGTGGTGTCCCGGTATCCGTTGAACTGGGCCAGTCATCGGGGCTGGTATGTCGATTTGCTTCAACCACCAGGAGGAACGGCTCAAGGCGAACGGGTGGTCAGCGTTCCGCTCCTGCGCAACAGCCGGGCGATCTTCACCACCCTGATTCCGTCATCGCTGCCTTGCGATGCAGGCGGCACCGGCTGGATCGTCGAAGTGGACATGGTGACCGGTGGGCAAATCGATGACGCGGTCCTTGATGTCAATCAGGACAGCCAATTTAGCGATGCGGATAAAGTGACGGTGAGTGTCGATGTCGATGGGGACGGCGTCGCCGAGTCCGTCTCGCATGTCAGCGGCATCCAATCCACTGTGGGCATTATCAATACCCCAGCCGTCATCCCGGCCGGCCCGATTGAATACAAGTATTCAGGTGGCTCGACCGGCCGCGTCATGCGGATCATCGAGAAAGGCAATAATGACGCGGGTCGCCAATCCTGGCGGCAGTTGCGGTAACCTGGGGAAGCCGTCATGCGCATCAAAATCCGACCGAGAGGCTTTACCCTGGTGGAACTCCTGATCGTGGTGGCGATCATCGGTATCCTCGCCGCGATTGTCTATCCGTCCTACCAGGACAGTGTGCGCAAATCGCGGCGGGCGGACGCC
>JBAQIQ010000178.1:0-2653 GCA_049288935.1 Candidatus Competibacteraceae bacterium
CCGCCGGGACGCCGACTGCCCCCGGATTCGGCGGTCTATCAGTATGGACTTTCATGCAATCCCCTTTTTAAAGGCGCACAACCGCCTCTGTGGGGTCTTGAAAGTCGCTGCCAGTCCGCTATAATCAGAACTAACCGATAGATTCTGATTGTCGTCCTTAGCGGAGCGACGGACGGCGACTTTCAAATGTTCCCAAGAGACCCTCGCGCTCGAAACGCGGGGGTTTTGCGGTTTTGGGGTGGGTATTTAGATATTCGGTATTCGGCCCCTGGTGAGGTTATTCCCGCTATTATAGCGAGATATTTTCAGATTCATGCAAACCACGCATCGGGTCACTGGATGACCTCGAACACACGCATCCATCGCCGCGAAAACGGTACAGGGCTTGATCGTCGTCACCGACGACGCACAGATTGTGGTGGCCATTCGCCAGGGCGAAAAACAGCCGCTCCTGAATGGTGTTGGTGTCCTGGTATTCATCAATGATGACGTGGTGGAAAATCTGACCGGCGCCGGGGTGACTTTGCAGCAGGTCCAGGGCGTGTTGCTGCAACAGTGAGAGGTCAGTGGCCTGGTCGGCGGTCAACCGGTCGCGGTAGTTCTGGTAGAGAAGACAGGCGGCGTTGAGCACCACCGGGTTGTGGATCATTTTGACCCAGGTGGGCGGGTCGATGCATTCCTCGGACAGCCGGTTGAATAGGGTCAGACAGTGGGTGACGGCGGCATGGCGGGAGCTGAATTTGCGCCCGGTGAACAGTTCGTTGATGAGGTCGTTGATGTCCGGCAGGCCCAGGGGTTCGGTCAGGGCGGTCCAGCGGGCGGGCCGGTAGAGGGACAGGTATTGGCTGAGTTCGTCGCGCAAGGCCGGAATCTGACCGCGCTGGCGTTGTGGGTGCAGGCGGCGATCCAGCAACAGGCGGCGACACAGGGAATGCACGGTGCCGACGTAGAGGCCGGCGAGGTCGTAGTGCTGGCCGGTGTGGCGACTGGCGACGGCCAGTAGCCCGTGTAAGCCTTCCTTGAGTTGGCGGGCGGCTTTTCCAGTGAAAGTGGCCAGGAAAATTTGGTCGGGCTTGACGCCGTGGTAGACGATCAGGTTGACGGTGCGCCAGAGCAATACGCGAGTTTTGCCAGAACCGGGACCGGCGGGTAGATGCAGTGGGCCGGCGGTGTGGTAAATGGCCTGTTCCTGGGCCGGGTTGGGCGTGAAGCCCACGTCGGCCCAAAGGGTGGGGAGGGTCATGGCGCGAACCTGCGGCGGGTATTCAGGCATGAGCGAATTTGTGGAAATTGTCCTTGTGATAGCGATGGCCGGATACAAACGCGGTGACGTCGTGGTTTTGAATGCGGGGGTCGCTGCTTGGAATTGGGTATCGCCCGATGGGACTGCTGCCAAAAAAATAAAACCTGTGAATCTTGTCGTACATTATCTCCAATATCTTGTCGTTATCACTATGATAGTTGTGAATGACTTGATGGACTGCATTGGCTGTTTGTTGCCAATCTTCCGCTTGGTTGCCGACCGCGCCACCCAATAAATGGGTCGTATCAATGAAGCACTTATTTTTGGTCCGCAAACTCTCAAGCGCGTAATAAATAACTCTTGCCCCTAAAGAATGTCCACAAAGGATATATTGATCATCGGTGCGGGCGATGATGTCGGCTAAAAGCACACCGGTTTGCGCCGCTTTGACTGAAGCAACACTCCAAGGGTTGTTGACTAATCCGGCAATGGTTAGCGCCCATGCAGCGGGGCCTCCTACTTTCTTTGCCGCCTGTTTACTGGCCTGAGCCGCCCATTTTCCCAGTAATTCCTTGGCTGCGGCATTAACGCCATAACCGCCCAAGTTTTTGCCGATATCGTAGAGTCGCTTTGACTCCCACTTTAGGTGATACCACGGATTGTTCGGGTAGACTTTCTCTAAGCTTTTCTTCCAGTCGGAAGGATCTGGGTTTTTCTGGGTGAGGAAGCCATCGATAAAAATCACTTTTGGTCCAACACCGGGCTTGATCAGTTCAATGTCAAAGTCTTCGATATTGCCAAAATAGATATTAGAAACAACGCCACCGAATGTTCCGCCAAGCATCGCCCCGGAGGCGGCAATGATGGCAGTGCCTCCGGCCATGCCAAAACCGCCAGCCGCTAAAGCGCCGCCCCCCAGGGTGGCGAGTCCAACATTGGTGGCGACGGCTCCAGAATATCCAAGCAATGCACCGAGAGTCCCGCCAATCGCTGGGGCGGCAGCGAATGCTACCGGCCCGATAACTGCTGCACCTGCAATGGCGAAGAGTCCGGTCGTTGCGATTTTTTGAATATTGAATGAATCTCTTTCGAATATTTTTTTGTAATCGGTAATATCATTCAATTTCATGCTGAGTTTTTCAAAACTGGCGATAATACCGGCATGTTCTGCACAGAGTCGATCATCCCAATATTCGCCAGTTTTAGCCATATTTTCACAAAAACGACACTGTACTGTTTTCTTATAACCGTTGTCTTCTTCAGTTTTTTTCATTTCCCTGCATCTTGAGTTTTCACATTGATAGACATTTCTCCTTAAATAATTCGCTCATGTCGGCAAATGGATGAAACCCCAAGAAGTAGGTGCAGCAAGACTCCTGGAATTCTGGCAGAATCCCAGAAGTACAGCAC
>JBAQIQ010000179.1:0-3047 GCA_049288935.1 Candidatus Competibacteraceae bacterium
TGGTGAAGAACGGCTCGAAAACGCGCTGCTGGGTCTCAGCGTCCATTCCGCAGCCAGTGTCCGCGACCTCCAGCCAGACATACATCCCCTCTGTCAGGCGCTCTTCTCGATAGGATCCTTCCAGGTCGTCTGCACAGCATTTCATCACCCCGGTCGAAATCATGACCACTCCGCCGCGATCACCGAGCGCCTCAGAAGCGTTGATGACCAGATTCATCACGACCTGACGGATCTGGCTGGGGTCACCGCGCAACGGCAATAGGGTGTTCGCCAGATTCAGATTCAGCAGCGCTTTATTGGGCAGCGACGATTTAAACAAGGCCGCCATCTCACAGATCAGCTCGTTGAGCTGGACGGTCTCGATGATGAAGCGCCCTTGACCGGAATACGCCAGCATCTGCCGACACAGTTCCGCCGCCCGCAGCGCGGTCTTCTCAATCGCCCGTAAACTGTCGCGGGACGAGGAGATAGCCGGCAACTCATCCAGCGCCAGACTGGCGTTGCCCAGGATGATCGTCAGCAGATTATTGAAATCATGCGCAATGCCTCCGGCCAATACGCCCAGGCTTTCCAGCTTCTGGGTCTTTTGCATCTGCTGTTCCATCAGCAAACGTTGTTCTTCAGCGGCTTTGCGTGCGGTGATGTCGGTCACTGCCAGCATCAACAACGGCGCTTCCTGTTCACGCGGCCCGCTCAGCGGCATTTCCAGGATTGCCCCTTCCAATTGCGCGTAAAACGCCGGCGCTTGAGTACATTGGATGCGCGCCTCCAGGATCTTGCCGGCTGGACGGTGAAACAGCGCCCGATACCGGCCCAGAAACACCCCACGGTCTTCACTGTTCAGAAAATCGGCGAATGGCCGGCCCATCAGCGGATGGCGGGACTGGTTGACCATCTGGCAGAAGGTTTCATTCACTTCATGAATCAAGCCCACCTCATCGAGCACGACATAGCCCATCGGCGCCCGGTGAAACAGCCGGAAAAACTGGTTTCGCGATTGCTCCAATTCGGCCATCAGTCGGCGCAATTCTTCGTTCTGAATCTCCAGCTCGATCTGATGAACCTGCAATTCATGCACCAATCGGCGGGCGGCGTCATCCGTCAACTCCGGCATATCCGGCGGCCATGACGCGGCGCTGGCCTCGGCGCGCGCCCGCAAAGTTTGGAGCCGATCCGGCAATTCTTTCATTCACGCACCTCCAACCCGCACAGCGCCTCAAACCGTTCAGTGAAGTCGTTAAAGGTCGAAAAAACCTGAAAAGGCCGGGTCTCGCCCGGATGAAATAATGGGATAGCGCTGACCCGCAGCCAGCGATGTTGACCGCGCTGCGGATTGAATACGCCCATCACCACCCCGGTTACCGGTTGGCCAGTGCGCAGCGCCACTATGGCGGGGTGCTGGTCGCCAGGAAAGTCTGTACCGTCCTCATGGATCGCCTGCCAACGCGAATCGGTGGAGTTCCGGCCCGCCAGTTGGTCCAGAGTCAAGCCGAGGATACGCTCTGCGGCAGGATTGACCGACAGCACTGCCCCGTGCGCATCCTGATACACCACACCCTCGGCCATACTTTCGAACAACTGACGATAGCGTTGCTCACTGGCCTCAGCCTGTTCAATAGCCCGCTGGCGGCTGGATAAATCCAGCACGGTAAAGGTTGTCCCTTCTTGAGGGTGAGTCGGGTGCATCAGCGATGAACTGAGCAGCACCGGGAAAATGTCGCCGTTCTTGCGCCGCCACTGGGTTTCCACCGTCCCTACCCCGTGTTGTTGCATCTGAGCGTACTTCTCGCGACCGACCTGAGCAAATACCTCCTCCGAGGGATACACCAGGCGCGCACTCTGGCCGATCAGCTCATCCCGGGTATAGCCCAGCATCCGGCACAGTTGATCGTTAACTTCCAAAAACGTCCGGTTGACCACCCGGCCAATCCCTGCCGGGGTGGCTCGATACAGGCTTGTCAGCAGGCTTTCCCGGTCGGACAGCGCTCGTTGCGTGTTTTTGAAGGCGCTGATGTCGATAAAATTCAATACCACTCCAGACACTGCCCCCACCCCGATGTGATAGGGCAGAATACGCATCAACCACCAGGCCCCCTCCTGAGTGCAAACTTCCAGTTCCTGCTCAGCCGATCGCTCCGCTACCGCCTGGATGCGCTCGAACAAATCTACATTGACCAAAGTGTGCATCAGGTGATTGACCGGGCGGCCCAAGTCGCTGTCCAGAATCTTGAAAATACGGCGGACTTCCGGGGTAAAGCGGCGCACGGTTAGATTCTCGTCGAGAAACAGCGTGCCGATCTGGGTGCTCGCCATCAGGTTATCCAGATCGTTGTTTAATTCGGTCAATTCGATGATCTTGCTTTGATACTCGGCGTTGACCGTGTGTAGCTCTTCGTTGACCGACTGCAATTCCTCGTTGGTGCTTTGCAGCTCCTCATTGCTGGCCAGCAGTTCCTCGTTGGTGGCCTGTAATTCCTCATTCGAGGTCTCCAGCTCTTCAATCGTCGCTTGCAGGTTCTCCCGCGAGAATTGCAGCTCCTGCTCCAGATCATGAATGCGCTGTTCCGCCTCCTGCGCAATATCGTAGATCTGCATGCTGCTGCCCGCCACCGGTTCTTTCAACGGCGGCGTGGTTTCTTCGATAAACACCGCTGCCAGGGCTTCCTGGCCTTTCTTGCCCGGCAGTGGCCGAATGCGAATCTGGATATTGCGAGTCTCATCGCGCCACTTCAGGCGAATGCTGGTGTATTTCAGCTCTTCACCGCTCTTGAACACCTTTTGCAATCCGGTCGCCAGCGGGATCGCCAGGTCTCTCACCGCAATCTTGGTGATGTCGTTCATCAGCTTGCCCGACGGCAGCCGGAAATAGCCGTCCGGCTCACCCAGAATGTGCAGCACTTCCAGTCGTTCATTCACCACGACAGCCAGCGGCACGTAATCACCGGCCAGCGATTGGAGAAAACGATCTAACATGCGCTCTTCATCCTGATTGCGCGGCCACCCGGCGCTGGCCGCCCGGGCGCGAAGCTGCCAAGGCCGCACCTCCG
>JBAQIQ010000180.1:0-8663 GCA_049288935.1 Candidatus Competibacteraceae bacterium
CGCAAGATCACAGATGTCTTCCTGACACTTTCTGCTCGGGAGGGTCGGCTCAACCTCGATATGAACACTCCCTGGATTTGCCGTAATCGAAATGGCGGTTGGTGACACGACTGTTGGGTCTACCCCATCAAGGTGGAAGTGTGAGTCCTTCTACCGAACACTGAGTTCAAAAAAACGTTCGTTTTTTCAAACCAGTGCTTTCTTTGTCTGTTTTTCGCTTAAAAGCAGGATTTGCTTGTTCAAAAAAGTGGTTTCTATAATCAAAGTTCAGTTTTCTGAATTTTTATGAGTTTGATAAACATTTATAAAAAACCTTTTTTATCAGATTGATATGGTCTAGTGATAACTTTTTACACGTATCCTGTACGGACCCCTTTGAGGCTTCATACCCCCACCCCAAACACCTTCAATACCTCATCCCCGTAGTGATTCACCTTCACGGCGATCTTGTCGGCGGCGGGATGAACAACGGGCCTTAAATCAACTTTTCCTGTTTCCCCGCGCTCATGTCTTCCTGGGCCGCCTTCTTGAAGGCCATCGGATCAAGCCAAGGCATTTGAGGTTTTTTCCCGGCGAACAGGTCCTCGATGGTCAGAATCTGAATCTTGGGAAACTTGCCGTAGTCGGTTTGATAGAAGCCAGCGGTGACGGCCTCCTTCTCCATCGGCTTGGTCGGCTCGGCCAAGGTGACGAACACCCCGATTTTAGCCTTTTCCCGGTCTACCGTGGCGATCAAGTCCTTGACCATCGCCACGCCTACGTTCGCCCCGCCCTTGACCGAAACGATAGCCTTCTCGGTGGTCTTGCCGTCCGGTTTAAAGTAGATGATCCCGTCGATGCCGGTATCCGCGCCCTTCTTCTTGCCGCCGTAGGGTACGGCGTTGACCAGCGACACGGCCCACCACTGGAATTGATACTTGTCGCGTTCGGCCAAGTCGCGGGCACCGGCCAAGTCCTTGGGCGTGCCGTGAACCTCGAAGGCAATGCCGGGAAAGGCATCGTTCAGGCGCTTCTCGATCAGGCTGATAGCAAGGTGGGTAACGTCGATGCCTACCCACTGGCGGCCCAGCTTCTGGGCCGCATGAACAGCCGTGCCGCAGCCGCAGAAAGGATCAAGAACCACGTCGCCGGGGTTGCTGCTGGCGTTGATGATGCGTTCGAGTAGGGCTAGAGGCTTTTGGGTGGGGTAGCCGAGGGCTTCATTGCCACTGGCGGGTTTAATGTCATCCCAACTGTTTTGCAGAGGCACGCCAGGCATCTCGTCTAAATATCGCTTGTAGGCGGGAACTGTGCCAGGTTTGGTTTGTACAACTCTTCCCTCTGCAATCATCTGCTCCATTTTTTCCTTGGAATATCGCCAGTAGCGAGTCACCCCCATCACTTCATAAGATGGATTGCCTTTTGCAGCGCCGCCAGGGCCAGCTAGATTATCAAGCCGGTAGCGGCGGCCAGTGTCCGCTTCGACGTGGCGATAAAAGTCGCTGATGTACTTTTCATCGTATGGTGTGAACAGCCAGTTCCATGTCCACTGGAGGGACTTGGTATAGAAATAAATCACGTCTCGGATGTTGCCATATTGTTTGCGTCCCTGCTTAGCGTCGTTGTGCGCGCTGGACCGTTTCCAACTAATCTCGGTGCGGTATCCATTTATCCCAAACACCGCATCCAAGACCATTTTCAAATAATGACTTGCGGTCGGATCGCAATGCAGATAAAGGCTCCCGGTCGGCTTCAAAATCCTGTGCAGTTCCAACAATCGAACTGCCATCATGGTTAGATAGGCCATCATGTCGTTCTCTTTCAGGAACGCCCGCATGGCCCGCAGCATCTCGGCGGCATCGGTGTTGCCGCTGGTCATCACCTCATCGAAAGCCTGCTCGGCGCTGTTGTTCCAAGTCCAAGTATCCTCAAAAGCCTCAATCTGGGCCTGTGACTGCTCGCCCTTCGGCGAACGAAACAGCACATTATAGGTGGCTTGGCTGTTGAACGGTGGGTCGAGATAGATCAGGTCCACGCTCTCGGTGGCGATATGCTCGCGGAGTACCTGGAGGTTATCGCCGTAGTAAAGATGATTGGTCATTGGGCCGGATTGTTGTCGTTAGGATGTGATGCTATTGAATCGGCTGCGTCGCCCGGCATTCCGGGAACCGCGAACATCCCCAAAATGCTTGACCCGCGTTCCTGCCCTGGCGGGCTACCCGCCGCACCATCGACGCTTTGCACTGTGGGCATACCGGCGTAACCGGCGCGGTCGCAATCGATTCACTCGGGGTCAGCTTTGGCTTGGGTTCGGTTCTCGCCGCTGTTGGCGCTGTCGCCTCTGGCGAACAGCTACCTTTTTGCACCGCCTTAACCCTGCGTAGCAGCTCCTCGCCCGCAATCAACCGGAGTGGCTTGCCTCGCCCGAAATTTTCTGCTTCCAGAGTGAACGCGCTGGTGGTGATCAGGATGCCGCCCGTGGCCTTTTCGGCGGCTACCACCCCGAACAATTCACGCGTCACTTTGACCCCGACTTTTTCCTGCCGCCAGCGCTTGCACTGCACCAGCCAAGTCTCGCCGTCCTTTATCAGCTTCAAATCGATACCGCCATCCGCGCCGCCGCCGCCCGTTTCGACGACTCGGTAGCCTTGTCGCCGGTAGACCTCGCCGACGAGCCGCTCGAAGTCCTGCCAGGTCGTTTGTCGCAAGCTTTCCAAGTCCCGCTGGCGGTCGAGTAATCGGCGACGATACAACGCGGCCAAGGCGGACGCGACGGCCAGCGCCAGCAGCAGCAACGCGGCGGGCAATGCCAACAGGGGGACAGTGATTTTAGCGATGGGTTGTAGGAAGGGGTTGGACAGGTTCAGGCTGGGCGCACCGTAGGCCAAGGCCACGTAGGCGATAGCCGCCAAGGTCACGCTGACCCACCACGGCAGCGCCACCAGCAAGGCGGTTAGGCCAGATTGTCGTCTGGACACAATGAATTCCTTTGATTTTTAGTATCCGCCAACATCTGATAGCCGCGCTTCTCCTTCCGCTGGCGCACCTTTGCGCCCGCTTCAATAGCGGCGGTTTCGGTTTCAAACCACGTCTCCCGCACCGTGCCCACCTGCCCGATCCGGCCCCACTCTCGGACGACCGCCCAGCCGTCGAACAGGGTCCGGGTCACGGCGATTTTGTAGAACCTCAGCCGGTTGTGCGCGGGTTCGCGCCGTTCGAGGTGGATAGAGGTTATTTCCGCGCTGCTCGGTAGCTTTCCATAAAGGGAGAATTCCATAAAAATGGAATTACATAAAGCGATAATTATTTATTCAAACCGTGCTTTTCTTCCCAAGCATCGAGGGCGGCAAACAGCAATTCGTTCAGCTTGAGATCGGCGGCAACCGCACGCTGCCGGAACCGCTTGCGGAACTCGGGCGACACCTTGAAGGCGAGGGCTTCCAAGTTCGCGGTCTTGGTCGGTGAAATCGGGGGCGGGGCGGTGCGCTGCGCCGCTTCCGGCATCGGCGCGGCCTGCTCGGAGGTGAGGGCTTTCAAATCGACGGGCGGGCGCTTGGTCATGGTGGAATTCTCGCTTTCGTGAATTCTCATTTTATCTCATTCTCTCTTCAGTTAATTCTCGCTTTCTTCCAATCTCGCTTTCACGGACTGCCACAGGGCGGCCACCTCTTGGGCGGCGACCCCTCTCGGTTCGATCTCCAGGGCGGTTTTGCCGTGGGCGAAGGTCTCGGCGTAGATGACGCGCTCGTGCATCCGCGACGGCAAGACCAGCCCCAAGGCTTCGAGGGCCATCGCCGCCCCGTCGTTATTTTTGAGGTTGGGCCGGACGCGGGCCAGCACGAAACTGAACGGCTTGCCGGACTGCCGCACCAAGGGCAAGCCTTTGACCAAGGCGCGCAGATCGGCGGGAGTCGGGTTGAGCGGGATCAGGATCAGGTCGGCCACCGCGAACAAATCGGCGTTGACCGCGCCGATGGAGGGGGCGGTATCCACAAACAGGTAAGCGGCTCCCGCCTCGCCCAGCGCCTGAATCTTCTCCCGCAGTTCGGACAGGGTCAGCGGCGCGTACAGTGGCGTATCGAAACCGGACTTTTTCCGCTGGTTGAACCAATCGCCCGACGTGCCTTGCGGGTCGGTATCGGAGAGGATAACAGGGCCATGCCCGGCGTGTTCGGCGGCGGCGGCAAGGTGAACGGTAATCGTCGATTTACCGGAACCGCCTTTTTGGTTGGCAATCACAATTGTTTTCATGAAAATGAGAATACTATAATTCTTTTTTTCATGAAAGATGGAAAATCATGGCCGGTAAATCCTCCTCTGACACCCGCTCACCTCTGACCGCGCCACCGCTGCGCAATCCCGGCCAATCCCTCGATGAAGAAATTCACCGCCTCATCGACGAGGAGGCGTCCGGCTACTTGCTCGTCGCCTTCTGCTTGCTGTTCTTCACCCTGATGGAATGGGGGCGCTGGTGGTTTCAGTTTCCGCCGCAACCCGCCCTGTGGACCCTGCTGACGGTCGTGGTCGTCGCCTATGTCACCCGCAAGCTGTTCGTACTCCGGCGCAAGGTTCGGCAATTACGCCTGGCGCGCGACGGCGAACGCGCAGTCGGTCAATTTCTGGAAACCTTGCGGGCGCGCGACTACCGAGTGCTACACGATCTGATCGGCGAGGGCTTCAATGTCGATCACGCATTGATCGGTCCCGCCGGGATCTTCACGGTCGAAACCAAGACCTACCACAAGCCCGCCAAGGGTAAGCCGGAGATCGTCTATGACGGCGAGCGTGTCAATGTGGCCGGCTACGTTCCCGAGCGCAATGTGGTGGTGCAAGGCAAGGCTCAAGCGCATGGGTTGCAAAACGTGCTCTTGGAATCCACCGGACAGCGGTTCAAGGTTCAGTCGGTTGTGCTGTACCCGGGTTGGTTCGTAAAGACGACCATCAAGCTGAACGGGGATATTCCTTGGATACTAAACCCCAAGGCATTGCCGACCTTCCTGGAACACCAACCGGCCCGGCTATCGGATGCGGACGTGCAACTGGCGACCTATCACCTCAGCCGGTTTATGCGCGCCGTAGCGAAATAACCTCTTCTATCGGCATCCCTCCATGACTGATTCCGCCTACCCCGCTCCGCATCGCCTGACCCTTGATGACCTCGACCCCGAGAGCGCCACTACTGACCGGCTGATTGCGCTGGTTCGCAGTCACCGCCAGGGTGAGGAGTACCCCACGCCTGAACAACTGCTTGCCAACCTGCCGGTGGTGCTGCGCGCCCTGTGCGACCACGTACTGACCGGCCAAGCGACGGCTATGGATGTGGCCTACCGGCTGGCCTCTATCGTCGATATAGTCTTTACGCAAATGACAAAAGCGGGTGTGTTCGCCGGCGGGGCTGGTGGGGATGACGTAGCGGATCTCGACTTCGTCGTTGGTGACCACGACCCGATCGACCAGCAGTTCGACCAGCGTGCGTTTTTGCTCGAACGTGGCGTGGGTCAGGCCGGCTTGGACCCGCTGGCAAAACGCGGTGATCGCGGTGGCTAATCCGGCCAGTTCGGCCTGGTGATCGACCTGGGCATCGAGTTGCTGGGCTTGGGTAACGAGCGCCCGAATTTTCTGCTCCAGGTCTTGTCGCCGGCGCTGGTATTCGGGCAGGGCGATCACGGCGCCCAGATAGGCTTGGGTCAACCGCTCGATCTGCCCTTCCAGGTGGACTTGGCCCCGGCGCAACTGCTCCCGGCGGGCTTGCAAGTCCTGGGGCAGCCAGTGTCCGCCGTGGGCGCGCTCCAGCGCATAGGCGATGCGGTCGGGGTGCGTGAGCAACTCGCACAGATCCGCCCAGACCAGCGCGTCCAAGGCCTCGGCCGGGATATAATGCGTCGGGCAGCGCTCGCCGCGCAGGGACCGCTGGGGTTGGGCTTTGGCGCGACAAACGTAGTACGCATAATCCGGCGGCAACCACCGGCCCCCACAACTGTACCGGCAGACTCCACAACTGACCAAGGCCCGCAGCAAATAGTTGTGCGCGTGGTTATTGCGACGGGCAAAAGACCGGTTTTGAGCCAGCTTGGCCTGCACGCGGGCAAATTGCTCGGGGTCGATCAGGGCCGGCACCGTCGTGACCGGAATCCACTCCTCCGGCGGAAGCGGCTTGGTACTGCCGAAGGGGCGGCCGATCGGACGGGTCGCCGAATAGCGAACCTGGGGCGCCCCCGACCGGAAGCGGCCGGCGTACACGTGGCCGGTATAGACCGGGTTGCGGAGCAGGCCGCGAATCGTCGCCGGATTCCAGCGCGACTGGCCGTGCGGGGTGACCACCCCCAGCGATTGCAGGTGCCGCGCCAGCGCGAACAGGCTGACCAAAGGTTCGTCATAGCGGGCGAACAGATCTTGAATCACCGCCGCTTCCGCCGGTTCCACCCGCACGCCGGCCGGATCGCGGGGACGGTCCGGATCCACCCGATAGCCATACGGCGGCCGGGTCCACGGCAGCAAGCTCCCCGCCCGTAGCTTCATCTGTCGTCCCCGACGCATCCGCTCGGCGATCAGTGTCCGCTCGTATTCCGCCACCGCCCCGCGAATTTGCAGCAGCAGGTGGTCGTGGGGATCCTGGCTCATCGGCCGGTCCAGAAACAGCACCTGGCAGCCCCACCGCTCCAGTTCTTCCAACAACACCATCTGATGAACGTAGTTGCGCGCCAGCCGGTCGGGGTCGGTGATCAACACCCGATCCACCTCCGCCGCCCGGACTGCATCCCGCAAGCGGTCCAGCCCCGGCCGGTTCAGGCTCGCCCCGCTGTAGCCGTCGTCGCGGAAAACGTGCTCCGGGGCCAGTTCCCAGCCCTGAGTCCGAAGGTGGGCTCGCAACCGCTCCAGTTGTTGCTCGATCGTTTGGGCTTGGGTTTGTCGTTGGGTCGATACCCGGACATAAATCGCGAGACTCATGGGTTACCTCCTGCTCGATCAGCATCGCCCAGCGCAGCAGGTGCTGGTAAGCCCGGTCCCACCGCCGCGCCCCGTCCGGACTCGTCTGCAGAGATCGGCGCACTCGCCATAACGGTTCCATGGGCACCTCCACGATGAACTGGGTCCTCGTGAAGGTACGCCACTGCTACCGGCCGATCACGTAGCCGCAACGGCCGGCGCCACCAGCTCAGCGTCAGCCGCCCACGGCGGATCAGGCAAAATTTGTCATTTGTGATTAAACCATTGATGCCATTGAGGGTTGCCAGGCCCCACCCCGCCAGCACCTCCACTGAATCCCCCTTCCTGATTCCTGCTTGACAGCAGTCTTCCGGTTTTCTAGTATTAGTTAACATTTGTTTACTAATAACGATCCACCATGCCTCGAACAGCCGATGATGCCGCCTATCTGGCGAGGATTCAGGATTACTACGCCCAATGGCGCAGCTTGCCCGCCTACGAGTCGTTGCAAGCGGTGCTGGGGCTGGCGTCGCGGGCGGGTATTGGCAAGGTGCTGAAACGGCTGCGGGACGCGGGCTTTTTGGAGCGCACCCCGGATGGACGCTGGACGCCCACGGCGCGCTTTTTCGAGCGCCCCCTGGCGGATGCGTCGGTGCCTGCCGGATTACCGGTCGGCACAACGGACAGCGGCGAAGCGCACTCGATTGATGCCTGGCTGGTGCGCCAGCCCTCGCGCACCGTGCTGATTCCGGTGACGGGCGACTCGATGATGGAGGCGGGCATCCACCCCGGCGACCGGGTCGTGGTGGAGCGGGACGCCCCGGCCCGGCCCGGCGATGTGGTGGTGGCGATCATCGACGGCGAGTTCACCTTGAAAACCTTGGCCGTCGAAAACGACCAGGCCGTATTGCAGCCCGCTAATCCCGCTTATCCTGTCCTTCGCCCTAGCGAGCGTTTGGAAATCTTCGGGGTGGTGGTCGGCTTAATTCGATCCTATCGGAGGTAATGCTCATGCTCGCCGTACTCCCCGAACCCGCGACCGCACGCGCCGTTCCCCCCTGGCTAGATCCGGACTCGAATCAGGAGCGGGAGGCCAAATCGAGGCCCGGCGGGTCCTGGCTGGCTGACTTCCCCTCTCCAGCGAATGACGACGTTGAACAGTTTCTCAGTCTCGATGAATACCTGATCCGCAACCCGGAAGCCACTTTTTTAATGCGCGTGACCGGGGAGGCGCTGGCCGACGCCGGGCTTCACGATGGGGATTTACTGGTCATGGATCGGGCGACGCCGCCGCTGGCCGGCAGTGTGGTGCTGGCGATCGTGGAAGGGGCCTCTGTCCTCACCCACCTGAGCCGCAATACCCAAGGCCGGTTGAGGGTGCAAGCGCCAGGAACTGACCTCAGCCAGCCGCTGGATGAAGCAACGATTGTTGGAGTCGCGCGCTGGGTGATTCACCGGCTTTGGCCGGGACGGTTTTCTTCCTGACCCTTCAACGGGGGTTTTCCTTTCAAACCGACGAGGTGATGACGATGCACGAAAACCTGATGAGACACGGCGCGTTCGGCTGGACCGAGCTGATGACCACGGACATGGCTGCCGCCCAACAGTTTTATGGCGCGCTCTTCGGCTGGCAGACCGAAGATTATCCGGGCGGAGAGGGCTATGTGATGGTCAAGGTCGGCGGCGAGGCGGTCGGCGGGATGATGGCCGCGCCGCCCGAGTGCGCCGGGATGCCGCCGGCTTGGGGGGTCTACGTC
>JBAQIQ010000181.1:0-17910 GCA_049288935.1 Candidatus Competibacteraceae bacterium
ACAGGTTGTGGAATTCTTAAAATTTCACCATGATTTATAACTAATTGAAAATATTTTCAAATATATTTTAAGATAAAACGGATGGCGAAAATACCTAATCCACAACTCGCAAAGGAACGCTATAGCATCCCGTATTCGAGAGGAAGGCTTGTTAGTGTATGGTTTTGGTGAGGAAAAAACACCTAAAGCGTTTGTATCAGCTTGCGATAAGTTTGTTTTCACAAAAGTGCTCCTTATTCAGGAAGATGTGGAGGCAAGCAATCGAAGACAAGAAACCAATCAGCTCAAGGCAAATACGAAGCTTGTTAATCTTATTCGTGGCGCTTTAGAAACTGCATCGGATGATAGCGGTTGGGCTAATCTTGGAAGTGTTGGTCATTATATTGCTCAACAATCTCCTGAATTTGATCCTCGGAATTACGGATACGAGAAATTAAGCGAGTTGGTATTGGCGATGGGACTATTCGATATTGAAGAACGGTTTCACGGTAGTAGTCGGGCAAAAGGTATTTATATCCGCGATAAGCGTAGAAAATAGAACACTTCTTAACCAAGATTTTTATTTTTATTTTTTCATAATATCCAATGAAAATATGCAGGTTATGAAATTTTGTGAAAGTCAGCCAAGTCATTAGGCGTCTTAGCGCAGAAGGATGGTTCATCGTCATACAGAATGGCAGCCATCGCCAGTACAAGCACCCGATCATTTCGGGCCGAGTGACTGTCGCGGGAAAGCCGAGTGACGACCTGGCGCCGGGAACACTCAACAGTATTGCTAAACAAGCAGGTTGGAAAAATTGAGGTCTTCATGAAATATGCGGTAGTAATCGAGAAAACTCAAACCAACTACTCAGCCTATGTCCCTGATTTGCCGGGTTGTGTAGCTACTGGGCAAACCCTAACTGAAGTCGAGTCTGAAATTCAGTTGGCCATCGAACTTCATATCCAGGGATTGCTTGAAGATGACCTTACCGTCCCTTCAGCAACTTCGATTGTCGAATACATTGAGGCGATAGCGGCCTAGCACTTCCCCATGACCCCAGACACCCCCGAAGTTCGCCGTTCGCGCGGCGTTTATCTGTTGCCTAACCTGTTCACCACGGCCGCGCTGTTCTGCGGCTTTTACGCAATCATCGCCGCCCTGCGTGGCCGCTTCGAAGCGGCGTCAGTGGCGATCTTTATCGCCATGGTGCTGGATGGACTGGATGGCCGGGTGGCGCGGATGACCCATACCGAAAGCGAATTTGGCGCTCAATACGACAGCATGGCGGATCTGGTGTCCTTTGGCCTGGCCCCGGCGTTGATCATGTACGAATGGGCGCTCGGTTCGATGGCGGGCATGGGACCGTTCATGTCCAAGCTCGGCTGGCTGGCGGCATTTTTTTACACTGTGATGGCGGCGCTACGGCTGGCCCGCTTCAACGTGCAACTGAGCCACACCGACAAGCGCTACTTCATCGGCCTGCCCAGCCCATCGGCGGCGGCCATTGTGGTCGGGATGATCTGGTTCTGCACTGATCTGGGTTTGACCGGTCAACAAATGCTTTGGCCGGCGTTGGTCGTGACCATTGGCGCGGGTGCGTTGATGTTCAGCAACATCCTGTATTTCAGTTTCAAGCAGATCAATTTGCGCGGTCGGGTGCCGTTCATTTCCGCAATGCTGGTAGTGCTCACACTAGTGGTCATTTCCGTTGATCCCCCCAAGGTACTGTTCCTCGGTTTCCTGCTTTATGGCCTGTCCGGGCCGGCCATGTATCTAGCGCGGTTGCGGCAACGCGCCCGTCGTCGCGCTCACGGTCTGGGCGAACCACCCGACAAATAACCGCCGGGTCAACCGGATGCGTCGTCACTTGGCAAACGCGGCGCAATCCCTCACGCCCGTCGCTCCAGGTCCATCCCCGGACATCGCACCTTGTGCTACGCTCATCTGCCCAATAATGGCGTTTAACAATCTCTGTAAACCACTTGAAAGAGGGGCAAGAAATGGCGACTCCTATGGAAGACAAAGAGCTCAAAGCGCTTCCTGTTCTCCCCTACTCGAATGTCCGCACCCGCTTGAAATCTGGAGACCTGCTCTTTACATCCGGGGATTATCTGATTTCCAAGGCCATTCAGAAAATGACCGATAGCCCCTGGAGTCATGTGGGCATTGTGTTTCGCCTTGACTCCATTGATCGCGTCTTGTTGTTGGAAAGTGTTGAGGATATGGGGGTACGTTTCGCCCCTTTGTCGAAATATCTCAGTGACTACGAAGATGGCAAGCCCTACAAAGGACGTGCAGTCCTTGCCCGCTGCAAAGATGTAACACTCGAAACCGTCAAAAGCCTTTCCACTTTTGGGATCGACGAACTGACTCAACCTTACGACAAGGATGAGATCGCAAAAATAATGGCGCGCATCACGCTTGGCATGGGTAAGAAGAAACGAGACCGTGAGTACATTTGCTCCGAACTGGTCTATGAGTGCTTTGCCCGTGCCGGAAAAGAATTCGCCTTTAACCGTAAAGGCTTTATCAGTCCAGAGGATATCTGGATCGACGAAAAGCTTTCTCTTATGGAGCGCATTCTTTAACCCAACCATACACTTGACCGGACCGGCGCAACCTGATCATGGCCGCTCCCTCCCTGGAAGGAGGGGGTGGTGCAAAACGCCGGGTGGTGTTACGGAGGATTCGTCAAGTGAAGGTCGGCCAGCATTCCGGCCTGAATGGGATATCCTGCGCCGCCCCACCGTCTGATTGCCATCCACTATGTCTGAAACCAACCCCCTGATCGAAGTGGCGCAGAAGGATTTGCATCCATCGGTTGCGACTGACGTCGCGACGCCACCTAATGCACCGTTGAAAATCTTCCTCAACGTTGATTTTTCGGAAAAAGACGAAGCCAAGCGCCTGGGTGCGCGTTGGGACTTCCGCCAGAAAAAGTGGTACGTTCCGGCGGGTCATGATCTTGCGCCCTTTACCCGCTGGCTGCCGGTCAACACTAATCCAGTCCCTCCCAAGGCTCCCGATGCCCTGATAACCCCCCTTCAAGGCATTTCGCTGCATGAACTGATCGGTCAGGTTCGCAGTGCGGTCCGACAGGCGTTGCCCGAAATGCAGTGGGTCCGTGCCGAGATCGCCAGGATCGATGATCGATTCAACTCGAACGTGTTTCTGGAATTGGTTGAACGCGATCAAGCCCGTGAAGTCGCCAGCATCAAGGCGGCTATCTGGAACGCGGAACCGGTGCTAACCCGGTTCAGCCAGCAAACCGGTCACTTGTTAGCCGCTGATATGCAAGTGTTGGTATTGGCGCGGGTCGAGGTGCAGGATCGTTTCGGCTTGCGCCTGATCATCGCCGAGATCGATCCCGCTTATACCGTAGGGGTGATGGCGAACCAGTTACAAATGATTCGCCAAACCCTCCAGCAGGAAAAAATGATCGACAATAACCGCCAACGGCCCTTGCCGAATGATTTCTTCAACGTGGCGGTGATCAGCCCTGAGAGCGCCGCCGGCCTGGGGGATTTTCGGGCCGGCGCTGATCCACTGGCGCGCTTTCAAATCTGCCAATTCCACTATCTGACCGCGATCTTTCAAGGACCCAAAACCAAGGACAGCCTGTTGACCGCCTTTCACCAAGCGCTCGCGCTGCCGGCGCTGGATGCGTTAGTGATCCTCCGGGGCGGCGGCGCGGTCGCTGACTTGCACTGGCTCAATGAGCTGGAACTGGCGCGGGCGATTTGCCGCAGTCCGATCCCGGTGATCACCGGCATTGGCCATCAAAAAGATCAAACCATCCTGGATGAGGTGGCGCGCCGGGCGGAAGGAACCCCATCGAAAGTGATTGCGTTCATCAGGGAAACGATCCGCCAGCGGGCCGCCCAGACACACGATGACTTCAACACGATTCAGGCGGGAATCGAACGCCGACTGACCCAAGCGGATCACCAGATCGAGCACTACCAGCAAACCCTGCGGATAGCGGCGCGACGGGCGTTGCTCGAAGCCGGAAAAACCGTGGACCGCCGGTGGTGGGCGATCAGCGATCAGGTTCATCGGTGGTTGGCCTTTCATCAACGGGCGCTGGCGGACTTGTTGCAGCGACACATCATTGCGCACAGTCACTCGCGCATCGCTCGTGCGGCGGACGCCACCGCCGCTCTTCGTGAACAGGTACAAGCCGGAGCCTGGCGCTGGCAGCGATGGGCCACCAAAGAAACGCACCGGCTGCTGCGGGAAATTCTCGGTCAAAGCCCGGAGAACACGTTGCGGCGCGGTTTCGCCCTGGTGCGTGATGACGCCCATCATCCGGTCACTTCACGAGCAGCGGCGAGCCGACAACCACGGCTTACCCTTGAGTTCCATGACGGATCGCTTCCAGTCAGAAGAGAAAATCTCGATGAACGATCATCCACTTGATCCCAACAGCTTCAACGCCGCCTACGAGGTGCTCAAAAACAACGCTGTTCTTCTGAGCCGCCAAGAGGAGCCCGATATTGACCGGCTATTGCCGCTGGTCGAGGAAAGCATCAAAGCCTACAACATCTGCAAGACGCGGCTGGAAGCCGTCCAGCAAGCTTTGGAGCAACAGATCGGGGCCGAAACGTCTGATCATGACCCGGCGGATTCTCAAGGACGCCCCTGAACGCTTTGCCATTTTCTGTGGTCATTGATGAGTTATCCCCGGACGCACTGAAACATCACTCGTTCAGGAACCCTCCTTCCTCCCATCCTCAGGAGATTCGCCATGCTGGAAAAACCCGCTGCAACTTCCGTCGCTATCGCCGATCTCATCGCCCGCCGCTGGAGTCCCCGCGCCATTGACCCGGCGCAACCGGTCAGCCGCGCGCACCTCTGTGCGCTGTTGGAAGCTGCGCGCTGGGCGCCTTCCTGCTTCGGTGACGAACCGTGGCGCTATCTGGTCTGGGATCGGTTCCGCGACGCTGCCGGCTGGCAACAGGCTTTTGCGTGCCTGGCGGAAGGCAACCAGGTTTGGGTCAAAAATGCGCCCGTATTGCTGCTGGCGGTCGCGACGCCCCTTTTCGGCCACAACAACCAACCGAATCGCTGGGCGCAATACGATACCGGCGCTGCCAGTGAGAATCTTTGCCTGCAAGCCACCGCCCTGGGGTTGGTAGCGCATCAGATGGGCGGATTCAATTCGGACCAGGCCCAAGCCACGTTCAATATTCCCGCTGACCATACCTGCATGGCGATGATTGCGGTGGGTTATCCAGGGCCGGTCGAGCGGTTGCCCGAAGCACTGCGGGAAAAAGAACAGTCCTCCCGGCAGCGCAAGCCGCTGGCGCAAATTGCTTTTGAGAATGTTTGGGGGCAGGGCGTCCAATAACATAAGCCACCCTGGCGATACCCGGCGCTCGTATCCAAACTGTTGCCCGATTCGTGTAGAGTGCGCTCCTTTTTCGGCAGATGATGGATAACGCCCATGCCTACGACTTTACCTGAGCGACGCCCCGCACGGGGCGCCAGCCGCTACCTGTTGCGTTCCCTGCTGTTTCTGGCGGCATTGGTGGCGCTAGGTGTAATTTTTCAGCAACCCCTCACCGCTGCTTTCCTGAACAATCCCTATTTCAATGGCGCAGTGGCCGCTGTGTTTCTGTTCGGGGTAATCTATACCCTCAAGGCGTTGCTGGAAAGTTTGCGCGACGTTCGCGATGCGGAACAGGCCGCCGATATGGCCCTGAAAGCTCGTCGCCACGAGATCGCGCTCAAACAAGTCAATACGGCGCTGCTGGAAGAGAGTGGGCGGAGCGTCGGCGATTTTTTACGCAAGGTCTACCGCGTGGTCAGTCATGGCGACGCCGCCGCCACCCTGCCCTATCTGCTGGATTCGCTGGCGACGCGCGGCGATGACCGGCGGGCGCTGGTGCGCTATCTGGTCGGGGCGCTGGTGCTGCTGGGCCTGATTGGCACGTTTTACGGCCTGCTGCTGACGATTGGCGGGGTACAAGAGGTGGTCAGCGGGCTATCCGCCGATAAGACCACGGATACCCTGGCGCTGATCGCCAGTTTCAAAGACCGGCTGGCTGCACCGCTCGGCGGTATGGGCATCTCATTTTCCTCTTCGTTATTCGGTCTGCTGGGCGCGCTGGCGCTGGGCTTTCTGGAGCTGCAAATGTTTCACGCCCAGAGTGACCATCACGCCCAACTGGAGGCGCTGGTGGTCAGCGATCTCGTGCCACTTTGGCAACCCGTGGTCACGATCACCGCCAGCACCGAAACGATTTCGCCGCGCCATCTCGCCGCGCTGCTGCAATCCACCACTGACCGGCTGGAACGGGTCGCAGCGACCACTGAGTATCTGGCCAATCGCGGCGAAGGCATTACCCGTGTTGCTGAACAGGTGGCGAATCTCGGTGAGCGGATTGAGTCGCTGCGCGTGACTTTGCAGAACATCGAGAACGACCGCACCGCTGATTTGCGGCATGAACTGCGCGTCATCGCCCGATTGCTGGCGCAGTCGGCTGAAACTCCCATGGACAGCGATCATGCCCCGCCGGCGTGAATCTCTCAGCGAGTTCAATATCTGGCCGGCCTTCACCGATGCCATGGGCGGGTTGGTGATGGTGCTGATCTTCCTGATCATCCTGTTCGTGATCAGTGAAGTGTTGATTGGTCGTGAAATGCTGGGCAAGGAGAGCGCCATTAACCAATTGCAGCGGATTGTCACGCATCTGGAAGGCTTGGCGGGCGATGCAGAAAAGGAAGCGGCGCGGTTGCGCGGCCAAATGAAGGGATTGCAAACCACGGTCAGCGAGCGGGAGGTGCTGCTGGCGCAACTGCGCGATGAATTGACCGCCGTGCAGGCGGCGCGGGCGGCGCTGGATGCGGACAAGCGCAAGGCTGAGCAAACCACCACCAGCGTTCAGGAACAGGCTGCGCTGCTCAGCGCCCGTGCGGAACGGCTGGCGGCGGAGTTGGAGCGGCTGAATCGCGCCCTGGCGGTCAGTGGGCAGGAACTGGCCCAGCGCGATGCGGTGATCGTTGAACAGAAGGGCCGTATTGAGGCGCTGGACAGCGCCCTGAAAAAGCGCCTGCTGGAGCGGGTTGAAGAATTGGAGAAATACGCCAGCGATTTCTTTGGCCGGCTGCGCGAGGTGTTCGCCAATAATCCCGATATCAAGGTGGTCGGCGACCGCTTTGTGTTTCAGTCCGAGGTGCTGTTCGGTTCCGGCGAGGCGGCCTTGTCGCTGAACGGACAGGGCGATCTGGACAAATTCGCCATGATCTACCAGCAATTGGCGATGCAGTTGCCGCCGGATTTGCCGGTGATCATCGAAGTTCAGGGCCATACCGACCGGGCGCCGATTCGCAGCGGGCGGTTTCCCTCGAACTGGGAGCTGTCCACCCGTCGGGCGCAGGAAGTGGTGAATTATCTGATCCGGCAGGGGGTTCCACCGCAACGGCTGGCGGCGGCTGGCATGGGCGAATATCACCCGCTGGATGCGGCGGACACCCCGGAAGCCTATCGCCGTAACCGGCGCATCGAGTTGAAAATTACCAGCCGTTAGAAAAAAAGCGGGCCGCTGTTGTTGCGGCCCGCCGGGGTGTTTACTTCACTAAAGCAGAGGGTTTCCTACCGTGCCGGTTGCCTCCCTGGCCCCACGACACTGGGTAGCCGGCTGTTTTGCAGTGAAGACGCCCCTGAAAATTCTCCACCGCACTGGTTGTAGTCATAGTAGCGATAAACCGGCAAGTCATACCGCACCGGGCTACCATCACGCGGGCAGCTCTTGTATACATTGCGAGATCCTTGTCCGTAAGTGTATCCCCCCTGATCAATCACGTAGCTGTACAGGTAGCCGCCGAAACCGAAACCTAGATGAACTCCCGTGAAACGGAACAACCCGTTCGCGTCGGTCGTCGTGTCCTGGTAGTTACCGAGGAGATAGTCATACGACCATACCGTTTGGCTGGGCAATGGCTGACCGGTGGGGCCATACAGCGTCCCCTCCAGATCGCAACGGGCTGGGCTGTTGAGATCCACAACGACCGTACCGCCGTTTTGGGCCAGGTAATCTGGCGCATAAGCTAGGCTATAGCTCGGACCGGACCCCCG
This sequence comes from Candidatus Competibacteraceae bacterium, assembly GCA_049288935.1. Classification (GTDB taxonomy): domain Bacteria; phylum Pseudomonadota; class Gammaproteobacteria; order Competibacterales; family Competibacteraceae; genus UBA2383. The sequence goes on from JBAQIQ010000181.1 coordinate 8,064, forward strand.
AACATAGGCAGAGACATAGATCATCCCCGTGGGTACATCCGCAACGCGATAGACGCCATTGCCGTCAGTCGTTGCGTGACCACCTCCGCCTTCATCCGAGTAAGCCCAAACACTGACCCCTGCTGCCGGTGAACCATTATCAAAATAGGCGATGCCGGTGACCTCGCCAACACCACCTACATCCTGGGTCACGATCTGATCCTTCTGTGGAATCGAGTAGCGGCTCGCCACCCCTGAAAGTGCAGACCGCAGATAACCGTCGCCCACCGGCGCCTCGACCGGCCCATAAGACGCAGTGGTTCCGTCAGTGCTCGTTCCCTCAATCTGCCTACTCAGGCGTACTAAGCCATAGTAGTAATCATCGAAGCTTGCTTCGATGTCGAGCAACTGGATCGACTCCCCGATCGGCAGCCCGGAGCCGAAGACAGTCCCCTGCAAGGCGCCCCAGACCGTGGGCAGATAAAGGTTGCGCTGACAGCCGGCGGGCTGGCCGATGGAGCAGCCCATAAAGACGGATTGGGTTCCGTACCAGGTTGCGCCATTCCGCATGAAGCTGCCCGACAGCGTACCCGAGAAATCCCTGATGTACCCGTCAATGATCTGGCAACAGGGAACGTCATTGAAACGGTAGTAGCCGTTCTGATCAGTGGTCGTACTCGCTTGGTAAGCGTGGACTCCGAAATCATCGTCGTTAGATAGAGACAAGGTTGTATTGGCCAACGGCAACCCATCGGTGCCATACAACGTACCTTCCAGTACACAACCCTGGTTCGGTTGAGAGACGATCACCGAGCGACTGGCGTTGCTGGCATTACCGTTGACGTCGGTGGCTTTCAACTGCACTTCGCACCAGATCACCGGGTAATTCAGCACGCTGGGCGCGGTGAAGGTGGCGACCAAGTCGTTAGGCACGATGCTCTGGTCCGCGGACGCCGAGCCATAGCATTGCGCGGTCCATTCGACCGTGTAAGTCTCGCCCTCCGGGTCCTGGATAGAGGCGGTGGCTTCAGCCGTGCCGCCGGGTTGCAACACCGTTGGATTCACCACGAATGATTCAATCACCGGCGCCCGGTTGGGGGTGGCTAATGGCAACACGCCGTTCGGGGCAGCGTCCTGATAATCCAGGAACGCGCAGTTTTCCACGTTCTGGTTCCACAGGCCGCTCCCCTCTTCGCTCGGGTTATTGAACGTTGTGGAATTGTCGGCATTGGTAGTCAGGCTGTAAGTCCCGTCGCCGTCGCTCTTCACGTAGTAGTTGACGCCGTTGAGCAGGGTGTAAACCCGGATTTGCTCAGCGGAGCCTTCCGAACGCTTGACGGTGAAAGACGGAATCGTCGGCGGGCAGGGCGGACTCGGATCGTTGCCATCGCAGGAGACCGGATGCTCGGACGAGACGCCGCTGTAGGTGATGCCTTCTGCGTACCAACTCAAGTCGCTGAACGGTTGCCCGTTGCTTTCCTCAACGAAGTGGAACTTGAAGCAGGCATGGGTATTGATCGGCTGATCATAGTTCCACCAGGTGAAGTGGCTGACCTGCCCACACATCTGGCTGAGATCGTCGCTCACGACACCCTTGCCCTCCTCGATCCACAAGCCTTTGGCGGGATCGTAATACCATAACGGAATCTCTTGGCCTTGATGCACCTTGGTCTTCCAGTCATCGGGCACTCGCATACACACTGTCGCCGGGCTGCTCAACTGGGTGACTGGATTGCCATCCTGATCCACCAGCTTAAATTCCATCAGGCCTAGACTTTCCAGCAGCGTCGGCGGATCGTTGGGGTCCTGGCCTGCGGGCAGGGCGAGAAAATCACCGCCAGGGAAAGCCTTCAAATCATCTTCGGTGGGGTCAAGATAGGTCACCGTACCGGTAATCTGCGTGACGCCACCCGGGAATGCGCTTTCGGGGATGGTCAACTGACCCACCTCCGCGCCGTTCTTGGTGAGAGTCACGCCCGTGGTGACGTTTTCCTGCGGGGTGATGGTGTCGGAAACCGCAAGCAAATTGAGGGTCGTGGAGTAGCTGGTTTCCCCAGGCTGCAACACCACCTTGGCGTAACCGTTAGCGTAACCTTCTGCCTGAGCCTCAACGTTAAAGAAATCGTTGAGACCGTCATTGCTCTTTTCGCTGACGTTCACGCTGGCATTGAAGGAGCCGTTTCCACTGGTAGTCCCGGCCGAGTTGGCACCCACCTTGAATGTCGCACCCGCAAGCGGTGCTCCCGCGCCAAACACCGTGCCGCTGACGCTGACGCTGCACTGGTTGTTGGCGTCACTCGGGCAAAGATCGCAGAAGTTACCCTTGCCGTCGCCGTCGCCGTCTTCCTGACCGGGGTTGGCCGTGACCGGGCAGTTATCGCAAACATCACCTTTGCCATCGCCGTCACTGTCCATCTGATCAGAGTTGGGGGTGGCGGGGCAGTTGTCCTCAGCATCTGGAATCCCATCGCCGTCGCCGTCGCTGACCACGACTTCGCAGGCATCGCCTTCACCGTCGTTGTCGCCGTCTTCCTGACCGGGGTTGGCGATGGTGGGGCAGTTATCGCAAACATTACCTTTGCCATCGCCGTCACTATCCGTCTGATCAGGGTTGGCGGTGGTGGGGCAGTTATCGCAAACATCGCCCTTGCCATCGCCGTCGCCGTCCACTTGGTCAGCGTTGGGGGTGGCGGGGCAGTTATCGCACGCATCGCCCTTGCCATCGCCGTCACTGTCCACCTGATTAGAGTTGGCGGTGGTGGGGCAGTTGTCCGAAGCATCTGGAATCCCGTCGCCGTCGCCGTCGCTGACCACGACCGGGGTACCCGTTACGTTCCAGCTCAGATCATTCCAGTTCAGCGAATATTGGCGATTTTGCTGAATCGAGAACGTGTCCGAACTGGTACTGGAACTGTTCGCCCCCACATTGCCGAAGCTGAGGCTGTTATCCACCACGACGGTGTTCAGCGAACTGCTCGACACCGTGGCGGCGACGCCGGTGTAGCCTGTGCCGCTGCCATTGCTGACATTGGCCTTATAGGTGTACTCGTAGACAGAGCGGCTGATGCGCTTCTCGGATTGGAGTTGGTAGTTTTGAATGGTGAGGTTCGAGTCGGCAGCGGCTGTATTAACGCCGGCTGACACCAGAATGAGCAGACTAACGAAGAAGTGCGTCAGCCAGAGCCCTATCGTTTTAGGTGCTGTCATAAGGGTTCTCCCTGTGAAAATTCAGAGCATTGTTCTGGTTTGGCGACTTCTGAAGCACTGAGCGCCCAGACCGAGCAAACCGGCCAGGAACAAACTCAACGATCCAGGCTCAGGAATCGCACCACTGACGGTTGAAAGCGGGCCTCCTCCACTGGTGATCTCAAAGCCTGTGTTGCAATCACCATTATTACACTTGTAAGTTTCGTAAGACTGTGCGCCTGGAGCCGTGCTTGCCCCACCCAACCAGACAAACTGAACTGAAAAAGTACCGGACAGCGAGGCGTTGTTGACTAACGCCAAGGCATCGAACCAACCGTCATCCGGTATGACAGGGTCCGGGTCAATCGTAAGCACATCCCAGTCAGGGGGAGAATTAGGCGCGCCAGGCGAACTGAGCGCGCCATAGTTGGTTGGAGAAAAAAAGACAGTAAATCCTTGATATTCATTAAATACTTGTCCGCTAAGCGTGTAATCGTATCGCCACAAGTCTTCGCCTGACGTCGTGTCTGTCAGGTCAGTGGCGGCATATTGGATCATCAGGGCGTTTGCGGCGGCGGGCAGTAGCAACGCCGCTAGAGAAACGCTCAGAACCGTCGTTCGAATCCTCATCAATGGGCTCCTCTGCTGTGGTTTATCAAATTAAACCCCAAAGTTTTTATCGCTATGGGGTGGATCACACAAAACAGATAAAATAAAGCAATAAACATACCTATTTTTATATGTTATTGAATAATAAGTAAATAAATACTATCTTAAGCTAAATGCCTGGCTTAAACTGTAAGAAATCCTGACAATCATAGGACTGGCATCAAAAATGCTTAATTTTTGAAAATAACCGCAAAATTCACTAGAAAATTATCAATAAAAATCAGACGTCATTTTTTATTAACATTTAGCTCGTAATCAAGAATTTTTTGTTAACTGGTACGGAACCACTGATGAATTAAAAAAGCCTAAGTTTGTCTATTTTAAGAGAAAAAACAGAGTACTTTACTAAAGAATGCGGTGTAAGATTCTCTGACAAGGGCTGTAAAATTTTCCGACAGCAGGAAAACCAGCCTTATAAATTGATATTTTTCGAGTTGAAAATTACCAGCCGTTAGGGGAAAGCGCCGCCCTTAAACCCTATACGGGTTATGGTAAACTGCCCGCGCATTTCTGTTCCCCCAGCCGCGAGAGTAGCCCCCATGGACTTTAAAACGACCGATCTCTGTGATGAATTTTCCGACCGCCTGCAAGTCGCCGAACCCATTTTCGGTGATTACGGCGGCGAGGTGATGTTTTCCGGCCCCGTCGTGACGGTGAAGGTGTTTGAGGACAATTCCCTGGTTCGTTCCGCCCTCGAAGCGCCGGGTAAAGGCCGGGTGCTCGTGGTGGATGGCGGTGGGTCGATGCGCTGCGCCTTGCTGGGCGATCAGCTCGCCGAATTGGCCGAGGAGAATGACTGGGCCGGGGTGATCGTCAATGGATGCATCCGCGACTCCGCCGCCATGGCCGAAATCTCCATTGGCGTTAAAGCGGTCGGGGTACATCCACTTAAAAGCGTCAAGCGCGGCGTCGGTGAGCGGGATATTCCGGTACGCTTCGCCGGCGTGACCTTCCTGCCGGATCATTACGTCTACGCTGACGAAGACGGTTTGCTGGTTTCGGAAAAGCCGCTCCTTTGATCCTCGCTGCCTTGAACAAGGAGAACCTGCGGGTTCTCCTGATGTGATGTTGACGGTTCCCTACAGCCTGGTAACCCTTCAACACCCCTTTCGCATCCGGATCGTCAACACATTGCGCCCCTCTTCACGGTGATAGCCGACCTCATCGGTCAGTTGCCGGATCATGAAAACGCCTAACCCGCCGGGCTGGCGTTGCTCCAGCTCCAAAGCCGTATCCGGGTCAGGTCGGGCCAGCGGATCAAAGGGTGGTCCATCATCCACAATCTCCACTATCAAGCCATCCGCCTCCACGACAGCCCGACAAGTCACCGCACCGCCGTGATCCTGTCCAGCGTAGGCGTAATTGAATACATTCACCAGCGCTTCCTCGACCGCCAGTTCCAGCCGGGTTCCACGCGCTTCCACCAAACCGGCGACCTCGGCCATCTGTCGGATATGGCGGAGAAAGATCGGCAAGTGCTCAAGTTCCGCCGGCAGTCGCAGGCAAAAGAGGGGTGCGTCAGCAGGTTCAGTCATGCAAGCTCACTCCACAATCGGCGCAATATTTGCCGATGACTTCAGGATGTCGCCCCAAGCGAGCATTCAATCGCCCCCGTGCGGCGCAGAGATCCAGCCCCAGGGATCTTTTAAACTTTAGCCCAAGGCAACGCCCTGAGTGGCTCAATGCCTCTTTGCCCGAGTCTTCCGTGAAGCATACGATCTCCTCCTCTGGCTGGCAGGCTCATTTGGCCCTCAGCTTTCAACGTCGGGGCCAGCGCACACTATTGGGTCAATGTGCGCATCGCGGTCCCTTGCAGGTGCAACGACCGTTTTATCCCGAAGGGGAGGCCGTCTGCCATATCGCTATTCTCCATCCTCCCGGCGGGATCGTCGGCGGCGATGAATTGCGACTTGACGCTCGGCTTGACCCCGGCGCTCATGCCCTGTTGACCACCCCGGCGGCGGGAAAATTCTACCGCAGCGCCGGTTCTCTGGCCCGCCAGACCCAATGCCTGACCGTTGCGCCCGGCGCGATCCTGGAATGGTTGCCGCAGGAGAATATCGTCTATAACGGCGCTCGCCTCCAGGCCCTGACTCGCATCGATCTTCAGGGCGACGCCTGCTGCATCGGCTGGGAAATACTCTGCCTGGGGCGACCCGCAGCGGATGAAATTTTCACCACGGGTGAATGCTGGCCAACCCTGGAACTCTGCCGCGATGGCGAGCTACTTTATCTGGAGTCGAACCGTCTGCTCGGCGGCGATCCAATGCTGGACGCCCCCTGGGGTTGGCAGGGGCAACCGGTGAGCGCTACATTGCTGAGTACGCCCGTCCTGCCGGGGCAGGTTCATGCCCTTCGCGCCGCCTGGAACGCCGTTTCCCGACCGGAGGAACAAGAAATTGTGGCCGTTACTGCGCTCGATGGCATCCTGATCGGCCGTTACCTTGGCCCATCGGCAGCGCGGGCCCGGCGTTTTTTTATCCTGGCGTGGAGTTTGCTAAGACCGATGATGCTCAATCGCCCACCCTGCCCTTCCCGTTTCTGGAATACCTGACCCGTTCGAGGCACTCGATGGAACTGACCCCCCGCGAAAAAGACAAGCTGCTCCTGTTCACCGCCGGTTTGCTGGCGGAACGACGCAAGGCCAAGGGCCTGCAACTCAACTATCCTGAAGCGGTGGCCTATCTGTCCTGTGCGCTGCTGGAAGGAGCGCGCGCCGGGCGCAGCGTGGCTGAATTGATGAGCGATGGCCGCACCCTGCTGACCCGCGACGACGTGATGGACGGCGTCCCGGAAATGATCCCCGATGTGCAGATCGAGGCCACCTTCCCGGATGGCACCAAGCTGGTCACGGTTCACCAACCGATTCCCTGAGGAGAAGTCCATGATTCCCGGCGAAATCATCGCTGTCGACGGCGATCTCGAACTCAACGCGGGCCGCCGCCTCACGCGGCTGATCGTCGCCAATACCGGCGACCGGCCCATCCAGGTCGGTTCGCATTACCACTTTGCTGAAACCAATCCCGCCCTGCGCTTTGACCGGGCGCTGGCGCGAGGTTGCCGGCTGGATATCCCCGCCGGTACGGCCGTGCGCTTCGAGCCGGGCCAGGAACGTGAGGTGGCACTGGTCGATTACGCCGGCGACCGGCATGTCTACGGCTTCCGCGCCGAGGTCATGGGGCCGTTGGAGAAGCAGCCATGAGCCGCATCGACCGCCGCGCTTATGCGGACATGTACGGCCCGACCGTCGGCGATCGGGTGCGACTGGGCGACACCGAGTTATGGATCGAGGTCGAGCGCGACCATACGATTTATGGCGAAGAGGTCAAGTTCGGCGGCGGCAAGGTGATCCGCGACGGCATGGGCCAGTCGCAACGCTCCCAGGCGGAAGGCGCGGTCGATACCGTGATTACCAACGCGCTGATCGTCGATCATTGGGGCATCGTGAAGGCCGACATTGGCATCAGAGACGGGCGCATCAGTGGCATCGGCAAGGCCGGCAATCCCGATGTGCAACCGGGAGTGAACATCATCATCGGCCCTGGCACCGAAGCGATTGCCGGCGAAGGACTGATCGCCACCGCCGGCGGCATCGATGCGCACATTCATTTCATCTGCCCGCAACAGATCGAGGAAGCCCTGATGTCCGGCGTGACCACGATGCTGGGCGGCGGCACGGGACCCGCGACGGGCACCAATGCAACAACCTGCACGCCGGGTCCCTGGCATCTGCGGCGCCTGTTGCAGGCGGCGGAAGGTCTGCCGGTCAATCTCGGTTTTCTCGGCAAAGGCAACGCCAGCCAGCCAGCGGCCCTGGAAGAACAGCTCGAAGCCGGTGCGATGGGATTGAAACTGCACGAGGACTGGGGCACGACGCCAGCGGCCATCGATAACTGTCTGGCGGTGGCCGAACGCTATGACGTGCAGGTGGCGATTCATACCGACACATTGAATGAATCCGGTTTTGTCGAGGACACCCTGGCGGCGTTCAAGGGCCGGGCGATTCACACCTACCACACTGAAGGCGCGGGCGGCGGCCATGCCCCGGACATCATCCGCGCCTGTGGCGAACCGAATGTGCTGCCCTCTTCCACCAATCCGACCCGGCCTTACACGGTCAACACAGTGGATGAGCATCTGGACATGCTGATGGTTTGCCACCATCTCGACCCCGGCATTCCTGAAGATGTGGCTTTCGCCGATTCACGCATCCGCCGCGAGACCATCGCCGCCGAAGACATCCTGCACGATCTGGGCGCATTTTCCATGATCTCCTCCGATTCGCAGGCGATGGGCCGGGTGGGTGAGGTCATCACCCGAACCTGGCAGACCGCGCACAAGATGAAGGTGCAGCGGGGTTTGCTGGGGAGCGCCGGGAGCTATGACAATTTTCGGGTCAAACGCTACATCGCCAAGTACACAATCAACCCCGCCATCACCCACGGCATCAGCCATCTGGTCGGCTCGCTGGAGGTGGGCAAACTGGCGGATATCGTGCTGTGGCGTCCCGCGTTCTTCGGCGTCAAACCATCGCTGCTCATTAAGGGCGGCTGCATTGTCGCGGCCCCGATGGGCGACGCCAATGCCTCCATCCCCACCCCGCAGCCGGTTCATTACCGGCCCATGTTCGGCGCATTCGGCGGCGCGCTGGCCACCACTTGCCTGACCTTCGTCTCCAAAGCGGCGCTGAACAGTGGGGCATTGGATGCGCTGGGCCTGCGCCGGATACTGGCGGCGGTTTGCCAGACCCGCGCCATAGGCAAACGCGACCTCATCCATAATGATTATCAGCCGGTCATTGAAGTCGATCCGCAAACTTACGAGGTGCGGGCTGACGGGATATTGCTCACTTGCGAACCCGCTCAAGTATTGCCACTGGCGCAACGCTACTTTTTGTTCTAAAACCAATAGGAGTCAAGTCACAATTCGCCCGCCCGACTGATCCCGAAGAGGCTGTTCATGGACGCTGCTGACCCCGTGGAATTACAAATTGTTGAACGCTTGCACGAGGCATTGCCTGCTGAAACGACACTGACCCTGCCGTTTGAGTTACGCCAGAAAAGCCGGCTGCGAACTTGGCTGGACAATGGAGCAGATGTCGGTTTGTTCCTGCCGCGCGGCACGGTGCTGCGGCACGGCGACCGGCTGCGAACGACCACCGGGCTAGTGGTCGAAGTCTGTGCAGCGCCAGAGCGTGTGTCCACCGCCCGGACGGGTGATTCTCTGTTACTGGCGCGCACGGCCTATCATCTCGGCAATCGCCATGTCCCGTTGCAGATTGATGTGGGTTGGCTGCGCTATCTCCATGATCATGTACTGGACCGGATGGTGCGGGAACTAGGATTAGACGTCATTTGCGAGCAGGCGCCATTCGAGCCGGAGGCTGGCGCGCATGATGAAGTCAACGTCCATTACCATCATCATCCGGCATAGCATGGAGGCGGTTTTATCGCTGGCCTTGCCGCGCCTGTTGCAACTGTGCAGTCCCGCCCTGCCGGTTGGGGCTTACGCTTATTCACAAGGACTGGAATACGCGGTGGAGCGCGGTTGGGTACGGGATGAGGCCAGCGCGGGCGACTGGATTCTCGGGCTGCTCAACCACAGTCTGCGGCGACTGGATTTGCCCATTTTCGTCCGGTTATATGCCGCATGGCAGGCAATGAATTCAACGGAAATCCGGCGCTGGAACGCCCGGCTGTACGCCTCGCGGGAGGCGGCGGAATTGCAGCGGGAAGATCAGCATCTTGGGGCGGCGCTGGCCCGGCTGTTGACCGACCTGGGCATCGTGGAAGCGGAATGCTGGCGAAATACGCCTCGGGTGTGCTTCGCCACGCTGTTCAGTCTGGCAACCGTCAAATGGGAGATTGCGTTGTCAGCCGGAGCCGCCGGTTATGCCTGGGCCTGGGTCGAGAATCAGGTAGCCGCCGCGACCCGGTTGATTCCACTCGGCCAAACCGCCAGCCAGCGATTGCTGATCGCCGCGGGTCCGGCGCTAATCGACGCGGTGCGGGAC
>JBAQIQ010000182.1:0-3267 GCA_049288935.1 Candidatus Competibacteraceae bacterium
TTAGAAGAGAAAGAGTGGAAAATCACTTGCCTACCCTTTGCTCCAAATGCCCCTCAGCAAAACCCGGTTGAGGATGCGTGGCTACAAGGAAAAAACTTTCTGCGGAGGCATTTTTTTGAAAATAAGAATTTTATTCAGGTTAAATGTAGCTTTTTTAATTTCCTCAATAAAAAGATTTTTAATTTTGAAAAACCTCATTGGTACTTGAATACTCCACAACCTGTATAGGGATGCTATAGCAAAGGAAAATATACAGTCGTTGGGCCAACTGGCAAAACCTTCGATTCGGGAACTCGATATTGGCGTCAGAGTTATGAGTCTTTCCTAGAATTGGATAAAAACCACCGAATTTGGTGGGGCGAAGATGGAAACAATATGCCCGCGCAAAAACGGTTTTTATCTGAAGTGATGGAGGGCCGAGTTCCACAAACTATCTGGCATTTTGACGAAGTAGGCCATACTCAGGATGCCAAAAAGGAATTGCTGGCAATCCTCAATTTCAATAGCTCCGAAGAAGTTTTCATCACGCCAAAGCCAGTTAGACTCATCGAACGAGTTATTGAATTAGCGAGCCATGAAAATTCCATCGTACTCGATTCTTTCGCCGGCTCCGGCACCACCGCCCACGCGGTTTTGGCCGCTAATGCCAAAGACGGCGGCGACCGGAAATTCATTCTCGTCGAGTGCGAAGATTACACCGACAGCCTGACTGCCGAACGGGTGCGCCGCGTCATCAACGGCTACGCTTTTTCCGGCACACAGCGGGAAGAACTGCACCGCGAAAAACTCACCTTCACCAGCCTGAAAAAAGCCGACAAGCTGCTGGATCACATCGAATCCATCAAGAATCTGGACGGTCATCGTTTCGATACCATCAAATCCGAAGTCAAGGACGGTGAATTGATCGTCACCGGCGAAAAAGCCATCACCGAGCGCGTCGAGGGATTGGGCGGCGGATTCACCTTCTGCACCCTGGGCGACGCCATCGAAATGGACAAGCTGCTCACCGGCGAATCGCTGCCGGCCTTCGAGCAGTTGGGCGCGCTGTTGTTCCACACCGCCACCAGCGAGGTTTTACCCTCATCCCCGGCCACTCTCGCGGCAGTCGAAGAAAGATACGTCGAGGGCTGCGGCTATCTCGGCGAATCCACCCACTATCACGTCTGGCTGATCTACCGGCCCAACCTGGAATTCCTCAAATCTCGCGAGGCGGCGCTGACGCTGCCCCGCGCCGAAGCCATCGTGAAGGCGAAGCCTGGCAAGCGCCATCTGGTCTTTGCGCCGGCCAAGTTTGTCTCACAAAAATTGCTGAACGCTTCCGGCTTGCCGGTCGAATTCGCGCCGCTGCCGTTCGCCCTGTACCGCATCGAACGCGATTGAGGCGACGCCATGAGCTTGCGCGATCTGGAGTATCAAGCGCGGGTGTTGACCGCGTTCGACGGCTATCTGACCGAACTTTCCGCCCAGAAGAAACGGGCGGACGGCATCGCGGTGCTGGCGCGGCAGCAACCGGACCTTGGACTCGAAATCCCCGATTTCCCTGCCAAGACCTGGGAAACGCTCCACAACGCAGGTCAACTGCCGCCCTCACGGTTCAACATTCCCCATTCACCGCGCCGGGATGGCATCGGCCGGCCCGTGCCCAACGCCGTGTTCAAAGTCCCCACCGGCGGCGGCAAAACCTGGCTGGCGGTCTCGGCGCTGTCCCGTCTCTTCGGGCGCTATCTGGGCAAAAATACCGGCTTCGTGCTGTGGATCGTGCCCAACGAGGCTATCTACAGCCAGACCAAGCGGCAACTAAGCGACCGCCAGCATCCCTACCGGCAAATGCTCGACCGTTCCGCCGCCGGTCGGGTCAAGTTGCTGGAAAAAGACGACCGACTCGACGCCCGCGATGTCGAAACCCATCTGTGCGTCATGTTGCTGATGTTACCGTCGGCCAACCGCCAAACCCGCGAGTCTCTGCGCATGTTCCGGGATCGCGGCGACGTAAACGGTTTCTTCCCACCCGAAGGCGATATGGAAGCCCACCGGCTGGCCCTGGAACAGACACCGAATCTCGACGCCTACGGCAAAGCGGGTGAGGCCGGCGCGTTCTGGCCGCTGGTCAAGGATTCACTCGGCAACGCCCTGCGGCTGATCCGGCCCGTGGTGGTCATGGACGAAGGCCACAAGGCGATTTCGGAACTGGCCTTCGCCACCCTCTACGGCTTCAATCCCTGTTTTGTGCTGGAACTCACCGCCACGCCGAAAGATGTAGCGGCCAGGGGTGGCGCGAACCCGAAACCGGCTCGCCACGCCAACATTCTGGTCGAAGTGCTGGGGACCGAACTGGATCGCGAGGGCATGATCAAGATGCCCCTGAACCTCGACCCCCGCCAGGGGACCGACTGGCGCAACACCCTGCGCGCCGCTCTCGACCGCTTGAACGTGCTGGACGCTGAAGCGCGGCGACTGCATGGCGAACGGGGCCGCTATATCCGCCCCATCCTGCTGGTACAGGCCGAACGCACCGGCAAGGAGCAGCGGGAAAGCGGCCACATTCACGCCCTCGACGCCAAGGACTGGCTGCTCACCGCCGGGCTGGACGAGGCCGAAATCGCCATCAAGACCGCCGACACCAACGAACTGGCCAACCCCGAAAATCAGGACTTGCTATCGCCGACCAACCGGGTGCGGGTCATCATCACCAAGCAGGCGCTCCAAGAGGGCTGGGACTGTCCGTTCGCCTACGTGCTGTGCGCCCTGGCCGCCAGCGCCAACCTCTCGGCCATGACCCAACTGGTCGGCCGCATCCTGCGCCAGCCGCACGCCGAGAAGACCGGCGTTCCCCTGCTCGACGAGTGCTACGTCATCACCCACCATGCCGATACCGCACGAGTGGTGGACGCCATCAAAACCGGACTGGAAGAAGACGGGCTGGGCGACTTGGTCAAGGAAATCAAGATCGGTGACGATAGCAATAACCGCTTGCCCGGCATCCGCGAAATCCCCCGGCGCGACCGGTTCGCCAAGACGGAAATCTACCTGCCGCAAGTACTCTGTGTGGAAGGTGGCGCGGTCCGACCCCTCGACTACGAACAAGACATCCTGTTCGAGCTGGACTGGTCGGCGGTCGATCCCGCGCCGCTGGTGGCGATGATCCCCGACAACGCCCAGACCGCCGAACGGCAACTGCGCCGCATCCGGCTGGCCGATTTGAGCCAGGAACGCATCGTGGCCGAAGTCGCCGGCCGTAGCGAGGAAGCGCTGCGGTTCGATCCCGCC
>JBAQIQ010000183.1:0-5346 GCA_049288935.1 Candidatus Competibacteraceae bacterium
GTCGCCCATCGTTCCACCCGGCCCAGGCCAGCCAGCCACACATTCCGGCCAGCGCCGCGCCGCTGCCACCGTAACGCGACCAGCCGGATTCACCCGCACCGGTTGCCAATTGCAACAAGGCGATCCACCCAATGCCGAGCAACACGGTCAACGTCGCTAATAGCCTGGCGCTCCACAGTGAACGCACGGTCATCAACCCAATGCCCAGAACCGGCCAAGCCAGCAGATAGGGCCACAGGATCGGCGCAACCAGCCGGCTCACATACAAACCCAGGCAGGCTCCGGCCAGCCCCAGCGCTGTAGCTATCCGCCAATTTCCACGCAAAACCACTCGCCCCAACATCAGCGTCACCAATCCCAAGCCCAGCGGCCATCCCAAATTTGCAACGTCCGACGGCCACAGCCACACCATCGTCTGCCACTGCACTGACACGTTGGGCGACGCCGCTGGTGGTTCCGAACCAGCCAGCCAACGCCAAGCGCGGGTCAATACGGTCAATTCCAGCACCGGCGTCGTCTGCGCCACCCGATACCAGGTACGGCCAATAATCAATTGATCACCCACGGCCAGCGGCACAGAACGCTGCCACAGCAACTCTGCCTCTGGCGTACCCGCCGCTACGATGACCGGTGGACTATCTGGCCGCCCAGCAGCGCCTGAACGTAATACAAAACCGGCCTGGTCGGAAATCAGCAGCGCGGTATCAATGGGGACACCCGCCAAACCCAGCCGGTCCGCGCAATAAACCCCGCCGCCCAGTCGCAACGGACGCTGGAGCCATTGATGTAAACCGGGCAAATGACCCAGGTACTCGCGAAAGCGGGTTCGCCAATGCTCATGGCATTCCGGGAGTTGCCGCCCCTCCCAATGCAGATTAAACCCATCGTATTCCCAGCGCTGGCCGCTACTCTGCAGGATCAGCCGGTCCGGTTCCATCATCGATACCGCGAAGGTATGTGCACCGATGGTCCACATCGCGCCGGGCATCAGCGACCATTCCCGGATTAACCGATCATCCCGACCGCCGCCCGGTTGCCATATCACCTGCTTGCTGGGGGAGAGATTCGCCAGCCGCCAGTTTCCCCCTCGCTCGCGGTTCACCCGCACATGTTCACCGTCTGCCTGCAAGGCGGCTAACGTCTCCCGGCCTAATACGATGCTTTGGCCTGGTTCCAGCGCCACGGCCAGACGGTGCGGCTCCAACCAGGCCGGTGCGTGCGCTACTGTCCAGCCTGCCCCTAGAATCGGCAGCAGCCAGATCAGTCCTAGCCACACTTGATGATGGATCGATGATAACCGCATCCGCTACGCCTTTTAGGGTCGATCGCGCCAGATCAGTCGCCCCTCCCGCCACTGAAGATGCAGGAATTTTGGTTGTCGGGCGTTGAATAGGTCAATCTGCTGACTCACATACCGACCGGCGGCGCTGAAATGCAATGCCCGATGCAGGCGGCTCATGTCATCATTCCAGGAACCCTGTAACCAGTTTGGATCACCCCCCTGCGGCGCGAGCAGATCAGGATGATCTTTCGCCCAACGTTGGCGCAAGGGCAAATCAGCCGGCGCCACAGCAATCCGTCCCGTGCCGTCCAGTCGCAGCAACCCCGCCATCAGCGCCTGCTCAAACAATTCAGCATCCTCGCGCCGCCTGGGCAATTTGACTGGCCCGGTTTCATCAACAATTTTCGATCGCGGCTGAGTCACTGGCAAAGTGACCGCAGGCGTGTATAACGCCACCAGCCGCCCGTACAGTAGTCCGGTGCTCAAGGCGACTAAAAAAAGTAAAAATATCCCACTGCGACCGGATTGATTCAGTCTGGATTTGGGTTCCATGCGAAATATTGGAAAGTGGAGTATCTTGATTGATCAAAGGTCAGTCAGTTTAATGAATGCGTTTGACTCGCCCTGAGTCCAAGAGTCTGGAGAATCTCATGCAAAGCGGCGAATGGATGGTCATTAACAGCCAGACATACCAACTGGGTGCTGTGCTTTCCACCGGCGCTGGCAGTTATGGTCAAGTCTGGGCGGCGACGGACGAAGCCGGTCGCGCAGTCGCCATCAAGTTTATCAACACCGAAAGCATGATTCAGGCCGATCCCAGTTTACATGGCCACTGGCCAGAGCATCTGGAACGGGAGATCAACTTCCTGCGCGACCTCGACGCTGACCAATCCCGTCATATCGTCACCCTACTCCATGATGGCCGAGTGGACGGACAACCGGTACTGGTCCTGGAACGGCTGGCGGCTAACCTTGGCCAGTGGCTGGCGCAGCGGCGGCGGGATAACAAGCCACTGCCTGATCTGGAGCAGATTCTTGACTGGGCCGGGCAAATCCTGGCCGGCCTGGATGTTATTCATAACGCCGGATTTATTTACCGCGACCTGAAATTCAGCAACATTCTGGTCGACGAACGCGGCGAACAACTCAAGCTCGCCGATTTTGGCTCGCTCAAGCGCGAAAATGGCGACAGCACCCGCTCCTTTATCGGCACCCCGGCCACCATGGCCCCGGAGCAGGCATTGCCCGTGCATTTTAGCCCCGAAGGCGGCGAATACGCGGTGGATTACCGCGCCGACTATTATGCCCTGGGCTTGCTGCTGTTCAGCCTGCTGACCCGCCAATCCGCTACTGCCGCCCAGCGCCGACTCGGCCAACTATTGGCGCAGCACGGCCAGGAAGGCGCGGCCCGCTATGGCGAGCAACTCGGCGGATTAGATGACGCAGAACGGGAATTGCTGCGCCAGTCTATCGAATTCTGGACGGTTCCGGTGTTGACCCTGTCCGACAGCAGCCTAGCGGCACAACTGACCGGACTCATCGACCGTC
Organism: Candidatus Competibacteraceae bacterium; assembly: GCA_049288935.1. GTDB lineage: Bacteria > Pseudomonadota > Gammaproteobacteria > Competibacterales > Competibacteraceae > UBA2383. The sequence continues at coordinate 2,831 of JBAQIQ010000183.1, forward strand.
TGCTGGCCCGCGATCCGGCTGAACGGCCTCAGCACAGCGCTGAAATTTACACCATTTTTAACGCGGTGCGTCTAGGGCAGTCTGAACCGCCCACTCTCGCGCCAGCCTCATCAGATGCACTGATCCTTGGCCCAGACCGGGATTTGCCGCCACCACCGTCCCTGCTGCCCAACCGGCATCGTCGGCGCGCTGGCGCCGTGCGTCATTCACCCTGGTCACGGCGGGCTGCCGCCTTGGTTGGCGCGATGGGATTAGCCGGTGCGCTGGCCTGGGCCATCGTCATCCAACCGATAAATCAACTCCCCCAAGGCGAGTTGACCCCGGATGCGGTGATCACCACAGCGCCCGTTCCGGAACCGACTCCACCCGCTCCAGTCGCTGCTCTGTCGGTTCCAGCGCCTGCATCGCCCGCCGCGCCGGAAGCGCCTGGCGACTCTGCGGAACCCGTCGTTCAGTCTACGGCCAAACCCGCTACCGAAGCGGCGACTGAACCGGTCGCCGGACCTGCCTCCCCTTCTGAGCCACAAGCTGCGGTCGCCGAACCCACCTCCCGCCCGGAGCCAGTCGTCGATGCCGCTATGCCTGCCCAGCCGAACGACGCAGTACTGGACCTGGACCAGCCAACCCCGGTTGCCGTACCCCCCACAATTCCTGCAATCGTGACCCCCACCGCTGTCGAACGCGCCCCACCGACTCGTTCTAAAACGGTTGTCCGTAGCAAACCAGCCCGGACCCCTACCGAAGCTACGGAGCCGCCGTCTCGACCCACGCCCGCAGTGGCGATCCCTGAGCCGAAAGCGCCGGCGCCAGAAATCACGCGCAGCCTGCCACCGCGCACGGTTAAAAATACGCCTGCGCCGGTCCGGGACAAACCCAGAATGCCGGTTCGCACCCAACGCACGGTTAAAGCGATGCCTTCGTCACCCCCAGCGACGACTCGACCTGCCATTCATGCACCGACCCGTTCCGTCGCCCGCGCCGAGCAACGCCCGCGATCGACACCACCACCTCTACCGCCCATTCGGTTGGAATCTCGCCAACCGCCGCCGGCTCTGCCGCCGATCAATCTGATCAGTCGCAACGATCCTCCTCCGCTGACCACTCCACCCGCTCGCCAAGCGCGGCCAACGAGTGCGCCTGATGCCCCGGCTCGCGCCGCCCCCAGAAAGCCCACACCGCGTTCTACTGACCCAGTCACCCAACTTCAGGGAGACGCTGTGCGTGCTTCATCCAACATTCGCCGTAATGTTGAAGATCTCACGAATTGGATAGGCCGCACCGGCGCTTCGGTGGGTGCGGAAGTCCAGCGAGGTCTGCATGAAGCGGATCAGACCGTGACCCGCTGGACCCGCAGTCGCGAAACGCAAGTCGAACGCCGGGATCGCTGGTCTCAACGGTACGGCGGTCAACCTCGTCGCCCCGCTCTCTCGCCCACGCCTTGATTGACCCAGAATTGCATAGCTATCTCATTTGCAAAATGACATCGGTTTCAGACCCACATCATCCCCAACGCCGTTACTGCCAGCAGGCCGCCCATGACCGTATTGAACTGGCGTAGCCGCGATCCCTGTTGCAGATAGCGTTGCAGCGCCGCGCCCAGCACCGCCCAACTGGTGATGCAAGGGCCGCCCACCAGCACGAAACACAACGCCATCGCCAGCGTCACCCGAATCTGATCGCCGATATTCGCCGCCAGCGGCAACAAACCGGGCAGAAAAGCCGCAGCCGCAGTGACCGCCATCATCCAGGCTTTGGGATTGGCGAACTGGAACAGCACCGCCTCGCCGGTGGTCAATGGCCGTCGCATTTCGCGTCCGTTTAGGCCAGCGCCAGGCGCACACAGCTTCCATGACAGCCACAGCAGATAGGTCAGACCGACCCCGCGCAAGGCCAGCTCCAGCCCCGGAAACGCCAGCAGCAGCGAAGCGGCTCCGGCGCTGGCCAGCCCAATCAGCAGCGCCATTCCCATTAAAATTCCGGCTATCGCAGGTACGGCGGCGCGCAGGCCGAACTGCGCCCCGGTCACGGTCAGCATCAGATTATTCGGCCCCGGCGTGATGGTCGTGGTAAAGGCAAACACGGCGAGCGCGACCCAGGGCGCAAATGAACCGGGTTCCGGCAGCATGGCAATGACTCCTCAGCAGAGTTGGACGGGTGAATCAGTTTCGGTGTACCCTACCGCGCCTGACCAATACAGTGCATATACAATTTCCAGATGATTAATCATTCTGTATTGGCGGATCAAACTCTATTGGCCTGGGATGGTGACCATGACACTTGATGTTGCGGTAGCGACTGATGGCCTGAGTGAGGAACCGCCACTCAATGGCTTGGCGCGAGCCGATAATTCCGGCACGACCCTGGTTGAACGGATTACGGGCTGGCTGCGCAGTCGAATGGATCAGCGGTTGCTGCGGCCCGGCAGCCGTCTGCCTTCGATCCGTCAATTCGCCGACCGGCATGGCGTCTCTCGCTTCACCGTGGTGGAAGCCTATGAGCGGCTGGTGGCGCAAGGT
>JBAQIQ010000184.1:0-1887 GCA_049288935.1 Candidatus Competibacteraceae bacterium
CGTTGGACGGCAGCGCCTCCAGCGACGTGGACGGCGATGCCTTGACCTTCCAGTGGACGCCGGTGGCGTGGCCGGAAGGTCTTCCGCCGGTGCTGGCGAATCCCGCGAGCGTCAATCCCGGCCTGACCCTGGCGCGGGCGGGCGCGTATACCGTCCAACTCATCGTCAACGATGGGCGGGTGGACAGTGCGCCGGACAGCGTGACGGTTTCGACCGAGAACGCCCGGCCGGTGGCCGAGGCCGGGCCGGCGCAAACCGTCCCTCTCAATGCGACGGTGCAACTGAATGGCGCGGGTTCCCGTGATGCCGACGGTGATCCGTTGACCTATCAATGGACGCTGACCAGCGCGCCGGGCGCGTTGCCGACCGTGCAGAATTCGACCACGGTCAACCCGACTTTTGTCGCCAGCCAGCCCGGCGAATACGTGGCGCAACTCATCGTGAATGATGGCAAGGTCAACAGCGACCCGGATACGGTGACCGTCAGCACCGAGAATTCCAAGCCGGTCGCCGATGCCGGGCCGGATCAGGCGGCAGAAACCGGGCAGACGGTGATCCTGAACGGCGTCGGCATCCCGCGATGCCGACGGCGATCCGTTGACTTATCAGTGGTCATGGACCCACCGACCCCCAGGGAGCAACGCATCGCTGAACGCTCCGACCGAGGCCGAGGCGCGCTTTGCGCCCGATCTCGTCGGCCAATACATCGCGCAATTGATCGTCAACGATAGCTTCGTGAGCAGCGATCCCGATACCGCCACGGTGACGGTCACCGAGCCCACGCCGACGAATCGCGATCCGCAGATCCTCTCCAGCCCGGTGACGACGGCTACGGTCGGCCAGCCCTATCGCTATGACGTGAACGCGACCGATGCCGATGGGGACACCCTGACTTATGCGTTGAACGCCGCCCCGGCGAGCATGAGCATTAACTCCAGCAGCGGCCTGATCGCCTGGACGCCGACGGCGGCGGGTGAGGTGACGGTCAGGGTCGAAGTGAACGACGGCCACGGCGGCCAGGCCACACAGTCGTTCAGCCTTCAGGTGCAGCCGGAGAATTTGCCCCCGTTGCCAGAGGATCCAGCGACGGTTGCGCCGCCGGTCGATCCGACGGTCGCCACCACCACCTTTGCCGCGACCGAATTCCTCTACACCGGCTCCAACCCCATTCAAACCGGGGTGATGCCGGGGACGATTCAGGCCCAGCGGGCTGCCGTGATGCGCGGTCGGGTGCTGGACAAGCAGAACAATCCGCTGCCTGGCGTGGTTCTCACCGTTCTGAACCATCCTGAATTCGGCCAGACCCTGAGCCGGGCCGATGGGTGGTTCGATTTGGCCGTCAACGGCGGCGGGTATCTGACCGTCAACTATCAGCGCAACGGCTATCTGCCGGCGCAACGGCAGGTCAACGTCCCATGGCAGGATTTTGTCGTGCTGGACGACGCAATCCTGATTGCCAAGGATGCGAAAGTTACCACTATCGACCTCACCAACACGACGACTATGCAAGCCGCTCAAGGCAGCGTGGTGACGGATCAGGACGGGACACGGCAACCGGCGTTGTTGATTCCGCCCGGCGCCACGGCATCCAGGGTCCTGCCCGATGGCAGCACGCAACCCTTGAGTACCTTGAGCCTGCGCTTTACCGAATACACGGTCGGGGCCAATGGCCCAAAGACCATGCCCGCGCCATTGCCGCCGACCAGTGGCTACACCTACGCCGTGGAAATCAGCGCCGACGAAGCGCCCACCAAAACCAACGGCCAGGACGTGATCTTCAATCAGCCGGTGTCGTTCTATGTCGATAACTTCCTGAACTTCCCGGTCGGCGGCGAAGTGCCGGTCGGCTATTACGACAATACCCAGGGGGCGTGGATACCCTATGAC
>JBAQIQ010000185.1:0-1608 GCA_049288935.1 Candidatus Competibacteraceae bacterium
GGATCAAGAAGGAGCAGATGATCATGGCCAAAGGGCCAAGTCTCTCCGCCGCCGAACAGTTCTATTCCCTGGCAGCCTAATTCCGTCCAGAAATGGTCAAGCTCGTCTGTCAGAAACTAACGCAACATAACCTTTGATTTCGCCAAATACGGAACCCGCTATCTGGCCGCCTTTGCCTACCGGTTTAACCGGCGCTGTCACCTCGACACCCTTCCTGCCCGCCTGCTCGTCGCCGCCGCGGCCATCGGACCACGACCGGCCCGTTGGCTTCGGCAGGCTGAAGAATCTTGCTAATCAGGAAATATTTTCCACAAATAATAAAGGAAAGCTGGCTGGGTGCAGAACTTGAGCAACGCGATCAATGCGCGGCTCAGCGTGCTTTGAATTTCTTGGGTTTACGAGTGATTTCCGTGGCGCGGCGCCTGATCGGGGCGCCGCTATTTTTGACCGCTTTGGTAGGGGATGAGGGGCGATTGCTCCTTTCGATTTTGAACCGCTACCCAACATTTACAAAATTTCTTTTGCCAAGGTGCATACTTTATTTCGCCCGGTTCGCTTTGCCTGATAAAGTGCCTTATCAGCTCTGAGGTATATTTCGGAAAAATTAGTATCAGAGTCTTTTAGATTATCAATGCCAATACTAATGCTTGTCTTGATTGCGCCACCCCATTCGCCGGTTATACTAATTTGTGCTATTGATTGGCAAATCCTATTTGCTACATCGATTCCATTATTCAGGCTAGTTTCTGGCATAAGTATGGCGAACTCCTCGCCGCCAATTCTGGCAAAGAGATCTAAGGATCTGATTGATTTTTTGACTTGCTGAGCAATTTCGCAAAGCACTATGTCTCCGACATGGTGGCCGTAGGTATCATTGACTTTCTTGAAAAAGTCGATATCAAAGGCCATGACCGATAGTTCGCTTTTGTTGCGCTGCGCCCGATTAAATTCGATGGAAGCTATTTCATAAAAGTGGCGGCGATTGTGAATTCCCGTCAGTGGATCCGTTTTAACTTGTAGTTCCAGTTCGTGCCTAAGTTCCACCATCTCGGTAATTTCGGTTGAAATGCCGACCAAAAAATCCTCATCAAATTGATTTTTCAATGGAATTTTCACAGACAAAAAGTGGTGAATGTCGCCATTTCTATCGGGAACCGATTCCTCTCGGGACTGCTTGCACCCCGTTGAGAGTACTAAAGAGTCAAATTCGATAAGCTTTTTTGCGATTTCAGGGGGAAGCAGCTCGCTATCAGGGTATCCGATCATTTGCTCCGATGTTTTTCCATAAAACTCTTCAGTGCTTTTGTTAATATATAAGTAGCGCAAAGCGTGGTCCTTCATGTAAACGCAGGCATCGATATTTGACAAAATGGTGTCAAGCAATCTATTTTTTTCTTCGATTTTCTGTTCGAGATTTTTTCGTGCCGAGATATTGCGAATGGCGCCGACATCTCGAAATGGTGAACCATCTTCCAGTTTTTCAACCACCTTTCCACGGTCCATTACCCATATATAGTGTCCATCCAAATGGCGCAAGCGGTACTCGACCGAGTAGTCCTGTGTGCCGCTCAGGCACAGCTTAAGGGACTCCTGCACCAAGGCCAAGTC
>JBAQIQ010000186.1:0-3460 GCA_049288935.1 Candidatus Competibacteraceae bacterium
ACGACCGTCTCATCACCCAAGCCGCCAGAGCGGATGCGCGCAGCAAACGGCTGATGGAACGTCCCGGCAGGGGTCCGGTGACGGCCAGCGCGTTGCTGGCCAGCATCGGCGGCGGCCACGACTTCAAGAACGGCCGCCAGGTGGCGGCCTGGATCGGGCTCACGCCGGGACAATACAGCAGCGGCGGCAAGACCCGCCTGGGGCGCATCACCAAGGCCGGCGATCCCTATCTGCGCAGTCTGCTGGTGATGGGGGCGCGGGCCCTCCTCTCCGGCCTGGGGGACAAGCGGAACGGTTTCAGTCGCTGGGCGCGAACCCTACAGGAGCGGCGCGGCTACTGGCGTGCCGTGGTGGCCATCGCGGCCAAGAATGCGCGGTTAGCCTGGGCGGTGTTGCGGTATGGGGAGGATTTCCGTCTCAAGCCGGACATGGCCTGATCCACCCAGATCAAAAACCGTCTTCAGGAAAAGCGTATTGAAAGGACACAGCGGGCCGCCTGACGGCGGCCAAGGAATTATCGATGCACTGCATGCGTTGATGTGAAGCAGGTTGGACCCGCGCCGGGTATGCCTGATCAGCTCAAGGGGTGTTTCATAAGCCCGACTAACGATTGAGGCCCCGGCGCGCGTCTTTCATCAGGGTCCGGGTCAACTGCCCCAGGCAGCAAAACCCAACATGACCGGTTGTAGTTTCGCAGTCCGCCATCTTCTCGTTCAACGACAGCAGGCAATCATGAACACGCTGGAAGACAGAACATGAAAAACTGAAAATTCAAAGCCACTTGCTTTTTGTGGGGAAGCCCTTGTAGTGGAGTTAACCGGGCGACGACGGCATGGCGCCATGCCGTTGGGGCTCCGCTTGAACGAGGTGTTAGGCCACGCTGCGTAGGTGATCAAGAACAGCGGGCCAGTTTGGGAATTGCGCGGTGCCGAAGTGAACACGCTCGCCTTCGAACTCGCTCGCACCATTCTTCGTACGGTCGTCTACGAGGAAGTGGCCCCGGTTCAAATTCTTGTGATGCGAGAGTATCAGCCGCTTGTACGCCGTTCTACCAAGGTGGCGCTTGACCCAGAGAAGCTTGTCTGACCATGCCGACGGGTTCTCCCAGGGTGATGTTGACAGGATGTAGGTATCGAACAATCCGGAGAGTTCCTCGTATGCCTCTATCGCACCGGGAACAGGATCCATAAGCGAGAAGATTCCGGGGACTTCATCCAGATCGCCTTCGTGTGCCTTCAAGACCTCAGGCGGAACGCGGGGGAACGCTGACGCGAAGTCAACGAGCACGTTGTCCATGTCGATGTACAGAACTTTGCGCATGTAGGGGGAAGAAGTGGTTTTGTGCGGCCTAACGGGGCGGCGGATAAGCCGCGAAGGGCGGAAAGCCGCAGGCTTTATCGGCCCGAAGTCGGCTTGATCCGCGGGGTTGTGCGGCGCTTCGCGCCGTTATCGCGCAGCGTCCGGTTGAGCGTCCGGTTGGACAATGCCCTCTCAGATGGCCGCATACGTGATTGGTGCTCTTAGGTTCAGTCGTCATGCTCCAGAGTTATGATGACATTTCCCTTCTTGCGCCCGGTATCGACGTAGCGGTGAGCCTCGGCGATCTGCTCGAACGGATAGCGCCTATCGATAACGGGTTTGAATTCTCCCGCCTCCGCCAACTTTGCGAGGAAACGCAAATCCTCGGCGCGCCCGGTTGCCGGTCCAGCGATGATTTTCTTGCTGTTCGTCATCGACACCCATGGTGCCTGAAGCATTGCTGGCAACCCAGCTAAAACCAGAAGCAGGCGTCCGCCTTCCTTTAACGAACTCTTGCTGCGGGAGAACGGGGCTGTGTCGGCGGTATCGACAATGACGTCATAGGTTTCGCCATTGCGCGTGAAGTCCTCTTTGGTGTAATCGATGACCCGCGTCGCGCCCAGAGATTTCACCAGTTCCAGATTCGCGGTACCGCACACCCCGGTCACGTCTGCTCCGAAGTGCCTGGCAAGCTGCACCGCCGCGGTGCCTACCGCTCCGGAAGCGCCATTGATGAGCACCCGTTCCCCGTGCTGAAGTTTTGCCCTCTTAAAGAAGCTCAACGCCGTGGTTCCACCAAAAGAAAGTGCGGCGGCTTCATCGTAGGACAGGTTGTGCGGTTTTAATGCCACCGCCCCATCTTCCGGCATGCATTTGTACTCGACATGACAACCCATGCTGAAATCGCTAAACGCAAAAACCGGGTCATCGACTTTGAATCTGCCGACCTGTTTGCCGACCGATTCAATTTCACCGGCTAGCTCTGTTCCGAGAATAGGTTGCCGTGGTTTTGAAATTCCAAAAATCAAAGGCGCAATGAGCCCGAAGCCGGAAGGTAGATTGAGACTTCGCACTCTCCAGTCCCCGGATGTCACCGTTGTCGCACGAATTTTTATCAGGACTTCGTTGTCCCTGGGGACAGGCTTTTCGACCTCTTTAAACTGAAGAACATCGGGCAGCCCGTATCTTTCATACACAACTGCTTTCATATGTTATCGCCCTCGAAGGTTGCTTTGATCCGCAGTCTTTCGCGTTGTCGCGGGCGCGAAGCGTCCGCGACAACGCCCCGCATCACCTGCCGGCGGATGCGGGTGAAGCCCGCTGTCGCCGGTCAGGTGCATGCGGATGTTGGGCAGCATCAGTTCCTTGCACCCACAGTCTCCAACATCGCTCCAGAGATTACTTGCTCACCGCGCTTGCGTAGCTCCTCAGCCGCGTTGATCCGGTCCCGTTCATCCTTGTTCTGGCTCAGTTTCCACTTGCCGACCATCTTGGTGACCTCAATCTCGATGCCCACGATGGCCGACAGCATCTGGTCGATATACTCAGGCGAGGAATCCGTCATCTTCCAAGGCGACCCGGTATGCGCTTCATGGGTGCGCGTAAGTCGCGCCACGACGCCACGGACGAACCGCTCGTCATCTCTGATGTACAGCTTGCCGTGTACGTGCACGACGCGGTAGTTCCAAGTCGGCACTTGTTTGTGGAAATCGTGCTTGCTGGGATACCAGTTCGGCGAGACATACGCGTCTTCGGCACGGAAGATCACCAACACCTCATCCCCGTCCTTGGATTCCTTCCACAACGGATTCGCACGAGCAACGTGCGCCAAGAGCTTTCTCGGACTCTCGCTCGCCTCGTCTATCAGGAACGGCACGTGATTGGCGTCGAGGCCAGCGGGTCCATTGACCACCAAAGCACCGAGGGGGTACGCAGCAACAGTCCGAAGGAGTTCTTCCTCCCGCGCTTCGTCAAAGTGGTTTGGCAGATACATGCGCTTCCTCTCCACTATTAGAGAACATCCATCGCCCCAACCAATAGACATTATCAGAAACTAAAATCCATGATATAATCCAACAAATAAATTCTTGAGATTATGAGCATGATATTAACCTATGATAGCGTTAAAGGAAAGCCGGATACATTGAGAGCAATGACGAGC
>JBAQIQ010000187.1:0-5757 GCA_049288935.1 Candidatus Competibacteraceae bacterium
CTATGACACGATCGCTGCGCTCCGTGAATATGGCGGGGCCGTCGCTGTACTGGTCGCAGAGCGGGATGAAATCATCCCGGCCCGTCATAGCCAGCGCCTGTATGAGGCTTTGCCGGGGTTGAAAAGACGCTGGTTGTTCGCAGGGGCGGGTCATAACACCTGGCCTGCTGACCCACGAGCGGCGTGGTGGGATGAGGCGCTGGCGTGGTTCGAAACGATGCCTGCCCAGCGGGCGTTGCTTCCACCGGGGGCTATTCAGCAAACAAAGCATCAAGATTCACCCATTCCGCCGCCGGATCGGCGCTGATGCCGGCGATTTTGTTTTCCAGATCGGCCCACATCGCTTCATTCACCAATTCGTAGCTATGCCCCCAGAAGAAAAACACGCCATTCGCTGCTTTGGCGCGTTCGTAGCGAGTCCAGAAAGCGGGATCGGCAAATCGACAGTTTGCGCCAAATTCCAGGGCATCCGCCGGTGGAAACACCGGCTCAACCTCCACTACGGTGCGGGCGTAACGATGCCCAGCAGCGCGGATCATGTCCTTGACTAACCCGTTGAAACCGCCAAAGGGGTAACAAAATCCTTGGATGGGTTGCTGAAACCAGTCCTGCAGGAGATGTCGGCTGTCCCGGATTTCCCGCTCCAGGTCCGTCGGCGACAAATCAGGCAGGTACGGATGCGTCAGGGAATGATTGGCGATCTCAAAGCCGGCGTACACCTCCACCAGTTCATCCCGGCCCAGGCGCCAGACGTCCTTGTCGCCATACCGCCAACTGAACGACCGCTGATTTTCGTGCAGACCCGGATTCAGATTGAAGGCCGCCTTAGCACAGTAGCGCCGCAACAGTTCGGTCAACCGCACATCATCAACGATTCCATCATCCCAACTCTGCGCGACCTTCATCGGTCTCATCCCTCCTGATCTGGCTACTGCCGTCGTAAATCCAAAGTTTTGTAGGTTGGGCAAAAGCGCAGCGTTGCCCAACATTCAGAACAACGGCTCTGAGAATCATCATGTTGGGCTTCGCAAGCTCAGCCCAACCTACGGGGTTTCGGGGTTTTCGGCCAAACACTAGTATTGTAGGTTGGGCAAAAGCGCAGCGTTGCCCAACATTCAGAACAACGGCTCTGAGAATTATGATGTTGGGCTACGGGGTTTTCGGCCAAACGCTAGCTACTGCCGCCGTAAATCCAAAGTGTACGGGAAGTTGGCGTTGGGCTCCTCCGCTGGCGGGGTCATCGGCCCCGGCGTATGGCCATACGACCAGAACCGGGCAAAGCGGCGGGCCTCGGCTTCGTTAGCGTTGACCGGGAAGGTCGCCGGATTACGCCCGCCCGGATGCTGGACATGGTAAGTACAGCCGCCGATGGAACGCTGATTCCAGGTATCGACGATATCAAACACCAGCGGCGCGTGAACCGGGATGGTCGGATGCAAGGCTGACGGCGGCTGCCAGGCCCGGTAACGAACTCCGGCCACAAATTCTCCGGCAACCCCGGTGGGCCACAGCGGCACCCGCCGCCCGTTGCACGCCACGACATGCCGTTCGCCGGTCATGCCGCGCACCTTGACCTGCATCCGCTCCACCGAGGAATCGACGTAGCGGGCCGTACCGCCCAGCGCCTGTTCCTCACCCAGCACATGCCACGGCTCCAGCGCCTGACGCAGTTCCAGATCAATATCCCGCTGGACAATATTGCCGTAGTGCGGGAAACGGAACTCGAAGAAGGGCAAGAACCAGTCGCTGTCAAACGGATAGCCGGCATCATTCAACTCGCTCACCACATCTCGAAAATCCTCCCAGACATAGTGCGGCAACATAAACCGGTCATGCACCTGCGTGCCCCAGCGCGCCAACTGCCGGTTCGGATAGGGCCGCTCCCAGAACCGCGCCACCAGGCTGCGCAACAACAACATCTGCATCAGGCTCATCCGGGCATGTGGCGGCATTTCAAACGCCCGCATTTCCACCAACCCCAACCGGCCCGTTGCCGAGTCCGGTGAATACAGCTTGTCGATGCAGAATTCGGCACGGTGAGTGTTGCCGCTCAAATCGACCAGCAGATTGCGTAACAGCCGGTCTACCAGCCAGGGTTGCGGCGCTTCGCCGGGCGGCATCTGCTGGAAAGCGATTTCCAGTTCATACAGGCTGTCATTACGCGCCTCGTCTATCCGTGGCGCTTGACTGGTCGGACCGATGAACATCCCGGAAAACAGATAGGACAGGCTGGGGTGGTGCTGCCAGTAGGTAATCAGGCTGCGCAACACCTCAGGCCGGCGCAGGAATGGACTGTCTGACGGGGTCGCGCCCCCCAGGGTGACATGGTTGCCGCCACCGGTGCCGGTATGGCGACCGTCCAGCATGAACTTCTCCGTCCCCAACCGGGATTGCCGCGCATCTTCATACAACCCCTCAATATTGCGCTGCAACTCCTCCCAATTGCCGGCAGGATGGATATTGACCTCGATCACGCCGGGGTCCGGGGTGACCGCGAACTTGCGCAACCGCCAGTCCGAGGGCGGGGCGTAGCCCTCTATCAGCACCGGCATTTTTAAATCAGCGGCGGTTTGTTCGATACAGGCCAGCAAGTCGAGATAATGTTCTAACTGGCCGAGCGGCGGCATGAAAAGATAAAGATGGCCATCACGCGGCTCCACGCACAGCGCGGTATGCAGGGTCTTGCTCACGTCCAGCGCTGCCGCCGGCTGTTCCTGGAGATCACTGCGTCGCGTTGCCGGTCCGCCTCGGAGGAAATCGCTGTAGCGGCGCATCACCTCACCGTGGCTATCACCCAGCACGGTGCGGAACTCGAACAGCGACTGCGGGTGCGGAATATTGCGGTCGGTGTCCTCTACCCAGGGCAACGCCGCCAGCGGCAACCGATAACCCATCGGTGAGTCGCCGGGAATCAAGTAGAGATGCTCACGGCGCAGTACCCACGGCCCACTGCGCCAGCCGCCGTCCACACCATGATTCCAGCGCAAGGGCAGAACGTAGCCGGTCACTTCGTTCAAACCCCGCTCCAGCAACAACGCCAGCCGCCGGCGCTCTTCGTCATCTTTCAGGTCGTATTGCAGCGGATCGATGTTGACCGGTAAGGTGCGTTCTTTCCACAAGTAGTAGTACACGTCTTCATAGCTGGGGATGAGGAACCCCGCATCGACGCCGAGCCGCTGAGTCAACACCTCGGCGAACATCTGCGCCTGTTCCGGCCCGAAGCCCTGCGGCGTTTCGTCATCGGCGATCCAGCGTGGGTCATGCCAGAGGGGGATACCGTCCGTGCGCCAGTAACAGGATAGCGCCCAGCGCGGCAACGATTCGCCGGGATACCACTTACCCTGGCTGTAATGCAGGAAGCCATTCGGGCCAAAGCGTTTGCGGAGCTTTTTAAGCAACCGGCCCGCCAATTTGCGCTTAGTCGGACCGATGGCCTCGACCGTCCATTCCGGGCCGTCCATGTCATCGATGGACACAAAGGTTGGTTCGCCGCCCATGGTCAGCCGCACATCACCAGCTTCCAATTGCGCATCCACGGCATGACCCAGCGCCTCGATGGCCTGCCACTGCTCCTCTGTATAGGGTTTGGTCACCCGTGGATCTTCATGGATGCGGGTGATGCGCATGTCGAAACCAAATTCGACCTCGCATTCATCAGTGTAACCGGTCACTGGCGCGGCGCTGGGCGGAGTGGGAGTGCAGGCCAGCGGGATATGGCCTTCGCCGGCTAATAACCCGGAAGTCGGGTCCAGCCCAATCCAGCCCGCGCCCGGCACAAACACCTCGGCCCAGGCGTGCAGGTCGGTGAAATCCACCTCTGTGCCGGAGGGACCGTCCAGCGACTTCAGATCGGCGGTCAACTGAATCAGGTAGCCCGACACAAAGCGCGCCGCCAGGCCCAGATGCCGCAGGATTTGCACCAGCAGCCAGGCCGAGTCGCGGCAGGAGCCGGTACGCTTCTCCAGCGTCTCCTCGCAGGTCTGCACTCCCGGTTCCATACGGATGATGTAACCAATGTCCTGACCCAGTTGCTGGTTGAGACCGACTAAAAAATCAACGATCTGGAGCGGTTTGCGGTCAACGCCGCCCAACCACTTCAACAATAACGGACCGCCTTCCTGAATCTCCAGATAGGGCGCCAACTCCAGGCGCAGCGTGGCGGAATAGTCGAAGGGGTATTTTTCGGCATCCTCTTCAACAAAAAAATCAAAAGGATTGATCACCGTCATCTCGGCAATCAAATCCACGGTGATGCTCAATTCGCGGACTTTTTCCGGAAACACCAGTCGCGCCTGGAAGTTACCAAACGGGTCCTGAAGCCAGTTGATAAAGTATTGGCCTGCCGGCTCGATCTGGAGCGAATAGGCGTGAACCGGAGTGCGGGTATGCGGCGCGGGCCGCAGGCGGATCACATGCGGTGAGACACTCACCGCACGGTCAAAGCGGTAGGCGGTTTGATGATGGAGTGCAACACGAATAGCCATGGCCCATCCTTCACGGTCAGCGGGAAAAAGTGCGCCTGATGCGCAATCAACTGGATTGGGCTTTGCAAATAGCGTTCCGCAATGCGTTGGCGGCTTATGATTTTTAAAAATTTAATCGGGTATACTGAGGAGGCGCTTCACCCCCGCCAAGGAGTCCGATTATGCCGCGACGCCAGTTGGTGTTAAGTGAGACCGAACGGCGAGAATTGGTCCAGCTTCGGGATCATGCCCGTCAACCCTATGTGCGCGAGCGGGCGGCCGCGTTGTTGAAGATCGCCGACGGGATGCCGGCGGCGCTCGTAGCCCGGTACGGCCTGTTACGTCCCCGGCGACCCGATACGGTCTATGCGTGGTTAGACCGCTACCAAGCGACCGGGGGTGAGGGGATGAAGGTCCATCCCGGACGCGGGCGCAAGCCCGCTTTTTCCCCCGGTACACTCGACAGCGGCGACGGCCCATACCCAGTTACAACACCTTTGTCAGCGTGACCCGCGGGTCTGTGGAATCGAGCAGACCCGCTGGACCTTGGCGAGTCTCCGCCAGGCGTGTGCGTGGCTGGAGGGCTTGACCCGGGCCGGGGTTCATACCGTCCTGCGCCGTGCGCGCATCGTGTGGAAACGGGCGCGCGCCTCGATTCGCAGTCCTGATCCCGACTACGACGCCAAGTTGATCGATGTCGCGGCGGCGGTGGCGGCGGCGAAGGCGCAACCGGGGTCGGTGGTGACCGTTTACTTGGACGAAGTCACCGTCGAACGGCAACCGACCGTGGCCCACGCCTATGCTCCAAGCGGATCGTCCGAACAAGCTCGGGCGGTGCGCAGCCCAAAATCGAATACGGTGACGCGCATCCTCGGCGCCTTGAATGCGCTGACCGGGGGCGTTTTCTATCGCCGGGCCAGCAAGATCACCGTCGGGTTCCTGGTGGCGTTTTATCAGGCGCTATGCCAAGCCTACCCCGACGCTGAACGGATCTATGTCATTCAGGATAACTGGCCGGTGCATACCCATCCCGACCTCCTGGTCGCCTTGGAACCCCAGGAGACCCGCTGGCCGTGGTATCGCCCACCGAGTTGGCCGACGGAACCCAGTGCGTCGGCGACTCGACGATGGGGTGAATTGAAACTACCCATCCAAATCGTCCCCTTACCCACCTATGCCTCGTGGTGCAATCCCATCGAGAAGCTTTGGCGTAAATTGCGCCAAGACGTGACCCACCTCCATCGCTGGGCCGATGATCTCGAAACACTCCGCACCGAGATCGACCGTTTCTTGG
>JBAQIQ010000188.1:0-6763 GCA_049288935.1 Candidatus Competibacteraceae bacterium
GTTTCGATCTCCTCCTCCAGGTCGGCGACTGTTTCGATCTCCTCCTCCAGGTCGGCGACTGTTTCGATCTCCTCCAAGTCGGCAATGGTTTCCTTGAGAGCTACCGCTTCCGCTTCAACAACGGTTCCAACGGTGATGTTTGCTATCGCCGCAGGCACAGTGACCGCTACGGATTCTATCGATTCCGGTAGCTCGGCAGGCTCCGCCTCGGCGGTCACTTCACCTTCAACTTCGGTTTCCCCTACAGTTTCAGTTAGCGGTTCGGAAGCACTGGCGCCAACGGGAACTTCAACGAGAAATGGTTCGGTGGGTACGGGTTCAGCCCACAAAGGCTCTGTCGCCGCGATCACCGACGATGGTTGGAACATCAACATCGGCTCGGCAGACACTATCGCTGGAGCAGGTAATGGCTCTTCTATCGCGACGCCAACCCATTCCTCATCCGCCGGCTCCGCGGTATCGAACGCCGTTTGCGCCCCATACCCCAGCATATTGTGTAAAACTGCGGCTTCCGTCTCCGACAAGGCAACGCGCCAGGCTGGGCTGCGCAAATGGTCGATCAACGATTCGCTGGCCTGTAGATCGGTCGGAGCGCTGAGGTAACCGATCACCAGAATCGGCCATTCCTCCAGCCGCTCCCGCACAGCGTCACCCATATCCTGCTGGCGTAAGTCCAGGTTCGACAGTTGCTCCTGAAGCAAGAGACAAACATCCCGCAACCCTATAAAGCCAGCGTTACCCACCATCGAGCCAATGCGTTCCACCTGCTCGGCGTAACGGTGAATGCCTTCAGCAGCGCCGTCCTCGTCAAGTACTTCCAGAATACCGAGCAGCCCGGCAACTTCCGCTTCCAATGCCGCAACTTGTTCTTCCGATACGAGCATGGCGGCTAAACCCCTCTCGCAGGCAGCAGTAATCCTGTGATGATTGCCATGGGCGGCAGGCGCGCCCGCTTAAGCCGGCAACCGAAATACGCGCACCGCTTTCAGCAAGCCTTTGGCGTATTCCACCAGGTTGGTGGTCTGGACCGTCTGCTCCTGTAACTGCTGGCGAGTCTGATGGGTGCTTTCCTGAATCTGCTGGGCACGGTCGAGCAACTCGCCGCTGACATGCGCCTGTTCTTGCGAGCGTGAGACGATCTGTTGTACGGCAGTTCCCAATTCAGCGGTGGTTTCCTGCGTCAATTTCATCTGCGCGCCAGCCTGCTCGGCGAGTCGGCTACTATCGACGACCTGGCTGATCGCAGCGTTCATGGCGTTTACTGTATCCGCGGTCTCGATCTGAATATTGCTCACCAGGGCGGCGATTTGCGAAGTTGCCTCACGGGCATTTTCCGCCAACCGCTGTACTTCGTCGGCGACTACCGCGAAGCCACGGCCCGCCTCGCCAGCCGATGCTGCATGCATACTGGCGTTCAGCGCCAGGATGTGAGTGCGCTCCGCAATGGTGTTGATCAGGTTGACTACGCCACTGATTTCCTGAGAACGCTCACCCAGGCGCTTGATGCGCTTTTCCGTCTCGCGAATGGTGTCGCGGGTGCTATTGATGCCGCCGACGGTGTTGGTCACCGTCTGTAGCGCTGCCTGAGTGGTCTTGATCGTGGTTTCGGCAGCGATGTTGCATATCTGCGCCAAGTCGGCGATCTGCTTCATGGCGTCTGTTGCGGAGGCGAGATCAATAGCAGTTTGTTCCACGACCTGGCGCTCATGGTCGGCCACTGCAATGACCGTGTCGGACTGTGCTTTCACCTTGTCAGAGGCAACCGCCACCTCCTCCGAGATGCGGATGACGCCCTGCAATACGCTGGCCGTCTCGTCGGTCAACAGATTCAGTGCGTCAGCTACTGGGCCGGTCACGTCTTCAGTCACCGGCACTTTGATGGTCAAATCCTTCTGGCTCAGTTGGGACACCGCTTGCAACAAATTGATAATAGAGTCATTAAGCTGTTCGTTTTCGCGCTCGGTTTCCACCAATGCGTTCACGCGCTCGTTCAACATCTGGTCGAACGATTGCCCCAGTTCCGACAGTTCGTCACCGCCTGTCAACCCGGTGCGAGAGTCGTAATTGCCTTCACCAATTTGCTTCACGGTCGTCATCATCCGGTTAAGCGGATGCATAATGGCGCGATAGGTTGCGGCGCCCAGACCGAAAGCGATCGCGATACCGAGCAGGGCCATCGCCACAATCACCACCGTGAAGGTATTGCCGCTGTTCTGTGCGGTTTTCAGATCCTGCGCGGAGCGTTCTTCGGTTTGTGTCGCACTCACCAGCAGGGCCTTAAAAAAGGGATTGATCAGTGCGTCAAAATCGTTGCTGACAAACAGATTCAACCGGCCGCGATCCCGATCAGCCAACAATTTCTCCACTTCGGCGAAGGCTTCGTTGACGCCGTCCAGGGGGGCTTTAAATGCGACCTCCAGACGCTTCCGCTCGTCACCGCTCAGCGAGCCAAGATAGGTTTGCCAGCCCTTCTCAAAATTCGCTTTGGCTGCCGGCAAGGCGGTATTCCCTTGCTCCCATGTGCTGGCGCCACGCGCCACACTATTGACCATCGCCAGCAGATCGGCGCGGAGAATTTCGCCCAACCGTCCCAGCCGAGCTTGCTCGGCTACGGATTGATTGAGTTGGCTCACAGCGCCACCGATACGGTTCATGCCGAAATAGGCGATCAACCCGATCACGACCAGGATCACAAGTTGCACGACTATGGTAAACGTCAACCGCGTATTGATTTTCTGACCGCCCATGACCGCTTTTACCCCCTCGATAATTAAATGCCGTCAAAATTGACCCGCCGGCTTGCATATCTCCGGCTCTCCAATGCAGGATTTGCCTAGCTTGACACCCACTGTGTCTTGCTCACACCGACGTAACAGTTAATCGAACAGCCCTACCAATTCCTGTGGGGTGATGGTGATAAATCGGCCATCGCGCAGCACAGTCGCCTGCACGAAATCGGAACCCTGGTTATCGGTAGTGAAGTCCACTGTGACACCGCCCATGTCATAAGACTGGCGGCGTGCGGCCTTCAGGAAATTCTCTCGGGTCAGCGGGCCTTCGATTGCACGCATGATTCCCAGAAACATTTTGCCTACAAGATAGCCTTCCAGCGACAACAGATCCAAATTCTGCCCCAACGCCTTGCGCGCTTCTGCCACGACAGGCAGCGATGAATCCAGGGCTGGAACGACCTGAGTAGCGATGACCTTATCGGTGATCCCCTGCTCAAGGAGCAGGGCTTGCATCACCCTACCCGCCGCATTCGAGGTGGTGCTAAAAATCCAGGGCTCGCCCTTATAGTGGGCATAGGCCATAAACATGGCCGCCGCATCATAAACTGCCATCATGGCCACCAATCGGCAACGGCTGCCGTTGGCTTCTTCCCATTTCTTCAGCGATGCATAGCCGTCTCGCGCATTCACGGTATCCCGCGGATAAACGCCTACGGGACCTATATTGTTCCGCTCTGGATAATTCCCCGACATATCCAGAAGCTGATCCAGCTTGGCGACGATAGACGCAGTGCCAGGCTGTTTGGCCAAAGCCGTGCGCAACCCTTTGATTCCACTGACCCCAAGCGCATCATTCTGTGCATACATGCATACTTCAGCCGGCTTCACTCCCGCCGATAGCGCCGCGCTGATCACATTTTCCACCTCGCCGGCGTAACTAACCCGGAAATTCAATACATCCCCCGGCCCAGTGAAAGCAGCACCTGTGTAAAAACCCACTGCAGGCACCTTGTTCTCGGCCAGCAACGGTAACACCGCCTTGGTGGTTGGCGTACCGTAACCACTCAACATCAGGAAGACGCCTTGCTCGATCAAGCGCTTGACGACCTCAACTGCCGTGGCGGGATCGTAGAAATCGTTCATGGTGACGAACTCGAAGCGACGGCCTTGCACTGATTGGCCGGCCAACGCCACCTCAATGCCTCGTTTCAGTGCCAACGCATTCGTTTTTCTATCGCCTTCCAAAGGCATGTTGGCCCCAATCCGGATCGTTTTATCGGTAATTCCCGGTTCCTGCGCCCAAGTCCAGGGCGTGACCGCGAACCAGCCCAGTAACAAACCTAACGCCATTCCGCTTTTCAAACAGCGCCAGCCGGCTGTTGCGCCAGCAGCAACGTGAGAATCATATCGAGTCTGCATCCCACACGGTCTCCTCGCAATTATTTGGCCACGACGTTTTCGAGCGCACGCGGTTCGATCACCACGAAGTCCTGACCCTGCAAGGCCGTCAGCAACACAAAATCAGATCCTTGATTGTCAGTGGTGAAATCCACCTTGACGCCGCCGATATCGTAGGGCTGGCGGCGTGCGGCCTTCAGGAAACTCTCGCGGGTCAACGGCCCTTCTATCGCCTGCATGATCGTCACAAACAGCTTGCCGACGATATAGCTTTCGAGCGACACATGATTCAGATAAGTGCCTAACGCTTTGCGCGCTTCCACCACCACGGGCAACGATGCGTCGGGTGATGGCACGATCTGAGTGGCAACAACCTTGTCGGTAACGCCATTTTTCCTGAGCAAATCCGCCAGGCGCTTGCCCGCCGCTGGCGAGGGGGAACTAAAAATCCAGGATTCGCCCTTGTAGCGGGCATACCCCATAAAGGTGACCGCCGGGTCATAAACTGCCGTGGTCGCCACCAGTCGACAGCGATTGCTGCTGGCGACTTCCCACTTTTTCAGCGATTGATAACCCTCACGCGCACTCACCGTGTCCCGCTGGTAGACGCCGACCGGGCCGATCCCGTTACGCTCCGGGTTATCACCCGGCATGTTTAAAATCTGGTCTACCTTGGCGACGATCTGCTCAGTGCCGGGTTGTTTGGCCAATGCCGCACGGAATCCCTTGACGCCGCCCATGCCGTAGGCATCATTTTGGGCATAGGCGCAGACCTCGGTCGGTTTCACGCCAGCCGCTAACGCCGCATCGATCACCGTCTCCACCTCATTAGCGTAACTGGCGCGGAAGTTCAGCACCTCACCCGGCCCGGTGAAGGCCGCGCCTGTATAAAACCCGAATGCGGGTGTCTTGTTCTCAGCCAGCAGGGGCAGCACGGCCCGGGTGGTCGGCGAGCCAAAGCTGTTCACCATCGCAAAGATCCCTTGATTGAGCAGAATCTTGGCGGCTTCAACCGCCTTGGCGGGGTCATAGAAATCGTTGATCGCAACCAATTCGATGGAGCGCTTCTGCACCGTTTGGCCAGCCAGCGCGGCTGTCATTCCCTGTTGCATCGCTAAACCATAAACCTTGTAGTCCCCTTCCAGAGGAATAGTGGCTCCGATGCGGATGGTTTTGTCGGTAACGCCGACTTCTTCAGCCCAACTCCAAGGTATGATTGTGCAAAGAATTAGCAACAGCCCTAATGTCATTGCGCCCTTGAATCGCCAACCGGATGTCATACTGGCAACGCGGCTGGAATCATGGTGTATGCGCATGTACGGATCTCCTCGGGGTTATCTTGACCCATCCAATCGAAATTCAGCGACCGTTTCCCAACCTTAAAGGGTTGAAAAAATCTCAATTCGCGTATCCAGCACGGTCATCGCCGTAATCAGGCGGCTCCGGCGGCTATCGATCCACCGAGCGCCCGAAAAAACCCCTGGTGATCGAATTCCAGCCATACAAGATCGTCCTGCATGTAGGCTTTTGCGACATAAGCTGGCAATGCGGCTGGCAATGGCGGTAACCGGGAAAGAACATGGCTGGTCAGCGCTGTTCGAGGCAGGCCATCAATGAGAACGCCTACGGCCTTATCGCCTCGATCCAAAATCAGCAATCGGCGTTTTTCTTGAGAGTGGCTTTCTTCCAATTCAAAAAACCGTTTTAAATCAAAAACAGTCGCCAGATTTCCACGCAGGTTGACCAGCCCCAGCACCCAGGGCGGCGTATTGGGCAGCGGATAAATCAGCGCCTGTTCCAGCACCTCACTAACGGTATCCTGACCCACCAGCAACCCAATACCGCCAATGCGAAAACCGTACCGGGCGCGTCGGCGTTCGGCTGGAGCAATGCCGGCCGTTACACCCGGGGGCGGTTTAAAACGGTTGAGCGCCGCGCCAGGACTGAGCCAGCGCCGGGGAGTTCTTGCAGTCTTGTCACTCATAACCGATGTCCATGCGGGCCAAGGACGGTTTTACAAAAATGCCTTTAACTGGTCGATGATGGCGTCGGCGGTGTAGGGCTTAGTGATGAACGCCTTCCCGCCTTGCATCTGCGCCCAGAGGCGGTCCGCCTTCTGTTTCTTGCTGGTGACGAACACGACCGGAATCCCCTTGGTTTCGCCTTCATTGCCCAACAATCGGCAGGCGGCGTAACCATCCATATCTGGCATGATGATATCCATGAAAATCAGATCCGGTTTTTCCACCTTGGCTTTTTCGACGGCCTCCTTGCCATTGATTGCGGTGACCACAATACAACCCGCTTCGGTCACGATATTTTTAACGTTTGCCAAATCAGCCGGCGAATCATCAACCACGAGTACTTTTCGTATAGCCATGAATATCTCCTGTTGAGCAAATCACATCATCTTTAAATACAATGTAGAATTGGAATTCTGCCTAGAGGTCGGCTAAGAAGATTTCAGATATTTCTTAACAACTTTTTGGAAAGAGGATTGTGAGACCGGCTTAGTGATATAAGTATTGCATCCCGCCAAAGCACCCCTGATACGGTCAAAAGGTGAGGATTTGCTAGTCAACATGATAACCGGCGTTTTTTTCTTGTCTTTATCTTTCTTGATAGTCTTACAA
>JBAQIQ010000189.1:0-4151 GCA_049288935.1 Candidatus Competibacteraceae bacterium
ACGTCCCTGGGCCAAAACCCGGCGATCCGCCTTCGCTTCCTTGGCACCCCCGGCAGGAGCGGCTTAGGATTTCTCCACATCGAATTCGCCAGCAGTATCATCATCGGAACGGAAACTTACGGTAAGCCCTTCTAGCGGTCTCAAGAACCTCGCTGCGACATGAGTTTCCGAGATTTTGAATTCTGAGACGTGTTTTTGAGGCAGATTTGGCGGGATTTCCGTGTCTTTCGCGCTCACGCCAAGCTGTCTCAGAAAACCTCCGTTTGATGAGACGCCAGAAATCGGCCTTAAAAATCGGTCTGTTACGCCTTAGCGTAAGTTTCCGTTCCGATGATTGCCAGACCCCACGACGCACTCCGTCAGAACCTGCGGGTATCATCGCTTCAAGTAGGTCAATGTGTGGATACTGCATCGTAAAGCGCCTTTATCTTGATGAAAAAAACTGTACCCTTTAAAAATCATGTGAGTTCTGATGAAACCTTCCCTGACTTTGCTTGAACCCGACTACGCCGCCGCGGCCGAACTCCTGGCGACGGCGGATGCGCTCCTGATCGGCGCGGGAGCGGGCATGGGCGTTGATTCCGGGCTGGCGACCTTTCGCGGCCATACGGGCTTCTGGACGGCCTACCCGGCGTACCAGGGCCAGTCCTTCGCCGACATCGCCTGTCCGGACACCTTCACCGTCGACCCGGAGTTAGCCTGGGGGTTCTATGGCCATCGCCTGAACCGATACCGCCAGACCGCGCCTCATGCCGGGTTTGCGATCCTGCGGCGCTGGGCCGAAGCCATGCCCCATGGCTATTTCGTGATGACCAGCAACGTCGATGGCCACTTCCACCGGGCCGGGTTTAATCCCGAACGGATTTATGAATGTCATGGCTCGTTGCACCACCTGCAATGTCACGCAGGTTGCCCGGAGACCTGGCCGGCGGATGCCGTCCAAGTGGACATCGATTTACAGACGTTCCGCACCCGTTCTGCCTTACCCCGCTGTCCGCACTGCGGCGCGCTGGCCCGGCCCAATCTGCTGATGTTCTGCGACGGCGACTGGCTGGATACGCGCTACCGGGCGCAGCAGCGGCGTTATCGAGAGTGGCTGGAAACGGTCCAGGATCGTCGCCTGGTCGCGGTGGAATTGGGCGCCGGTACGGCCATTCCCACGGTGCGGCACATCTGCGAATACGCCGCTGGGCGACTGATTCGCATTAATCCCCAGGATACCGAGCCACCGCATCAGGGCGTGTTACTGCCGGTCGGAGCCTTGGCGGGACTGACGGGACTGGAGACGGCGATGACCCGCCGCGCTGAAGGACACTGAAATCATGACTTCGAACTACCAACTGATTGCGTCCCCCGAGAGCTGGATCGAGGGCGAAGCCATTCGCCAACTGGAGCAAACCGCTGCGCTGCCGGGGATGCGCCAGGCCGTGGGACTGCCCGATCTCCATCCGGGGAAAGGCTATCCCATTGGCGCGGCCTTCCTGAGCGAGCACATTTACCCCGCACTGGTCGGCAACGACATCGGTTGTGGCATGGCGCTGTGGCCCCTGGACCTGGCGCACCGTAAGTTCAAGCCTGAACGCGCCGCCGAGCGCCTGCAAGGACTTGAACAACCCTGGGACGGCGATCTCACCGACTGGCGGACGTCATTCAACCTGGAACCCACCGCTTTCGACGCTTCGCTCGGCACCATCGGCGGCGGCAACCATTTCGCCGAAGTCCAGGCCGTGGCGGACGTACTGGACCCGGCAGCGCTGGCAATGCTGGACATCCACCCAGACTATTTGCTGCTCCTGGTCCACAGCGGCTCCCGGGGTCTCGGCGAAGCCGTCCTGCGCGCGGTGATCGACCAGCACGGCCATCAGGGACTCGATCCTGCCGGTTCAGCAGCAGCGGAATATCTCCGGCAACACGATCAGGCGCTGCGCTGGGCGGCGGCCAATCGCGCACTCATTGCCCATCGGGTGATGACGGCGCTGAATGCGTCCGGGGAATGTCGGCTGGATATCGGGCACAACGAGGTTCAGCCGCTGGACGGGCAGGGCGAGCGGCTGTGGCTGCATCGCAAGGGGGCGGCGCCCGCCGATCGTGGCCCGGTGGTCATCCCCGGCTCACGCGGAACCCTGTCCTATCTGGTCCAACCGTGCGCCAACAGCGACCACAGCCTGCGTTCGCTGGCGCATGGCGCGGGGCGCAAGTGGAAACGTGGCGAGGCGCGCAGTCGCCTGAGCCATCGGCAACGGCCCGAAGATTTGATGACCACCGCGCTCGGCGGCTGGGTGATCTGCGAAGACAAGGAACTGCTCTATGACGAAGCCCCGGAGAATTACAAGGGTATCGACCAGGTGGTGGCTGATCTCCGCGAAGCTGGGCTGATTGAGGTGATCGCCACCTTGCGTCCGGTGCTGACCTACAAAGTGCGGCGAACCGCCCATCGCCCGTCGAGTGGACGCCCATCCCATCAACGGAGTCGATAATGAGCGATGCCACGCTGTGGCTGCAAATTTCCGCCGGGCGGGGTCCGGCCGAGTGCGAATGGGTGGTGGGCCAACTGGCGCCGCGCCTGAGCCAGGACTTGAGAGCACAAGGATTCAGCGTGGAGGAGATCGCCCGGACCCCCGGTGAACACGGCGGTGATGCGCGTTCCATCCTGCTACGGGTCAGCGGCCCGGAAGCGTCGGCACATGTGGCGGGCTGGCTGGGCACGATTCAGTGGATCGGCGTCAGTCCCTACCGGCCCCATCATGGCCGTAAAAACTGGTTCGTGAGCGTCGCTGCGTTTGAAGAACCGGCCGCCGACCACTGGAAAACGAATGAGGTGCGAATCGATACCCTGCGGGCGAGCGGCCCCGGCGGCCAGCATGTCAACCGCACCGAAAGCGCTGTCCGAGTGACCCATCTGCCGACTGGCCTCAGCGCCATCGCCCAGGAAGAGCGCTCCCAGCATCTGAATCGGCGTCTGGCGCTGGCCCGTCTGGCCGATTTGTTGGCGGAGCAGGCTGAAACCAGAACCCGTGAGGAGATGACCTCACGCTGGCGGCAGCACACGCAACTGATTCGTGGCAATCCGGTCCGGGTCTATCGCGGGAAAGACTGGACGCCGGTCACCGGTCACGCCGGGTCAACCTGAGAGCGGCCGGTTCCAGGTCTTAGAGGCGTTTTTAGACAGATAGGGTCCACCTCGCGATGCCAGAGGGAGATCCCGTTGAGGGAGCAGTGGAACGGAAAACCGGGAGCGGTCACCCTTGCGCTGTCGCGCCGGTGGAGGGGATCGCGCCGTTCGTTCGGGCGCCGTTGCCGATAGGCGGTCTGTTGACAAGCGTGCGAGCAATAAATACATCCGGGTGCTTCGTTCGGCGACGACCCGTTGACCAACACTGGGGACAGGGCGTCGGGAGCCGTTGCGCTTCGGCAGTCCGGCGGGTACGCCGTGCCGGTTGCGCGTGGGCCTGGCCGGCTTCACCGGTGTTCATCCGCCCATCGTGCGCGATCAAGGCCTAACGGGAGAGTCGGTCAGAAAAACCGCAAGTTTTATTAACATTTCATGCCGGGGATTCCTCCCATCAGGGGCGTCATCGCCCCGATGGAACCCGCGATCCAGGCGGAGCGCACAGCCGCCGGACCGGAAGTCGCCTAAGCCAGAGGCAAAACCAGGGAACGCTAACTTCGATCAGTCGCCGTAACGGTCTGCACCATCTTCGGCTTCTCAAGGAGCACGCTCCTCTATGACATAACGGAAAAGCAGCGGATTGCCGCACAGGTATGAGGCGTTAATGAAATCTGGCGGTTTTTCTGACCGACCCTCCCGTTAGGGCAACAAAGGGACATGAAGCGACATCAGGATCAGGCGTGATCTTTGACGCGCATGATGGTCTGCCTGCGGGTACTGAATTCCAGAGCCGGGATTGATCGCTATTCATTTCAACATTATTATAGCGATATTCATCGCTATCCCCGAGAGACCCTCATGCGAACCGTGCAGATCACCCTGGAAGAGGATCTAGTCCAGGCCGTGGACCGGGCGGCGGATCGGCTCGACCAGTCCCGGTCGGCGTTCACGCGTGCGGCCTTACGCGCGGCCTTGGCGCGACTCGCGGTGCAGGCCCGGGAACAGCAACACCGGGCCGGTTATCTCCGGCAACCGGTGACGC
>JBAQIQ010000190.1:0-16820 GCA_049288935.1 Candidatus Competibacteraceae bacterium
GTCCCGACCACGCCCAGGGCCGCGCAAGGCCCAATCGCTGCTCCGGCTGCCCCCGCCCCCCGCCCGAAGCTGACCCAGGACGAGGTGAAGGCGATGCAGGGACGGCGGGCGACCGTTTCACCCACACCACCACAGGAGAACGCTCATGGCCTGCAAACCCAAGCCCAAGCCCAAGCCCAAGCCGCACTGAATCCGGCGTCAACCCCGCCTGCTGTGGGCGGGAATGTGATCAGCGAAGAAGAATTAACCCGACGCGGGCAACGGGTCCGCAATTACGTGGATCAGGTGAAGGCCGGGACCGCACAACACAGCGGTTTGCGCGTCGGAGTGATCGGTAATGATGCAGCGCAACAGATGATTGATGCGCTAGGGTTGCCGGTAGATGGTTCAGTAGAAGTCGTGATTGCTGATGCGGCCATTCACGCAACCCGCGAACATCCTGATATGACAGGAATCGACTGGGAGCAGTTACCACGACTCACCAATCAATTTGACGATGTGGCATTAGGACGGCCAGGACAAGACCGCAAGGTGACGCGGATTCTGGTCAAGAAGACCTTCCCGAACGGGACGGGCTACGGTGCGGTGTTGGAGTTTGCCAAAGGCGGAAAGCGCAAGCGACTCAACCTAGTCACTTACTTTAAAGGTAGAGGGAAAAGCTTAGAGGCGTGGTGGGAGCAAAATAAACAGGGCCTTGATTCTTCGGGTGTCCCGAATCGCACGGAACCTGCATCGAAAGCCCCCCGCTTCATCTCAAAGCCCGGTACAGATAGGATACCCCAACCCGCCAAAAGTTCAAGTACGGAACCCGCTGACACCCCGCTCCTGTCCAGCGACACGCCTGCCGAACTCAAAGCCCGGCAAGCGGCTGACGAAAAAGCCGCGCAGCAGAAAGCGGCGAAGAAGAAAGCCGCCGACGAGAAAGCCGCAGCGGATCGGGAGCGGAACAGCTTCACGCTGTCCGGCAGTGATCGACCCGCTGATGTGGCGATGAGCCAGGGACAAACGAACCTGCTGGACGCCATGGACGGGAAAGCGCCGGCCTCACCGGCTCCGACTGGCAACCTACAGTCAGCGTCCTACGGCGCAAACAACACGCTGGTCACGGCGGACCGTGCGGCGGAACTGCGCAAGAAACTCCGCGCCAAGTTCGGGCAACTCAATGCCGGGATTGACCCGGAGATTGTCGCCATGGGCACGGAACTGGCCGTTTTCCATTTGGAAGCGGGCGCGCGAAAGTTCACCCAGTTCGTCCAGGCGATGGCGAACGATTTAGGGTTGACCGTGGAGGCGCTGCGTCCGTACCTGCGCGGCTGGTACAATGGCGCACGGGATATGATGGAAGATTCCGGGCGGGATGTATCGACCATGGATACGCCCGATCAGGTCAAGGCGGCGCTGGCCACCCTGACTCGCCCAGGCGAGGTGGATATGTTCGGCGACCCGGTTCCGGTGTCGCATCGTATCGCCAAGCTGGAAACCGTGGAAATTCCGCTGGATCAGTTGAAGCTGTCTGAGGACGTGCCGCAATTCAAGTCCGGCGCAAACGCCAAGAGCGGCGTCGTGGAACCGCTGGGCGGAACGTTTGATCGAACCGGCGTTGCGCCGATTCAAGTCTGGAAGCGCCTGAATGGCGACCTTGAAGTGATCAGCGGGCGTCATCGCCTGGACTTGGCGCGGCGCAGTGGCGAGAAGACCCTTCCCGCGCAAATCCATAATGAAGCGGATGGGTTTGATGCAAAGAAAGCCGGCATAATAGACGCTGAACTGAATATCCGTGACGGACAAGGCAAGGTCAAAGATTATGTTGATTACTTCATCAATTCAAAAATCAGCGAAGCAGAGGCCAACTTACGCGGACTTATTTCGAGATTCATCGGGAAAACCGCTTTCCGCATCGCAAATGACGGATCTGCGGAACTCATTGCCTCTCATCGAGCCAATGCCCTCAGCGATGAAGCGGCCAATAGCATCGCACTCGCTGCGCCCGGAAACTCCCGACTCCAAGCGGTAGCCATCAAGGCCGTTCTGGATGGTAAGAGCATCATCCAGGCGGTCAACACTCTCCAAGCCGTTAAAGCGCTGGCGTCGGAGCAGGGCGACAGCACCGGGGATATGTTCGGCCTCGATGACAGCGCGATGCGTGAAGCTGAGCAAATGGCGACCATCGCCAGCCGCCGGCAACGCCAACTTTCCGAACGACTGGCCGCAGTTCAAGGCGCGGCCAAACGCCCGGAACTGGCCCGCAAGGAAGGCGTTGATGTCAAAGACAAGGCGGCGCTGGACGCCAAGATCACCGAAATCAAGCGGGAACGCGAAGCCTGGGAAAGCTGGAGCACCTCGCCGGAGCTGATCGCGCAAATCCGCGACGAACTGAGTCCCGGTCAACGTGCGCCGGCGGATGTCGCACCCACCTCCGATATTCACTATAACTTGCCCAAGGGAACTACCGTGGGTGGCGCGGCTGAAATCAGCGCCTTGCACGACGCGGTTCAGTCCGACAGCCTTCCGGCCAATACGAAACAGGCCATCCGTTATGGCATAGTGGGACCCATTGAGGCGAGCCGGTTGCAACAGGCGACCGGCTTAGACTTGAACGGCTATAAACATACGGTCGATAGCTTTGCCATTCGCCATGCGCTGAATGAACATGGGAAAGAAAGCGAAACGCAGCGCGGGCAGACGCCTTTAACTAAAGAGGATTTTTCGAGAATTCCTGAAATCGTCAATGCTCCTGATCGTGTTGAACGAGGAGGAAAAGACGCCACAGGGAACGATCTGATTCGTTATGCCAAGCGGTATAACGGCACCACTTATTATGTGGAAGAGGTCAGAACAAAACGACAGGAGTTGATGGCAAAGACCCTGTGGAAGACCCGTACCACGATAACTGATGAATCGGAAAAACCGGCCCTCACTCTGACGCCCGAGACGTTTGGCCGGAATCCTCCACAGAGGAATTCAACTTTACCTTCGACCGCGTTAGAAGGCAAGCCGCCGGAATCCCCCGCTGACCGCTGGGCCGCGTTGTCGATTGCGCTCCGTGAGGATCTGCTGAACCGTATCGGCAAGCCCGCCAAGGACGTGGCGGGGGTGGCAAAACGCGACTGGAAAACGATCAGCGTTACCGACCAGAAGAAGATTCAAAAGGCTTTGGAGAAGCCGGCGGTTGCGGAAGCGCCTGAGCCTCAAGAGTTGGGGAATTACTCGTCTGAGGAAATCCCTGCTGACAAAGAAGACGCTCATGCTTATCGCGTAGCAGCACAAGCGATTGCAAAACCCAGATACGCCAACCATCCGCCTGTTTCTGTCACTATCCAGTCAACCCAAGAGCCAATACTGGTCGGATGGAATGGAATCAAGCATGTTTTGCGGGACGGCAAGCCGACTTGGCAGGAATCTCTGGCGGCGCTGCATGTTGAGGAGTTATTGCGCGGATCGGCCAAGACCGCCGTTGAGCCTGATCGGCTCGGAAGAAAAGACCCGATAGCTGTGCATCGGTATCAAACCACTGCGCTGTTTGATGGGGTTTTGCATAGCGTTACCTTGGTTGTTCGGGAACACACCGACGGGAAACGCTACTACGATCACGCAATTGTCGAAACAAAAACCCCAGCAGGGCTACCGGTGAGTCCGGCGGAAGAAACTGCGCCAAGACCTGCACCGCCGTTTGCTGGGGCTGGTTCCAGTATACCCCCAACCGCTCAAAATACCAGCGCTACGACAGCGCCTGTAATCGCGACCAAAGAACCCTGGCAGATGACGCGAGGGGAGTTTGAGCTGGATCAGATTGAAGGATCTCCAGAGGTCATTCTTGCGCGGAAAGGGTCGCCATGGAATGCGTCCCTGGTAGAAGATCGCATCAGAAAAGCCGCGCAACGCCGCCACCAGGGAGCCGTGACTATCGCGGTTGTGCAAGGCCAACCCGTCCCCGCCGAAGTGTTGGCGGATTACCCCGATTTGCTGGCGAAACGAGCGCCCGCCAATGACGCCACTTCCCAAACCGCCGATCAACTCCGCCAATCCCGCAAAGACGGCGCGATGGATACGCCGACGATGATCGCCGGATTGGCTGAAAAAGTAGTGAGCGGGGAAATCCCGCCGGGCAAGCTGTTCACCGCTTTGCAAGCGTTCGATGATTGGAGTGAGGGCGATGTCGCCGACGCGCTGCGTAAGGCCGGACTGCCAGCGGAACAGTTGAAGGCGATGGGGTATGAGGATGCAGCGCAAAGCAATCAACGCTTCGCCCAACCAGCCTCCACCCCTTCCACCCTCCTCACCAATCTCAAAGCCCTCTCCGGCGACAGCCTGGTGCAAGGGCTGATCGACAATGGCCGCTTGCACTTGGTGGCCCGGCAGAATCAGTTACCGCCCTTGGCGAAAATCCCGCCCGGCCAGCGCGTGGCCGGTTGGGTGCATCCCGACACCGGCGCGGTGTATCTGATCGCGGAGAACATTGCGCCCGGCGAGATTGACGGCTTCTTGCGTCATGAGGTTGGCGTTCATCAAGCCCAGTTGGGGCTGAACCAGCCCAAATCACGGGCGTTGCGGCTGGCTCATGCGCTGGCCCGCCTCGTCGGCGCACGGCAAATTCTCGGTGAACCCAGCTTCAACGACGCACTGGCGCAACTGCAACGGATGCGGGCAGCGGGCAACACGCGGGTGTTAGCGGCCTACGCCAAGGCAGCACAGGCCATGGGCGCGTTGAATCAGAATAACGCGCTGCTGCACGAAGAAGCCCTCGCCTATCTCGTGCAGGATCATCCCACCCTACCTTTGGTGCAGCGCATCATCGCCGCCGTGCGGGCGTTCCTCTATAAAGCTGGGTTGAATATCAACCTGACTGAGAATGACTTGCAGGCGCTGGCGGTCTCCGCGACGAAGAACGCAGCGACGCGGCGGGATGCCCTGCTCCAGCCGGTGACGGCGGGCGCAATGGGACGGAACTCAGAGGACGTGGACGCGCAGCGCCAGTATGACGCCGTAGTGGCCCGCTACACGAACCCGGACGGCAGCAAGAAAGCGGGCTGGCTGAAAGCGCCGAACGGCGAACCGACAAAGCTGAACGAGCGGCAGTGGGTGCAGGTGCGGACGGAGGCGTTCAAACAGTGGTTCGGGGATTGGGAGTATGCCGCCCACCAACAGGCGATTGATGCGATTGTGCCGATTAAAGCAGTATCACTTCCCGGCGGCTCCCTAAAGGAGATTAACCGCAAGGTATTAGATTATGTCGATACTCACTATTTGCAAGGCGAACCGCGCCCCTTTGAAAATAGCGAAACCCATGATCAGATTATGGTCAGCAAAACTGCTTTGCGTAAAGCAATGTCAGGTCATACTGCTGAACAAAAAATGTATGCAGCGACCGTTATCCCGGAGTTAATTCAGGCTGCGCATAAAGTGTTTACGACGAACGACGCCAAAGGGAGGCCAGATGTTAAGGCGTACCACTATTACGTAGTTCCTGTAGAAATAGACGGGAAAACGTATTATGCAAAATTGGCTGTCAGAGAGTTGACCAATGGACATAAGTTCTATGACCATGATCTTTCAGAAGTAAGCGAGGGGGCCGGACAGCAGGGAGCCATGTCTACGACAGTGGGCATCCCACCTTCTCCCCCTTCGCTTAATCATATTGTCCACCACGGCTGGCAAAAGTTCAAGGGCGACGCCTCCAAAGTCATCGACGCCAACGGCGAGCCGCTGGTGGTGTATCACGGAACGGACGCTGATTTTACAGCCTTTGATCTCAAACAAGCAGGCAAAAACGATAAAGGCTGGTACGGCAAGGGGCTGTATTTTACTCCGCACAATCATTGGACTTTTGCCGAAGATTCGGCAACGCGGAATGGCGGCAACCCGCATATTATGCCGGTATTCCTGCGGATTAAAGACCCTGCTTATGGCCTTGCCAGAGCGGAACAAGGAAGTAATTTGGTGGGTTCTGCCGCTGATCGTGGGCGCGATGGCGTCATCATTAGGTACGATGGCGGGCATGAACAGGAGTATCAAGTCGCCGAATTGATTGTCACTGATCCCACCCAGATCAAATCCGCCCTGGGCAACACCGGCGCGTTCAGCCCGGACCATCCCGACCTTCGCTTTGCTTACGCCCTCGGTCAGGCCGAAGCAGACCTGACCGCAGAGGAGGTCTTGCGCCGGGTCGAGGCGGGGGGCGAGGTCACAGCGGATGAATTCTCTTTGTTGCAAGCCTATTTGTCCGGGGCCAGCCGTGCTTTAACCGCCACCGGCCTGGACGCTCCGACCTTCAAGACCTGGTTTGGCGCGTCCAAGATCAAGGGCAAGACCGGGCAACCGCTCAAGATGTACCACGGCACGGCAGCAGCGTTTACCGCGTTCGATGCGAACCGGGCGGGCAGCGCCACGACGCATCCCACGGCGGCGCTGGGCTTCTTCTTCACCAACAACCGCCAACACGCCCACGAGAAGTACGCCGGCAGCGACGGCAACGTATTGGCCGTCTACCTGGCGGTCGAGAAGCCGTATGGGATGACGGATGCGGACTTGCAGCGGATCGAGTCGCTGGAGGATGCGGTAGCTTTTCGCCAGACGCTGGAAGCGCAGGGCTATGACGGCGTGGTGATGCCTGCCGCGCCCGGCGGCACCCGCTATGTAGCCGCGTTCTCTCCCGATCAGGTGAAGTTGACGAGTAACGAGACGTTTACCCGTGGCGAGAAGGATATGCGGTTTGCTGCGGCTAACCCCGCACCCGGTGCGCCCCCGCAAGTGACGCTGCCCCCGATGACCCGGATTGAGATTCTGCGTCGGGCGATTCAGGATCGCTTCCTGCGCTTCAAGACGGTACAGAACTGGCTCAAGCAAAAGGGGATTGACCTCACGCCCGCTGCGGACGTGTACGGCGCAGAGGAGCGCAGCGTCAAGCGGTTTGCCGCCAAGGCCGAAGATTTCCGCCATCAGGTGTTGCGCCCGCTGGTGCAGGAAGCGGCCAAAGCGAAGTATGCCGTGACCGGCGGGGACTTGATCGGGGCGTTGCTGGACGGGCAAGCCCTTCCGGCGACCTTCAAGCCGTCGATTCCTGAATACCTGATCGCCCAGCACGCCACCGAACGCAACGCGGCCATTGCCAGGATCAATGCGGCGTATCCCGATGGAGGATCGGGGCTGACCCACGCGCAAGCCGCCGATATTCTGGCGCGCTATCGAGCGCTCCCGGACTTTGCCGCGTTCCGCACCCTGGCGGAACAGTTCCGCACGATCAGCGACGGCACCCAGCAGATGCTGCTGAACGAGGGGATTCTGAGCGCTGATATGGTGCAGGCATGGAATAAAGCCTATCAGCACTACATCCCCCTGAAAGGCGGGCCGGACGCCGGGGCGCAGCAAGGCACGGGACCGGGCTTGTCGGTGAACGGGCGGCAGCAACGCGCCATGGGGCATGGCTTGCGCGAGGAGAATGTGCTGGAAAATATCTTTCGCGACCGGGAACGCGCACTGTTGCTGGTCGAAAAGAACCAGGTCGGCAAGGCGCTGATCAAGCTGTTGCAACAGGCCAATAACCCGGAGATCGGCACGGTAGGGGAGCCTGAAGTACGCGGCGTTGTTGCGCAAGGCTGGATGCACGAAGTCTGGATTAGCGGGCGTCCCCTGGGTGCATTCCAATCCTACAACGAGGCCCGCGCCGCCATTGCCGCCGATAGCGCTTTGACCGGGCGCAACGTCAGTCAGTATGGAGTGCGTCACAAAGCCAGTGATCCCGGTGTGATGTATTTGACGCCACCGCAACTGGCGGACAACGAGGCGGCGGTTTACCTGGACGGGCAGCGGGTGCGCGTCCAACTGAATGACGCGGACTTGGCTCGCGCCTATAACGCGACCGATGTAGACAAAGCGGGCGGCGTGTTGAAAGTTGGGCTGGCGTTCAATCGCTGGTTATCAAAAGCCTATACCGGCTATAACCCGGAATTCCTGCTCGTCAACGTGGCCCGCGACCTGACGGCGGGCCTGATCAACTTGACCGGCCAACACGGCGCGGGGCTGGCCGCACAGGCTTTGCGACACTACCGTTCCTCCCTGGCGGACGCTGCCGAATCCAGCGCAGTGGCAGGTGACGCCCGAAACCACCCGCTTGCTCCAGCACTGGCGTCATCACCCCTTCACTGGCGTGCGTCCGTTCTTCTGCCAAGTTGAGGCGGTGGAAACGGCGATCTGGCTGACCGAAGTGGCGCCCGCAATCGAAGCCGGGTCAACGTCTGTTGGGCCATCTGGTGAGTGCGAATCAGGACGCCAATCCCGAACTCCTGCGGTTGGCATTGAAACTGGCAACCGGGTCCGGGAAGACCACGGTGATGGCGATGTTGATCGCCTGGCAGACCATCAATGCCGTGCGGCATCCGGGCAGTCAGCAGTTCACCCGGGGCTTTCTGATTTGTGCGCCGGGCCTGACCATCAAAGATCGGTTGCGCGTCCTCCAGTCCCATGACCCGGATAGCTATTACCGGGATCGGGAACTGGCGCCCAGCGACCTGCTCGACGATGTGCGGCGGGCGAAGATCGTCATTACCAACTACCACGCTTTCCGGTTGCGCGAGCGCATGGAACTGTCGAAGGGTGGGCGGCAATTGCTCCAGGGCCGCACCGGTGAAGCGCCGCAAACGATGGAAACTGAAGGCCAGATGATTCAGCGGGTGATGCCGGATTTGATGGGCATGAAGCACATTCTGGCGATCAACGACGAGGCGCACCACTGCTACCGGGAAAAGCCGCAAGAGCCGGATGATGCAGCGTTGAAAGGCGACGATCAGCGGGAAGCGGAGAAAAATAACGAAGCGGCGCGGCTGTGGATTTCCGGTTTAGAGGCGGTCAACCGCACGCTGGGGCTTTCGCGGGTGATTGATTTGTCGGCCACGCCGTTTTTCCTGCGCGGCTCCGGCTATGCCGAGGGGACGTTGTTCCCCTGGACGATGAGCGATTTCTCGCTGATGGACGCGATTGAATGCGGCATCGTCAAACTGCCCGGGCGCCGGTGGCGGAAAACATCCCTGGTGATGAGCTGCCGGTGTTCCGCAACCTGTGGGAGCACATCTGCCAGGACATGCCGAAAAAGGGCCGGGGTTCCCATCAGGATCTTGATTCCTTGAAGCTGCCCACGCGCTTGCAGACCGCACTTCAGGCGCTGTATGGCCACTACGAGAGGACCTTCACGCTTTGGGAAGCCCAGGGTCTCAAGGCGCCGCCCTGCTTCATCATCGTCTGCCAAAACACCGCCATTTCCAAGCTGGTGTATGACTTCGTTTCCGGCTTCCAGCGCCGGAACGATGACGGTGCGACCACGCTGGAAAATGGCCGCTGTTCCGCAATTTCGACGAGGCTGGGGATCCGCTACCGCGCCCGAATACCCTGCTCATCGACAGTGAGCAACTGGAAGCGGGCGATGCCCTGGACGATCAGGGGTCATGAAAGTGATATGGGGTTCCGGTGCATGCCGCTGATAGCTCTCGACTTCGACGTGTGGCGTCAAGGTTCGGCGCCCGCTCAACAACGCATGGTAACCGTCCCGTTCTGCTGTCAGCCAGTCGATCCAGGTCGCTATCCCCGTTCCGGATCGAGCGGACAGATGCAGAGTGGGCGCATCTGACGCCAGATGCCGCAAATAGTGTTCGGCTCGATCCGGCGAGAATTCGGGGAGATAAGGCAGGAGGTCGGTCTTGCTGATCAGCATCAGATCAGCGGCCCGGAACATGACCGGGTACTTGGCCGGCTTGTCGTCACCCTCGGCTACCGAAAGCAAGGTTACGTTGCGATGATGGCCCAAATCGAAACTGGCAGGACACACCAGATTGCCGACATTTTCGATGAACAAGAGGTCCAACTTCGTAAGATCGAGCGCATCCAGCGCCTTTTCGATCAGGTGCGCATCCAGATGGCAAGCCGTTCCTGTTGTGATCTGGCAGGCAGGAATTCCCAAGGCGCGGATTCGGTCAGCATCGTTTTCAGTTTCCAGGTCACCCTCGATGACGGCTATGCGCAGTCTCCCCTCCAACTGACGGATCGTTGACTCCAGCAGTGACGTCTTGCCGGAACCGGGCGAGGACATCAGATTGATCGTCAAGACTCCCTGCTCATCCAGTCGGGCGCGATTGAGCCGAGCCTGTCGGTCGTTATGTTCCAACAGGCCATTCAGAATCTTCTCCGGACTGGCGCTCCGCGCTGCGGGATCCGGGTGAGCGCTGAGCAGGTGACGATTACCATCGGTCACATTACATCCACAGGTATTGCACATATCAGTCAGTCCTCATTCAGTTGCGCCTATCGGGCGCCGTTGGGAATGGCGATGGGTCTACAGAAGACCGCGGGAAAACCCGGGCGCAGTGGGACACGCTACGCTGCTACCGGCTCATTTCTGACGAGTTCAACCCGTGCGAGGATCAGTTCGTGCCCGCGGATCAGTTTCGTATCGAGACTCGCGCAGACCGGGCAACCCAGGTTATTAGAGGGAGTATCGGATTCTACGCCGCACGCCCGGCAGAAAACGCGGGGCGTAGTGATCTGAGTGATCAGTTCCGCCGCATCAGCCACAGTTCCGACCTGGGCCAAGGTAAAGGCGCTGCGCAATAGCTGCGCCTCCACCCCGGAGAGTACCCCTACCTGGACCTCGATCCGCGCCACGGCAATCGCATCATGGGTATTGACCAGGTCGGTGAGTTGATCGATTAAATTCTGGCACAGTGAGAGTTCATGCACTCACTTCTTCCTCGGCCAGTAGCTGATCGAAAAGTTCCCAGGACTCCCGGGCTTCTTCGGCGCTGATTTTCTGCAGAGCGTAGCCGACATGGATCAGCACCCAATCCCCGACGCCGACGGGTTCGTCCTGCAGCATGAAGAGACTGACATCACGCACGACCCCCTTAGCCGAACAGCGCGCTTCGAAGCCGTTGATTTGCGTAATCTGCATCGGAATAGCCAGGCACATGAGCGGACTCCAAATGGTCTACCTCAACCCTTTTACCGCGAGTGGCCGAGGGAGAGCGAAGGTTGTAATGAAGGTTATGCCCCGGCCAGCAGATACAGGCCGGTCGCGGCAATCGCTGCCCCGCCCATGCGTGTCAGAGTGTGCATCCGACTGGCGGATACACCCAGCGCAACCCCGAGCAGATGCAGGCAGACGGTCGTCAGTACGAATCCGACCCCATAAGCCATTGGATGACCGGCCTGCGGCACTTCCAGCCCATGCGCATAGCCATGAAACAGCGCGAATGCGGATACCGCGACCACGCTCACTGCGGTGGGCAACTGAACCGAACCGGCGATCATCAGCCCCAGGAAGACCACCGAGGCGGCGATCATGGTTTCGACGAGCGAGGCGTCGAGTCCAAGATTGGCGATCAGGGCGCCGCCCGTCATCACCGACACAAAGGCCAGAGGTACCTGCCACAGGGCTTTGCCGCCCAATTGCATCGCCCAAAAACCCACGGCGATCATCGCCAGCAGATGGTCAATACCCAGGAGGGGATGAACCAGTCCGCCGCTAAACCCGGCGCCCTGCGCGCCGAACGTGTGTGCGGAAACGCTATGGGCAAAGAGGAAACTAATACCAGCGGCGCTGGATAAAACGAGCGTTCTCTTTCTCATGACAGTGACCGGTAGGCGTGGTTAATATCCAATTGAACCAGAGGCTGACCGTCCGGATCCACGATATGGACGGCGCAACCGATGCAGGGATCGAAGCTATGGATCGTGCGCAGGACTTCCAGTGGCTTGGTGACATCGGCCAGTACGTGGCCGACCAGGGCGCGCTCGTAAGGACCTTCAACATTGCTTTTATCACGAGGTCCGGCATTCCATTGACTGGCGACGATACATTGGTAGTTATCAATCATCCCGGTCGTACGATTGATAGTCACCCAATGTCCGAGCGCCCCACGCGGCGCTTCGGTGAACCCGAAACCGACCGTATTGGGCAGCGAAGAGGGTTGCGCCAAGCGGGTAAAGGCTGCAGGATTCCAATAGGCGCCGGCCTTATTGGCGTAATAAGCGCGATACCAGACATCCATTTGGTCGGCGATGATCTTGGTTTCCAGCATCCGACAAAAGATTCGGCCCAAGGTCGAGTTGAGTTTACCGAACTCCAGACCCAAAGCGCCGGTCCAGTATTGTTCGACGTAGCTACGCACCTGCTTGTCGGTAGGTAGCGTATTCCGCGCATGCATCATCAGGATATGCGCCAGAGGGCCAACTTCCATGGGTCGACCGTCGTAGCGCGGCGACTTGATCCAGGAATACCTCGTTGATTCATCGAGCATGTAGTTCGCATTATCAGGAACCGGCCCAGTGTAGTTGAGTACCGTCGCTCCTAATGATGGGTGAGCGCCTGCATCCGACCCGTTATACCAGGCGTGGGCAACATTCTCGGTTACTTTGGACTCGTCGAAGGGAATCAGCGCATTGAGACTTCCCTTCCAAATAACTCCCGGTGGAAATATATACCCAGCGGGATAATCGATAGCGCCATCCGTGAATTCCTTTTTAACGAGCGCTGGATCGGGAAACTCGCCAAAACACAGAAAATTTCCTTCGGTTGCGCCGTAATCCGCCCACTCCTTGTACTTTTTCGCCACCAAGACTACATCCGGGAGATAAACCTGGTCGACGAAGGTTTTCATCTTCGCCACCGAATTCTGGATAATCGTCAGTCCTGCCGTATTAAGCGAGGTTCCGCCTTTGTCCTCACTGACCGGACCCGTGTTGCTGCTCAGTGTGCAGGGCATACCGCCCACGACCAGATTGGGATGTGGATCCTTGCCGCCGAAGATGGTATGCAGCTTGACCACTTCCCGCGCCCAACCCAATGCTTCCAAGTAGTGGGAAACCAGCAACAAGTTCTCTTCCGGACTGAGCTTGTAAGCGGAATGTCCCCAGTAGCCATTGGAAAACAGGCCGAGCTGGCCTCGGCTCACTAATCCACTATTCAACTGATTCAGAACATTCTGAAAATAGGCGGCATTGGGAAGCGTGCCATTGTTAGGCTTATAGATGGGATTATTAGCCTTCGCCAACTCAGCCGTGAGGGTTGGGTTCGCCTTCAGGGCGCTCACGACATCCACCCAATCCAGGGCATGGAGGTGGTAAAAATGCATGACGTGATCATGCACGTATTGAGCGCCGATCATCATGTTGCGAATGTAGTCCGCGTTCTTCGGCACCTTGATGCCGATGGCGTTTTCCACGGCGCGCACCGAGGTTAATCCATGCACCACAGTACAGACCCCGCAAATTCGCTGGGTAAACGCCCAGGCGTCACGCGGATCACGGCCTTGGAGAATTTTC
The DNA here is from genome assembly GCA_049288935.1 of Candidatus Competibacteraceae bacterium. GTDB lineage: Bacteria > Pseudomonadota > Gammaproteobacteria > Competibacterales > Competibacteraceae > UBA2383. The sequence continues at coordinate 13,306 of JBAQIQ010000190.1, forward strand.
TCGACGCCCCGCACCATCGTGCTTGCGCTGAGGCCGGGACTACTAATCGTGCCACCCCCCTTACCATCGGGTATGGCATAAGCCTGAATCCGCAGGTGACCTTCGATACGAGTCACAGGATCGATGATGACATTCGGCGTGTTAGCCATGTTTCGTTCTCCTAACCTTCTATTTCTCAAGTGTTCGCAGTATCAATCCTATCGAGATCGACTTCATCGAAATTAACTCAGTCATCATGTTCCTCGCGATCGCCGTCCTTGCGATCACCGTCCTCGCGTTCGCCGTCGCCATCCCCCTCACCACCCGCTAATTGAACGTAAAAGCCTTTTTTGCCGTTCAAATTGATCCGGTCCCAGAAATCAGGCTCCGAGCAACCGATGCAACCATGTCCAGACATCATGGGAAAACTGACGCCCTGGTTCCACTTGATCGTCGAACAGGCATTGTGAGTGACCGGTCCCTTGCAACCGAGCTTGAACAAACACCCGCCTTTTCGTGCATTGGCGTCGTCAAACGATAGGGCAAAAGGCCCATCCTCGAAAAATTCTTCGCGGTAGCATTCGTCATGGACGGTCTCCCCATAGAACATCGTGGGCCGAGAGAGACGATCCAGACCAGGCATCCCGCTGGTTAGGTAGTACAGGATGACGCCAGTAATGACCTCGGGAATCGGCGGGCACCCGGACACGTTGATCAAGGGCTTGTTGATCCCAAGACTCGCCATCAAATCACTGATGGAAACGGCGCCGGTGGGGTTGGGATCGGCCTTCGGCAGCCCGCCGAAGCTTGCACAAGTTCCCACCGCGACAATCAAACGGGCATTCCGTGCCGCATCCCGGAACCGGGCGACTCCGCTTCTACCACCGCTAACAAAGTAACCACTGGCGCTATTCGCAGGAATTGAGCCGTCTACAACCAGCACATAGCCTGACTGGCTCGTGGCGGCGAAGAGTTGTTCTTCCGCCTGAGCGCCAGCCGCCGCCATCAGGGTTTCCTGATAATCCAGGGAAATCATGTTAAGAATCAGATTGTCAATCGTAGCGCCGCCGCGGAAGGCAAACGAGTTCACCATGGACTCCAGACAACCCGTGCATTCCTGAAACGACATATACACGACCGACGGTTTTGTCGGAGAGGTCGCTGCCGCCGCTAGCCTCGGTACCATGGATTGTGGTAAAGCCATCAGGGACGCTATACCCGTGCAGAAGGATAGAAAACGCCGGCGACTGATACCGATTTCGAGTAATCGGCTCACCGTGGCTTCGTCGAGCGCAGGATCTTCGGTCAAGTTCACCGGGGCCGGTGATCGATCCAATCTTTTTTGTAAACCTTCAGTCATGGTCATCGCTCCTCGTGGCTAGTGCGGCTCCAGGAAGTTCTACCTACAGCCTTCTCGTTCAACGTCATGGGGGGTTCTCAGTGCGGTGCAGATTCGGCCAAAGCGTGCTTGAGCCGCTGCAAACCGGCGCGCATATCCGCAATATGGGGTTTCAGAATTTCCGGCATTTCGGTGATTTCGATGATTTCCGTCACGATTTCCCCCTGTTCATTACGGTGAGTCAACCACCACACGCCGGGATATTGAGTTTCCCTCACCTCGACTTTTACATCGGCCTCGACAACGGCGGTCACTTCGCCCGAAGACAATGCGTCCTTGAGATATTGATAGGTTGATGCCTGCATGCGTGGTTGCACCCGCAAATCGATTACACTCGTCTTTCCGGCGTCAACGAGTTGTACAATTGACGCCATGATCTCGTTCAGAATCGTTTTGGCAATGGCAAGATGGGTGTCTTTCCTGTCGTTCAACTCAACATGAACTGAAATATCGCTTAAACGGGTCATGACCTGCTCACTCCATACCATTTTGATAATAAATGGATAATTGCCTCGCTCGCTGTAAACACACTGGGGGCTAACGCGGGAGAGAGTTCGGTTTCCCAGTCAATGATGGCAGGCTGAATTCCCACCAGCGCCCGTAGTCGGGGCATTTGTCCTGTCAATGTCATCATTTGCACGAGATCGACCAAGCCTACTTCATGTACGCTTGATTTCTGATTCTCGCTGAGGAATTCATCCATTGCCTCGTTCAGAAAAACCCGGACCTCTCCAGCGTTTTCCCTGATGTTAGCGGCATCCACTACGATCAGTGCATCCACCCCAGCGAGACGATCAATGAGCAGATATCCCAGGGTTCCTCCATCCAGGATTTCGATTTTTGCCCCAGTGAAAGCGAGGGCGTTTGGCTTGGCCAGTAGGTCGCGTATCACATGAATGCCTACGCCATCATCACCCATCAGTGGATTGCCGATGCCCAATATCACACACCGATGGGCATGGGTTAGCGAATCATCATCGTTCACCGGCAGACCTGCATTATTCATTTTCTGGAGTCCCGTAAAAGCTTATTTTTATTAAAAAAATATTATAAATTAATATTTTAATGAACTTATTATTGGATTCCCCAACTTTCCAAATAAATTTATACTCTATAAACCTTAAAATAAACTGAATTGGCTCATATTGGGTTTTGAGAAGCTGTATAAAAACTAAAATATTGATTTTTATAGGTTAGTTTTGGTAAAATAGGGTCAAAATTCGGTAATTATTTTAATTTTTTAAGTAGTTTACCAAAAGAAATCGTGTAATATTTAGGGTAAAAGAATGTCAGGAGATGAGAGGATGAAGCGAATCCGGGCGTTAAGCGAAGCGAAGCGGAGTGTGAAACGCTGCGGGCGGCGTGGAAGGACGGGCCTAACGGGCCGATGAGCGGTGCCGGAGTGCGCAGCACGAAGGCGTCCGCTCCATTGGCTGGTTATACGTCTCGGAACGCTTCATGGTATTGAGCGATTCCGGTGGCCAACTTTAAATAGCCGGGAACTAACTCCAGCGCCATGAATTTGTCGTCGGCTACGTCGTACTCCGAGCCAATATTAAACAAAGATGCCCGGACAAACCCAAATCGTGGGTAGTAACTCGGATGGCCCAGGACAACCACTGCGCCGGCTGAAACGTCGCGGCAGGCATTTAAACCCTCGGTTACAAGTCTGGTGCCAATACCGCTTCGCTGTTTCTGTGGAGCAACGGACAAAGGCGCTAGACCCAAGATGGTTAACGTCGAGGCTCGATCTAGAACGACAGGCGAAAAGCTAATATGCCCGGTAATGGCTCCGGCCTCGTCCGCGACAAGGGAAATGAATGGCGACGCCGATATTCTGAGTTTGCTAACAAGGCGTGCTTCGGCCGCATTATCGAACGCGGCCTCCACGAGCGCTGCTATCGCAGAATGGTCTGCTTGAGTTTCCGGACGGATCAGCATCTGGACGAAAGAGACGTATAACGGGGCGGCGGATAAGCCGCGAAGGGCGGAAAGCCGTAGGCTTTTTCTCCCGAAGTCGGCTTGATCCGCGTGGTTGTGCGGCGCGAAGCGCCAAGCAGCCAGCGGATACTATCCGCCGCCCCGTTGTCGCGGGCGCGAAGCGTCCGCGACAACTAATGATTATATCGTTTCCGCT
>JBAQIQ010000191.1:0-3288 GCA_049288935.1 Candidatus Competibacteraceae bacterium
GCCCGGCCCTGGCGGCGCTGCCGGATGAGTTGCGGCGCGAGCTGGCCGACGCTCTGGTGATGCTCGATCTCCAGCGGATCGACGCGCTGATCGGGCGGGTGGCCAAGCGCGATCCGGCCCTGGGGCAACGCCTGCGCCGCCACGCCGACCATTTCGACTTTGACCAGATCATGAACCTGCTGGCCCTGGCCGAAAAAACCGGCACGAGCAAATGACGATGGCCGTGCGCCCCGCTCTTGCCCGCCTCGACAGCCCCGATGGAGTCCAACCATGCCGCTCTTGCGCGAACTGACTGACGGAAGTTTTTCCGGGACCATCCCGAGTCAACCGCACTCTGCCAGCGCAGCGATGCCCGTTAACTACGCCGAAATGGCGATGCCTCCCACCGATGACACATTTGCGCATTCAATGATGAGCACCCGCCTGTTGTCGCACTTTTTGCGCGTCTTCCTGCCCCTGGCGCTGCCGATCCTGGTCGGGGCCTACTTTCTGGGTGTCGCTCAAGAGGAGGCAGCGCTGGCGACCGTCAGGAGTGCGGAATCGCTCAACCTTGGGCGTGGCGCTGCGGCCCTGGCCGGTGCGATCGACGACATTGGCCGCGACTTGCGCTACATCGCCAAACACAATGACCTCAATCGCATATTCAATGACACGAGTTCAGAGAACATTGATCACTTTGCCGGCGATCTAATGATTTTTTCCGGGGCAAAACAGCGCTACGACCAATTGCGCTGGATTGACGAAACCGGCATGGAGCGGGTGCGAGTCGATCTGGTGGGCGGCAGGCCCGTGAATCTGGTGGGTGACAAGCTTCAGAACAAGGGCAAGCGCTACTTCTTCACCGATTCGTTCAAGCTCGCTCCGGGCGAAATTTTCATCTCGCCGCTGGATCTGAACGTTGAACAGAACGTGGTCGAGGTTCCCTACAAGCCGATGCTTCGCTTTGCCACGCCGGTCAGTGATGCGCAGGGCGTCAAGCGCGGCATCGTCATCATCAACTACTACGGTAAGGAAATACTGAGTGCCTTTGCCCAGGCGAGCAGCGCCATGGGCGACCGCGCCATGCTGCTCAACCGCGAAGGCTACTGGCTCAAAGGCCCAAAGGCTGAAGATGAATGGGGCTTCATGTTCAAGAAGCCGGAGTCAAGCCTCGCGCACCGGTCGCCCCAAGTCTGGGCCCAGATCAGCGGCGCCGAGAGTGGGCAGGTTCGCCTGTCCGAAGGCCTCTGGACATGGCAGAGCGTATATCCGCTCATGGTCGGCGCAAAGTCGAGTACGGGTGCGGCGGGGGCCTTTGAGCCCAGCCGGGGCGAGCTTGAGTCGCGCCAGTATGTCTGGAAGACAGTCGCGCTGCTGCCAGCTGCCAGGCTGGATGAAATTGCGCGCGAGGTTTGGTTACCCACCGGCGGCGCGGCGCTGTTCGCCCTTGGCCTGCTGGCTTACGCGAGTTTGCGCTCGGCCCGCGCCCGGCGGGCGCAACGCCTCGCAGAGGCGGAAGTTCGGCGGGTGAATGCCGAGCAACTGCACGAACTCGGCGAACGCGAACGGCTGGAACAAGAGTTGCGCCAGAGCGCGCAACGCCTGAAGCTCGCCACGGAGTCGGGTCGGTTGGGCGTCTGGGACTGGAATGTCCCAGACAACCTGATGGTCTGGGATGATCGCATGCTCGATCTGTACGGCATTACGAGGGACGCCTTCTCGAAGAGTGTCAATGCCTGGGAAAGCGGCCTGCACCCCGATGATCGTCAGCGGGCCTTCGACGAATGCGGCGCGGCGCTGCGCGGCGATAAGGATTTTAATACCGAGTTTCGGGTGCTGCATCCGGATGGAAAAATAGTGTGGGTCAAGGCCAATGCCTTGGTGATCAGGGACGCGGAAGGCAACGCGCTGCGCATGATCGGGCTGAATCAGGACATCACCGAGCGCAAGCAGGCGGAAGCCGAGCTGCAAACCTACCGGATGCATCTGGAAGATCTGGTCAATATCCGCACGGTGGAACTGCAAGAGGCCAAGGAAATGGCCGAAGCCGCCAATCAAGCCAAGAGTGTGTTTCTGGCCAACATGAGCCATGAATTGCGCACGCCGATGAATGCGATTCTGGGCTTTTCGGCGCTGTTGCAACGGGACGCCGGCATCGTTGGCCGCGACCGGGAACACCTCGACATCGTCAGTCGCAGCGGCGAACACCTGCTCGGGCTGATCAACGACATTCTCGATATGGCCAAGATCGATGCCGGGCGCGCCCAGTTAATGATTGCGCCGTTGGATCTGGGCGCGATGGTGAACGATCTCATGGACATGATGGGCCAGCGCGCCCAGGAAAAAGGGCTCGAACTGCGGCTGGAGCAACCCGAGCAGGGGCTGCGTCATATTCGGGGCGACGAGACCCGGCTGCGCCAGGTGCTGGTCAACCTGTTGGGCAACGCCATCAAGTTCACGCGCAAGGGCACGGTCACCCTGCGGCTGAAAGTTGCGTCTGAGACTGACGCCCCCCGCATGCGCATCGAGGTCGAAGACACCGGCCCCGGCATCGCGCCGGAGGATCAGGCGCGGGTGTTCGACCCCTTCGTGCAGGTGGGCCAGACCTCGGCCCAGAAAGGCACCGGGCTGGGCTTGTCGATCACCCGGCAGTTCGTCGAGATGATGGGCGGGCAAATCGGGGTGAGCAGCCAGATCGGCTGGGGCAGTTGCTTTTGGGTCGAGCTGCCGGTCGAATTTGCCGCCCAAGCCGAGGTAGGCAAGGCGCGGGTGGATGTTGTCGGCGAAGTGCTGGCCCTGGCGCCAGGCCAGCCGGAGTGGCGGGTGCTGATCGTCGAAGACCAGACGGAGAATGCCTTGCTGCTCAGCCGGGTGCTCGAAGATGTCGGCTTTCAGGTCTGCACGGCGGTCAACGGCCGTGAAGGCGTCGAGCGTTTCCGCGACTGGCGACCTGACTTCATCTGGATGGACCAGCGCATGCCGGTCATGGACGGCATGGAAGCGACCCGGCGAATTCGGGCGCTGGAGGGAGGCCAGGCGGTGAAGATCGTCGCCCTGACCGCCTCGGTGTTTGCCGAGCAACGCGGCGAGATGCTGGAAGCCGGGATGGACGACGTCCTGCACAAGCCGTTTCAGCCCAGGGAACTCTTTAACTGCCTGGAGCGCCTCCTGGGCGTGCGCTACGTCCGCCGGGAGCGCGCAGCGTTGTCCGATGCGGGCCTCTCGGAAACGACAATTGACCAAGTGGCGCTGGCGGTGCTGCCGGAAGACTTGCGGCGGGATCTGGCGGACGCTTTGACAATCCTGGAC
>JBAQIQ010000192.1:0-2288 GCA_049288935.1 Candidatus Competibacteraceae bacterium
GGTGCGCGCCCAGCAGGCGGCGCTGGATCAGGCGTACCGGGCCTACCAAGCCACCGTGTTATCAGCACTCAAGGACGTGGAAGACGCACTGGTCGCGCTGCAGGGCGACCGCGAACGTCTGTTGTCCCTGCAACGCGCCGCCGAGGCGGCGGGCAATGCGGCTCTGCTTGCCCGCCAGCGCTACAGCAGCGGGCTGATTGATTTTCAGACGGTGCTCGACACCCAGCGCGCTCAGCTCAGGACCCAGGAAAGCGTCGCCAGTCTCCGTATCGCCCTGAGCGCCAATTATGTCCGCCTGTACAAAGCCCTCGGCGGTGGCTGGCAACCCGATCACCGCGCCGCGCCCCCGGCCTCCCATGAAAACCAGGCTTCCCGACTATGAGCACCCCCATTCCTGCCGTTGTCGCCGCGCCGCTCCCTGGCCCCGCCCCCGCAATCGATCTCGCCACCTTACTCGCTGAACCCGCAACGCCGGTGTGGTATCGCCGTCCGATGCTGTGGGTCAGCGTGGTGCTGTTGGCGCTCACCGCGACCGGCCTGTGGTACTGGCAAGCGCATCAAATCGCCAGCGCCGCGCCGATTTACACCACCCAGGCGGTAGTGCGCGGCAATCTGACCCTGACCGTAACCGCTAACGGGACGCTGCAACCGACCCGCTCGGTCAACATCGGCAGCGAACTCTCCGGCACGGTGTTGAAAGTCCATGTGGACGTCAATGATCGGGTCAAGAAAGGCCAAGTGCTGGTCGAACTCGACACCGCCAAACTGCGCGACCAAATTTTGCGCTCGCGGGCGGCGCTGGCCGCAGCGAATGCAAAGGTCGCGCAAACCATCGCCACGGTGAAGGAAGCCAAAGCCAACCTGGCCCGGCTCGAAGAAGTCGCCCGCTTGTCGGGGGGCAAGGTGCCGTCCAAAACCGAGCTGGACAGCAGCCGTGCGGTCCTCGAACGAGCCATCGCCGATGAGGCCAGCGCCCGGGCGAACGTCAACGAAGCGCAGGCGGCGCTGTCCACCGACCAGATCAACCTGTCGAAAGCCTCCATCCGGGCGCCATCGGACGGCGTGGTGCTCACCCGCAGCGTAGAACCCGGTAACGCGGTCGCGGCGTCGTTGCAGGCCGTGACGCTATTCAATGTGGCCGAAGACCTGACGCAGTTGCGCTTGCAAGTCTATGTGGATGAGGCCGATGTAGGCGCGGTCAAGGTGGATCAGGTCGCCCGCTTCACCGTCAGCGCCTACCCGAATCGCCCGTACCCGGCCAGGATCACTCGCGTCGCTTACGGCTCGACCATCACCGATAATGTTGTGACCTACTTAACTTACCTGGATGTGGATAACAGCGACCTGAGCCTGCGTCCCGGCATGAGCGCCACGGCGACCATCACCGCAACCGAGCGCAAGGATGTCTTGCTGGCGCCCAACAGCGCGCTGCGCTTCACCCCGACAGTTGCCGAGGCGGGCCAGACCGCGAAGAAAAGCATCACCGCCAGCCTGATGCCGCGCATCCCCGGCAGATCCCGCAAATCGGCCGCTGCCGGGGCCAGCACCGCCACCGCCAAGGAGGTATGGGTGCTGCCGGAGGGCAGTGGCGCTGCCGCCGTATCGGTCGCGATCACGCCGGGCATCAGCGATGGCCGGATGACCGAGATCACTGGCGGCGATCTGCAAGTCGGGATGCAGGTCATCACCGACCAGAAAACGGCAGCCGCGAAATGAGTGCGCCTGATCCGACCGCCGCCGCGCCACCCTTGGCGACCGGCAACCCGCTGATTCGGCTGTGCGGCGTAACCAAGGTGTACGGCGTCGGCCCGGTCGCGCTGACCGCGTTGAAAGGCATTGACCTCGACATCCATGCCGGTGAATTCGTCGCGATCATGGGGCCGAGTGGCTCAGGCAAATCCACAGCCATGAATATTCTGGGCTGCCTCGACACCCCGACCAGCGGCCAATATCTGTTCAAAGGCGCGCACGTCGAAGCCCTGTCCCGTGATCAGCGGGCGCGGCTGCGCCGTCGCTATCTGGGCTTTGTGTTTCAGGGCTTCAATCTGCTGGCGCGCACCTCGGCGCAGGAAAACGTCGAACTGCCGCTGCTGTATCGCGGCGAAAGTACCCCCGTGCGCCATGCGGCAGCGGCGAAAGCCTTGCAGTCGGTCGGCTTGGGCGGCTGGGAACATCACACCCCGGCTGAACTGTCCGGCGGCCAGCAGCAGCGGGTCGCCATTGCCCGCGCCATCGTCACCGCACCGGCGGTGCTGCTGGCCGACGAGCCGACCGGCAACCTCGACACC
>JBAQIQ010000193.1:0-2275 GCA_049288935.1 Candidatus Competibacteraceae bacterium
GAATTGACCACTCTCGCCCTCAAGGAATGGCTCGGAATGCAGGTCAATGCCTGGCTACCGCCCCTGCAACCCCTCACTGCCACTAAGTTAAGCGGTACGCAATGCGTACCTTATACTGATCATTCAATGGTAGGGTACGCACCGCGTACCTTTTGCAGTATGTGAATTTCTTATGAAAATTTCCGTCATCACCGCCGTCTACAACAACCGCGCCACGCTCGCCGACGCGCTCGATTCAGCCCTGGCCCAGGATCACCCCGATACGGAACTGATCGTCGTGGACGGCGCTTCCACCGATGGTACTCTGGAAGTCAACACCCTGACGGTTCCCGAACCCACTCCCGCCTTGTACGAACTGGCCCGCACGATGGAAAGCGAATTCGATGAACTTGGGCGCACGGTGCATATCCAGGTGCGGCGTCCCGCCCGCAGTCCAGGGGCATGGCTGGCGCGTTTCCTCGGCAAGCGCCGTTAAAAGCCACCCAACGCTGTTCCTGTCACTCCTTCCGCAACCCGCCCTCACATCGCCCGATGGCGGGTTTGCACTTCCCAGAGCGCCCCACGCTCGATCGCTTCAAGCAATGGAGCCGCGCTGCATCGCCCGCGCCTGTTCCACCCCCCGCAAGATCCGCCACAGCCAACTCTCCGGCATGGCCGTATGGGTTTCGCGTCAACTCATTCTTTAACGCCGGGATGCGCTCCGCGCTGCCGCCGTGGCGAACACCTCGCCAGCCCGTTCTTGGAGTTGGCGCTTCCATTGGGTGATCGGGTTGGCATGAATTTCATCTAGGAGTGGGCTACAACATATATTGGACAGATCTTTGAGGCCCGCAGCGGCAAACTCGGCGCGCAGTGTCCCATGCTGGCCCGTCCAAGGGAGGTCAGGGGTCAATGCTGTTGAATTAAGCCTTCGCCATTCGTTTGGCTTTATCGACTTGCCATTTATTGATGGGTTGTTTTGATACGCGGGGTTGCGAGGGTCGTGGCGTTTTGGGTCGGTAATAGCGCACACGAGCGATCTCATCGAGGAGTTCGGTGAATATCAGCAGGGCCAGTGCAGGACATTTTGGCGTCAGGACGAAGGCTTCTTCGGCCAGGGTGATCATGGCATGTTTGAACTGGGGTTCGGCTCGCGCCGGATGGTCGGAATCGGTCATCCAGGCCATCAAGAGCCGAGCGATGACGGCCATGATCAAAATGGCGAACAACTCCTGACGAACACCGTTTTCGGTCTGGCTATGGAAGGTTTGGATGTCGAGGGAGGTTTTCTCGTCGCGGTCATGGGTTTCCACCGCCCAGCGTCGAAAATAGAGCGCGATGATGGCGGCAGCAGGAAAGCGAGCACGATCATGCCGGTTGGTGAGGAGCACCGAGAGCTCGCCATCGGGACTTGCCATGCGAACGGCACGTAACGCGATCGGTTCGGCCGTCGGCGGGATCAGGGTGAGGGTCGCCTCGGTTTGCCCCGATTGCACGAAAGCTTCGACGGCGGGAAAGGTGGCGGCGGCGGGACAGCGGATGACCCAATAGCCCCGATACCGGCGCAGCAGGTAGTCGATGAGGTCGTAGCCGGGGTAGCCGCGATCGAACAGCAAGACCCCGCCGAGCGGGATCTGCGGCAACAGAACCTTGACCTCTTCGCGCTCGTTGGCGTGGGCGATCGATTGCACGGTTCGGGCGATGGGCAGACGGCGGAAGACATCATAAACGGTGGAGACGAGGCATTGGGGATAATGGCCTTGGCCGGGATGATCCAACCCGCTGTCCGGGTCGAACGCTTTCCGCAAGGCGTCCGCGGCCGGCAGGCGATACTTGGAGCCATCGATGGCAAAGACCGAGAGGCCCAGCCAGGTATCTTCGTCGGATGCCGGCCAGAGCTCGTAGGCGAGGCGCACCGCATCGTGATGTACCCGTTCGAAGGCCGTCCAGGATAGCTTGGCCCGCGCTTTGGTGACCGTGCTCCGGTGGACGGCTTCGGCGCCGGGCCATAAGCCGCTCCGGCGCGCCTGGCGGAAAAAGGCCCCCACCTTGCCGTCGACGCCTTGACGCTTGCCACTGGCCGTCAGGGACAGCAGGAGCACGATCAGGCTGGGCAGCGTGAGCTTGCACTGACGAACAAACGCTTTGGGTGAAAGCGGGAAGGGGGTTGACGACAGCCGGTGCGGGATTAATTGCAGAAAAGCGTCAAGAAGAAAGGAAAGTTGCATGGATTTTCAAACCAGGATTTGCGCTATTGATCGGGTCTCCTGGGATTAATATTAAACTAATTCAATAT
>JBAQIQ010000194.1:0-3633 GCA_049288935.1 Candidatus Competibacteraceae bacterium
TCTCTGTACCCAGTAAGGCATCTAAAATGTTGAAAAGTGGACTCGAACCCACGCAGCGAAGATAGGCTGGGGGCCACCTGCGGGGCCACGCACCTTAATCATATTCACATAAGGTTTCGAAATCAAACACTTTTTCTAATAATTCGAGTCCTGTAAGCAGCCTGTTCGCCTAGAGCGTTTTTCGATCAGTCTGGATCATAGCCGCACGAGCTGAAGTAGTTGGCGCATTCCATAGGCTGGAAGATGTCGACGAGCTTGCCGATGAGGCCCCACAAGCCATTCACGGTGCGCTCGCCTGCTTTTCGGAGCATGGCCTTGAGTCGGGAGAAGGCCTTCTCGATCGGGTTGAAGTCGGGGCTGTAGGGCGGCAGGAAGCGCAGTGTTGCCCCTGCTGCCTCGATCCTGTCACGGACTGCAGGGCGCTTGTGGCTCGACAGATTGTCCATGATGACAACGTCGCCGGGCCGCAGTTCGGGCACGAGGACCTGCGCCACGTAGGCTTCGAACCAGTCGCCGTTGATCGGACCGTCCAGCACCATGGGCGCGACCATGCCGGTCATGCGCAGGCCCGCTACCAGCGTGGTCGTCTTGCGGTGGCCGTGCGGGAACCCCATCCGTAAGCGCTCGCCCTTGGCGCAACGACCGTGGCTGCGGGTCATGTTGGTGGCGGTCCAGGTCTCGTCGATAAAGATCAGGCGCTCCGGTTCGAGATCGGTCTGGGTATCGAACCAATCACGGCGCTGGCTCAGGACGTCGGGCCGGTCTTGCTCAATGGCGTGCCCAGTCTTTTTTTGCGCGTCATGCCCCGACGCGCGAAGAAGCGGTGAAGCCCGGCCACCGAGACGGTCAGACCCATCTCGGCCAGAGCAGCGCGCAGTTCTTCAAGCGAGATGTCCTTGCGCGCCTCCCAAAGAGCCAGAATATCCGCCGCTCGCTCCTCAACCCGGCGCGACCGGACGTCACCGCCTTGAGGCTTGGACGCAAAGCTGCCCGTCTCCCGGCGCCGCGCTTCCCAGCGGATCGCTGTCGAGGGCGCAACGCCAAACCGCGCTGCCGCCGCGCGGCAACTCAGCCCTTCGTCAATCGCTGCCAGAAGTCGAGAACGCAAATCCATCGAAAGCGGGTGACCCATCCATGCTAGCCTCCTTCACCAGCACGGATTCTGAATCAGAAATCACGCCAGGTGGGAATCCCCCATCGATTCAAAGCGGTCGAAAACCGCTCTAAGCAGCCGGCTGGATTTTCAGGCGGCGAGATCGGGATGTTGGTTTTGGAGACAGTTTTACGGATCCGGCGCGAGTATGCCGGAGGCAAGGCGATCAAGGCGATCGCACGGGATCTGCATGTGTCGCGGAAGGTCATCCGCAAAGCGGTCCGAGCGCCGGAGGGCGCCTTTGATTATCAGCGCAAGGTTCAGCCGCTGCCCAGGATCGGTCCGTTCCAGGAGCGCCTGAACACGCTGCTGGAAGAGAACGAGCTGCGCGGCAGGCGTGACCGGCTGCGGATGACGCGGATCCATGACCTGCTGGTGCGAGAAGGCTTTGAGGGTTCTTACGATGCGGTGCGGCGCTATGCGACGCGCTGGAAGATCGAGCGGCGCAAGGATGCTGGCGATGGCGTCACCGCCTTCATCCCGCTGATGTTCAGGCCAGGCGAGGCCTACCAGTTCGACTGGAGCCATGAGGATGTCGAGATCGCAGGAGCGCCGATGCGGGTGAAGGTCGCGCATATGCGCCTTTGCGCGTCACGTGGGGTCTATGTCCGGGCCTATCCTCGCGAGAGCCAGGAGATGCTGTTCGACGCGCATGCGCGCGGCTTTGCCTTCTTCGGCGGCGTGCCAGGGCGCGGCATCTACGATAATATGAAGACGGCTGTGACGAGCGTGTTCACCGGCAAGGAACGCGTCTTCAACCGGCGGTTCCTGATCATGACCGACCATTATATGGTCGAGCCCACGGCCTGCTCGCCTGCGGCGGGATGGGAGAAGGGTCAGGTCGAGAACCAGGTGCAGACGATCCGGGGTCGCTTCTTCCAGCCCCGGTTGCGGTTCGCCAGTCTCGAAGAGCTCAATGGCTGGCTGGAGGCAGAGTGTCGGCGCTGGGCGGAACGGCAGCCCCATCCTGAACAGGGCGAGCTGACCGTGGCGCAGGTGCTGGAGATAGAACGATCTGCGCTGCAGCCGATGCTGGGACCGTTCGACGGCTTCAATGAGAGTGAGCATGCCGTGACCGGCACCTGCCTGATCAGCTTCGACCGCAACCGCTACTCGGTGCTCTCGACGGTGGCACGACGCACGGTGCAGGTCCGCGCCTATGCCGACCGCATCGTCGTTCGCTGCGGCGAAGAGGTTGTCGCTGAACATCCTCGCTACTTTGGGCGCAACCGCACGATCTATGACCCCTGGCATTATCTGCCGGTGCTGGCCCGCAAGCCTGGCGCGTTGCGGAACGGTGCCCCCTTCCAGGACTGGGATCTGCCACCGGCGCTTGCCCGCCTGCGCCGCAAGCTGGGTAATGGCGACGATGCCGATCGCCGGTTCGTCCGTGTACTGTCGGCCGTACTGACCGATGGCCTGGAGCCTGTCGAAGCCGCTGTGCGTGAGGCACTGGCGACGGGCACGGCGAGCGACGACCTGATCCTCAACATCCTGGCACGACGCCGGGAACCGCCGCGTCCGCTAACGATCATCACCTCCGAGGATAGCGCTCTGCGCCATCCTCCGATCGCGGACTGTGCCCGTTACGACCAGCTGAGGACCTTCGATGCAGCGGCATGATATGATCGAGGCCATGCGCGGGCTTGGACTCAAGGGCATGGCGGGCGCGTTCGACGATGCCGTCACCACCGGCCTTCAGCGCCAGCGCACCACCATGGAGATACTGACCGATCTCCTGCGAGCGGAGGCGACGCATCGTCATGCCGCGTCGATCCGATACCGGATGGCCGCTGCCAAGCTGCCAGTCGTGAAGGACATCGACGCCTTCCGGTTCGAGGGTACCCCGATCAACGAGGGGCTTGTGCGTTCATTGCACAGCGGCGCGTTCCTGCCCGCACGGCGCAATATCGTCCTGGTCGGCGGAACAGGCACCGGCAAGACCCATCTGGCCATCGCCATCACCGCCAACGTTGTGCGCTCCGGGGCCCGAGGCCGCTACTTCAACACGGTCGATCTGGTGACCCGCCTCGAAGAGGAGGCCAGGATCGGCAAGAGTGGCGCTCTCGCCGCCCAGCTATCCCGTCTCGATCTGATCGTGCTCGATGAACTGGGCTATCTGCCGTTCGCCCGATCAGGCGGCCAGCTGCTGTTCCACCTGATCAGCAAACTCTATGAGCAGACCAGCGTCATCATCACCACCAACCTCGCCTTTGGCGAGTGGCCCACCGTGTTCGGCGATCCCAAGATGACCACCGCGCTCCTCGACCGCGTCACCCATCATTGCGACATCGTCGAGACCGGCAATGACAGCTGGCGCTTCAAAAACCGAAGCTGATCCGCCCCAGCGGCGATCAATTAAAAGATGCTTTGCGCTGCGCGCGCCTCCGGTCGGGCTACGCCCTCCCTACGCCACCAGCAGAGCGAAACCCGCGCCCCCCATCAACGGATCGCACTATCGCAAAGGGGGTCCCTGTTCG
>JBAQIQ010000195.1:0-4547 GCA_049288935.1 Candidatus Competibacteraceae bacterium
GTCCCAGTGGCGGGCGGCGAAGCGGCGAGCGGCGATGGCGACGCCGACCCCAGCCAGGATCACGCTCACCAGCGCCGCCAGATTCAGAAAGCGCTCCGCTCGATCCAGGGCCGAGCGCAGTTCAGCGCGGGCGTCGCGGACCCCTTGCAGGCTTTCCCCCTCCGCCAGCCGGGCTTTTGCCCAAGTCTTGAAATCAGCCAGCGCCACCGGTTCACCGGCCAGCAGCAGGCGGTATTCCACCCGACTGCCCGGCTGCACCAGTTCAGTCGCAGGTATATCCGCCAGATTCATCAGCAGGCGCGGCGCAATGCTGAACAGGTCACCCGCCCGATCCGGCTCATAAGCCAACACCCGTTCCAGCGAAAATTCGCGGGCGCCGAGATGCACGGTATCGCCCATTTTTAAACCGAGCGTCTGGATCAACCGCTCGTCCAGCCAGACTTGACCGCGACCGGGAATGACCACCACGGTTTGCGGCGGCGCAAACGGGGCGGCGCTGATCTGCAATGCGCCGCGCAGCGGATAGCCGGGACCGACGGCCTTGACCTCGGTCAGTTGTGTTATCTCACCGGCCAACGCCACGCTGCGAAAACTCAGGGTTTCCGCCGTTTGTAAGCCCCGTCGCTGTGCTTCCTGCGCTAACTCCGGCTGAATCGGGCGTGACGCCGCAATGACCAAATCCGCACCGAGCAGTTCGCTGGCCTTGCGTTCCATCGCCTGCTGGATGCGGTCGGTGAAAAAGCCGACGGCGGCGACGCTAGCGACAGCGATCACTAATGCGATCGCCAGCACTCGCAATTCACCGGACTGCCAGTCGCGACGTAGCGCCCGCCAGGCCATGCGGCTCACGTTGCGCCAATTCGGAGATTCTTGTTCAGAAAAAGGCGCGGTGGCTGTGCGCGGCATTTCAGACGCCTCCCGACTGCTGTGCGGGCGGCGGGCGCAACCGCCCGTCATCCAGTTCCAAAATCCGGTCACAATAAGCGGCTAATTCAGCATCATGCGTGACCAGCACCAGCGTCGCACCCTGTTCCCGGTTCAGCGCGAACAGCAATTCGACGATGCGATGGCCTGTCTTCTGGTCGAGATTGCCGGTGGGTTCATCAGCAAACAGCACATCCGGGTTACCGGCAAAGGCCCGCGCCAAGGCCACCCGCTGCTGTTCGCCGCCCGACAGTTGCGTGGGATAATGCCGGGCGCGGGCTTTGAGGCCAACCCGTTCCAATAAATCCAGCGCTTGCCGACGGGCGTCGGGCTGACCGGCCAGCTCCAGCGGCAACATGACATTTTCCAGGGCGGTCAAACCGGTCAGTAGCTGGAAGGACTGAAACACGAAGCCAACACGTTGCGCCCGCAATAAAGCGCGGCCATCCTCATCCAAGCGGCTCAAATCGACGCCGGCCAGCCACACCCGACCCTGAGTCGGCGCATCCAGACCAGCCAATAAACCCAGCAAAGTCGATTTGCCGGAACCGGATGCGCCAACCACCGCGACGCTTTCCCCTTTGGCGATACTGAAATGGATATCGTCCAAAATGACCAGTGGCCCTTCAGGGCTGGCCACCTGTTTCCCCAGATTTTCGACCTGGATGATGGTGACCGGGTTGTCCGATGCCGGCGCGGCGGCTACGCTTACGCCACTTCCCGCTTCCTGCTCATAATCCACGCGCATGGCCACATTCTCCGATGATGAAAACGAATTGCTCACGATGGCTACCGATCTTGATGTTTTGGCTGGCGGTGCTGTCCGGCGTCCCGGTGCGGGCTGAAGCGCCCATGATTCTGGTCTTTGGCGACAGCTTGAGCGCCGCTTACGGCATGCCCGCCGAGCGCGGCTGGGTCAGCCTGCTGCAACACCGGTTGGCGGAACGCAACTACCCGCATCGCATCGTCAACGCCAGCATCAGCGGCGAAACCACCAGCGGTGGCTTGAGCCGGTTGCCCGCTGTCCTGCAACAGCATCGTCCCGAACTGGTCATCCTGGAGCTGGGCGCCAATGATGGCTTACTCGGCCAGCCGCCGATGATCACGAGCCATAACCTGGCGAAGATGATTGAGTTATCGCAACAGGCTGGCGCCAAGGTGCTGTTGGCGGAAATGCGGATTCCGCCGAATTATGGCCCGTTGTACACGCAAAAGTTTCAGGCAACGTTCAGCGAATTGGCCAACAAGTATAGGCTCCCATTGATTCCGTTCATGTTAAATGGGGTGTCAGGCAACCCGGCGCTCATTCAGGATGATGGCCTGCACCCACGCGCTGAGGCGCAGGTGCGGATTTTGGAGAACGTATGGCCGACGCTGGAGGCGGCGTTGCAGTGAAGTTACCGGGTGAGTCGCTCCAACGCCTCGCGGTATTTGGCAACCGTCTTCTGTACGATCTCCGGGGGTAATTCCGGTCCCGGTGGTTGCTTGTCCCAATCCAGCGTTTCCAGATAATCGCGCACGAACTGCTTATCAAAGCTCGGTGGGTTGACACCGGGCCGATAGCCATCCACCGGCCAGAACCGGGAGGAATCCGGGGTCAACGCTTCGTCCATCAGCACCAAGCGACCCTCCTCGTTCAATCCGAACTCGAATTTGGTATCAGCGATGATGATGCCCCGGCCCAGCGCATACTCAGCGGCTTCCTGGTACAACCGCAGGCTGATCTCCCGCACCTGTTCCGCCAATGCCTGGCCTATCGTCGCCGCGATCTGCGTGAAACTGACATTCTCGTCATGCGCGCCCAGCGCCGCTTTGGTAGACGGCGTGAAAATCGGCTCCGGCAACCGTTCCGCCAGCCGTAATCCCTCCGGCAGGCGAATTCCGCAGACCTTTCCGGTGCGCTGGTAATCCTTCCAGCCGGAACCGATCAAATAACCGCGCACGATGGCTTCCACCGGCAGTCCCTTCAGCCGCCGCGCCACAACGGTTCGCCCGGCGGTCCGCAGCCGCTCGGATGCATCGGGCAACGCCTGCTCCAGCGTCTTCTCCGCCAGTTGCAGGTGATTCGGCGCGATGTGGCGGGTGCGGCCGAACCAGAAGTTCGAGACTGATGTCAGCACCGCGCCCTTGCCGGGAATCGCCGTGGGCAGAATGACATCGAAGGCTGACAACCGGTCACTGGCGACCATCAGCAAATGCTGGTCATCCACCGCGTATAAATCGCGGACCTTGCCGCGATAAATGAGCGGCAGACTGGCAATTTCGGGCGAGGCGGCGGTATCAGCGACGGACATGGAGCGGCTCCTGGAGTAAAGTCAGCATCAAGCCCTGCATTGTAATGCCAAAATCACTCCGATATTTCGCAACGCCACGCACTCGCCAGATGCGGTATGCTTCAAGCTATGAACCTGACTGACTCATTGCTGCCTGCAGATCTCCTCTTCTTCGCCTATTTTGTCTGGCTGCTGATCGTATTGCAGGCCCTGCGCGCCGCGCCGTGGCGGACGTTCCTGGCTGATTCCAGGATTCAGCAGGTGTTTCTGGGCGCTTCGGCCGCGCTGTTTCTGATGTGGATTTTCGAAGTGGGCGTCCGGCCGGCGCTAGGGTTTCATCTCCTGGGTGTGACCGTGTACACCCTGATGTGTGGCTGGTCGCTGGGGGTGATTGGCGCCAGTCTGATCATGGCGGCGGTCACGGTCATCAGCGACGATTGGGCGGCGCTGGCTATGAATGCCCTGCTGCTGGGCATCCTGCCCGTATCGGTCAGTTATGGCGTGTATTGGCTCGTTGACCGTTACCTACCTCACCACCTGTTCATCTATATTTTTCTGTGCGCATTCTTTAACGCCATGCTGGCCGCAGGCGCGGCGGTGCTGGCGCTAGTCACCTTGCTCGTCGTAACCGAAGCTTATACTTTCGCCCGTATCAGTAACGACTACCTGCCGTTCCTGCCGTTGTATTTATTCCCGGAAGGTCTGCTCAACGGGATGACGATCACCGCGCTGATCGGCCTGCGGCCTGACTGGCTGAAAACTTATGACGACGAGCGGTACTTAAAGTCCTGAACTGCGCCAGCGGCAAACGAGGTCTTGATCCAGCATGTTGGGAAAACTGTTTGGCGGAGCTTTTGGCTTTATGGTCGGCGGGCCACTGGGTGCGCTGATGGGGGCGGCGATGGGTCATAATTTCGATCAGGGCCAACGGAAAACCACTGCGGAGCCAGAAGCCCTGGGCCGCGACCATGCGCAACAGGTGTTTCACGCTACAGCGTTCCAGATGATGGGCCATATTGCCAAAGCCGATGGTCGCGTCTCGGAACAGGAAATCACCGCCGCCCGCGCCATCATGGATCACCTCCAACTGAATGCGGGTCAGCGGCAATCGGCGATGAACTGGTTCACGGAAGGTAAGCAGCCGATCTTCGCCGTAGACGCTGCGGTTACGAGCTTTCAACACGCCTGCCGCGATCACCCAGCGATGTTGCAACAATGGTTGGAGTTGCTGCTGAGCATCGCTTACGCCGATGGTGGGCTGCATCCGCAAACGCATAGCCGCCTGCTGTCGATCACTGATCGGCTGGGCGTTCACCGCCTGCAATTTGAAACCCTGCACACCCTGTTTCG
>JBAQIQ010000196.1:0-7118 GCA_049288935.1 Candidatus Competibacteraceae bacterium
CCGGGCTTGAGCGTCCACGGCTGGCCGGTGCGATTGAGGGCCAGTTCCAGCGCTTTTTCGGCTTTGTCCCATACATCATCGCTGCCGACCCGTTTTTCGGGACGGGTCGCCAGAGCCAACTGTACCTCGGTGAAGCCAAAATCGGCATAAACCTCGAACAGCAGATCCATGAACGCGGTGACTTCCGGTTGAATCTGTTCTTCGGTGCAGAAGATGTGGGCGTCATCCTGCACGAAGTTGCGCACCCGCATCAGCCCGTGCAGGGTGCCGGAGGGTTCGTTGCGGTGGCAGGAGCCGAATTCGGCGATCCGTAGCGGCAGGTCACGGTAGCTCTTCAGCCCCTGATTGAAAATCTGGATGTGGCCGGGACAGTTCATCGGCTTGACCGCATAGTCGCGGTTTTCCGAGGCAGTAGTGAACATGTCGGCGCGAAATTTTTCCCAATGCCCGGAGCGCTCCCACAGGCTGCGGTCGATGATCTGTGGGGTATGCACTTCCTGATAGTCATGCTCACGCAACATCTGGCGGATGTAGTTCTGCACCTCAACATAAATGCGCCAGCCCCGGTCATGCCAGAACGCCATACCCGGCGCTTCTTCCTGGACGTGGAACAGGTCAAGCGCCTTGCCGACCTTGCGGTGGTCGCGCTTTTCGGCCTCTTCCAACCGGCGCAAATAGGCTTTCAACGCTTTCTGGTCAGTCCAGGCCGTGCCGTAAATGCGTTGCAGCATTTCGTTGCGGGAATCGCCGCGCCAGTAAGCGCCGGCCACCTTCATCAACTTGAATGCTTTGATTTTACCCGTTGAGGGAACGTGCGGGCCGCGACACAGGTCGATGAAATCACCCTGCCGGTAGAGCGAAATCGCTTGGTCAGACGGAATGTCAGCGATGATCTGCGCTTTGTACTCCTCACCCATCTGGCGGAAGAATGCCACAGCTTCATCACGCGACATCACCGAGCGCTCCACCGGAATATCCTGGGTGGCCAGTTCCTCCATGCGCGCCTGAATGCGCTCCAGATCGTCGGGGGTGAACGTGCGCTCAAAGGCAAAGTCGTAGTAAAACCCGTTTTCGATGACCGGGCCGATGGTGACCTGGGCAGTCGGATAGAGCTGTTTGACCGCGTGGGCCAACAGATGGGCGCAGGAGTGACGGATAACCTCCAGTCCTTCAGGGTCGCGCTCGGTGATGATCACCAGGTTTGCGTCCTGGTTTAGAACATGCGAGATATCGACCAATTGGCCATCAACCTTGCCCGCCAGAGCGGATTTGACCAAACCAGGACCGATCGCGGCGGCGACATCTCGGACGCTGACCGGGTTGTCGAAAACCCGCTGATGGCCATCGGGAAGGGTGATCGTCGGCATTGTTGCAATTCTCTTGATCCAGTAACTGCCTTTCCAGGGAAATAGTAAAGGGCGCGCCTTTATACCCTTCTTTTGGAAGGAAGACGCGCCCTTTGGCAAACCATTCCGCTTTGCAACCTGTAATAACCTGGTAGGCGCGATTGGACTCGAACCAACGACCCCCACCATGTCAAGGTGGTGCTCTAACCAACTGAGCTACGCGCCTAAGCGATAGGCGCGGAAGATTACCCAAAGAAAGCCCGGTTGGCAAGGGTTGTGCGAAAAAAGGCCATGGAGCCTCGGAATTGAGGGCGGCGCGCCTTAGACCAACCGCTGGGGCGCTGACGCCAGCCAAGCGGTAGCGAACTCGTCGGCGGGCAGCGGGCGGGCGAACAAATAGCCCTGGGCCAGGTCACAACCCTGCTCCAGCAGAATCTGGCGCTGTTCCTCGGTTTCCACCCCTTCGGCCACCACTTCGAGTTCCATTTGGTGGCCAAGAGCCACAATGGTGGCGGCGAGAGTGCGATCGTCAGCGTCGATGACCAGGTCGCGCACAAAGCTCTGGTCAATTTTCAAAGCCGTGAGCGGTAGGCGCTTGAGATAGCTCAGACTGGAGTAACCCGTGCCGAAATCGTCGAGGGCCAGACCGACGCCGCACTGTTTCAGTTGCTTCAGCGTATCGGCGGTGTACGCATTGGCCTCCAGCAGAGTGGATTCAGTCAGTTCCAGCTCCAGCACTGAAGACGGCAAACCCTCGACCACCAACAAATTCTGAACCTGATCGGCCAACCCCGGTCGACGAAAGTGCCGGGCCGCCAGATTGACCGCAACCTTCAAGAGTGGCCAGCCCTGCCGACGCCAAGCGGCCAGTTGCCGGCAAACCTCAGCAAGCATCCAGTCGCCCAGTTCAACGATCAAATCGCTGGCTTCCGCCACCGGGATGAATTGCCCCGGCGGAATCAGTCCGCGTTCGGGGTGCTGCCAGCGCACCAGCGCCTCGGCCCCAACCACGCTCCGGTCAGACAGACGCACCTTGGGCTGGTAATAGGCGCGTAATTGATTCGTCTGAATGGCTTGGCGTAACTCCCCTTCCATCACGAGCCGCTCGAAGGTGGCCACATTCATTTGGCGGGTATAAAAGGTCCAGGTGTTGCCACCTTCCCGTTTCGCCCGGTAGAGCGCTGTATCGGCGTTCTTCAGCAATTCGGTGAAATCCGCCCCATCGTGCGGATAAAGCGCAATCCCTATCGAGACAGTGACCGGTAATGAGTGCCCCGCAATGTTGAACGGCTGACGAAATGCGGCCATCAGTTGGCTCGTCACCCGCAGTGCGCCCTCCTGGTCAACATCTGGCAGCAGTAACGCGAATTCATCGCCCCCCAGTCGGCACACCGTATCTTCCGTTTGGGTGACCGTCTGCAGGCGGGCTGCCGCCTGTAGCAACAGGGTGTCGCCTTCCGCATGACCCAAGGCGTCATTGACCTCCTTGAATCGATCCAGGTCGAGCAGCAACACCGTCAGGGTCTCACGCCGGCGCGCCGCCAGCGCCAGCGCCAGCGCCGCCCGCTGGGCCAGCAGTGTCCGGTTGGGGAGGTCAGTGAGGGTATCGTAATACGCCAGGCGCTCGATGCGCTGCTCGGCTTCTTTCTGCTGGGTGAGGTCGGTAGCAATCCCCACGTAGTAGGCAAGCCTGCCCGCTGCGTCGCGCACTTGACTAATGGTGGCCAGCACCAGGTAAAGCTCGCCATCCTTGCGCCGATTCCAGAACTCGCCCTGCCAGGCGCCTTCCTGCGCCAGGGTCTGCCAGATAGTCGCGTAATAAGCTTCTGACTGGCGTCCAGACTTGAGCAAGCGCGGATTTTGCCCTAGCGCCTCAGCTTCTGTGTACCCGCTCAAGGTGGTGAATGCTGGGTTCGCAGCAACAATGCGGCCCTCGATATCCGTCACAATGATAGATTCCCGCGCCGCTTCAAACACCGCTGCCGCCAATTGCTGACGCGCTTCCGTGCGCTGGCGTTCAGTAATGTCTTCGATAACCCCGTCCAACCATTTGATCTGGCCTTGAGGATCGTAAGCAGCGCGTGCGGTGACGGCGCCCCAGAATGTGGCGCCATCCTTACGGCGCAGGTGCAATGTCCTGTTCGTCACCTGGCCTTGGCTCAGGATCTCGGTGATGAGGCTGTGTCGTTCCTCCTTGTTAGCGCACAGGTCTGACGCTTTGACCTGGAAAAAATCTAATTCGGAGTCATAGCCGAACATTTGCATGATGGCCGGGTTTGCTTGCAGGAACCATCCCCCGTGAGTGCCGGTGGTGCGATACACGCCAATATTCAGATTGTCGACGAGTGTCCGATACTGTTCTTCGCTCTCTCTGAGCGCGGTTTCCGCCTGTTGACGTACATAGGCATGGCCGAGCGCTGCAGCGGCGGTGCGCAGGATATTTTCCTCGACCGTCATCCAAACCCGATCCGTGTGGCAATCATCGAAGCCGATGAATCCCCAGAAGTCGCCGTCAAGCAAAATCGGCAACACCAGGATCGAGCGAATATCCTGCGGTTCCAAAACGGCGCGTTCTGAATCGGAAAACTCGCGCACCAGGCCCTTGACAGCACCGCCGGCCGCCAGGGTATGGCGCCAGCGCTGCGAAAAAACGTCGTAGGGCAAATTCTGGAATTCGGGGTTATCGATTTGCGGAACCACTGACTGGGCGCACCATTCATAGCGCTGGCTCAAGAGCAAGGCGCCAGTCGCTGGGCCAGGATGATTTTCGATGATATACACCCGGTCGGCGGCGGCGGCGGCCCCCAGCGTGGCCAACGCCCCATTGATGGCTTCGTTCAGATCGTGGCCAGACAGCAGCAGCCCCATCGCATCCGCCGTCCCTTGCAGCAGACGATCGCGTTGCTGCAGTTCCGCCATAACCTGTTGGCGTTCGGTGATATCCTGCATGATGAACAACAGACAGGATTCGTCATCGACGACCAGGGGCCGTGCGGAAAGCTGGCCGATGCGTACTTTGCCATCGTTGCGCCGGAAGGCGAAGTCGCGATAGAGCACTTGGCCGTACAAGCGCAGATCGGCCACCAGCCGGTCCCGGTCGGCGGGATCGACCCATAGCCCCAGTTCCAGCGTGGTGCGACCGACCGCTTCGGCCCGGCTGTACCCCGTGATTGCTTCGAAGCCGGGATTGACGTCCAGCAATAACCCATCCTGCATCCGGGAAATAACCACCACATTCGGTGTGGTGAGGAAGACCTTGGTGAATTTCTCCTCGGATTGGCGCAAACGCTCCTGGGTACGCTGGCGTTCGGTGACGTCGGTGAAGGCGATAGCGATGGCGTCCGGCGCCGTCTGGAAAGCGATAATCTCAAAACTGCCGGCGATGTGGTGATCCCGATACTCCACCACCTTCCGGATGGGCGTCCGGCCCTCGTGCGCCAATCGGCGGTAGATGCCCGGGATTTCGGTGGAGGCCAGCCCAGGGAGAAAGGCTTCCAGGGGTTGGCCCACGTATGGAGCATGCGCGAACTTCAGGAGGGTGTCTGCGGCGGGGTTGGCGCCCTCAAACATCAATTGGTCATTCGGCATCAGCCGGTAGAAATGAAAGCCGAAGGGTGCGTGATCGACGATACGGCGGAACCGGTCTTCACTGGCTTGCAATTCGGCGGTGCGCACCGTCGCCAACGTTTCGGCCCGCCACCGCTGAGAGACCAGCGCGAACAGGTACAGCGCCAGCAGCAGTGTGATTGCGCCACCCGCCAGTTCAATCGAGAAGTCGCCTGGGGTAAGCAGATTCTGCCGATGGAGTTCCCAACGCAAACCGACCGTCAGCGTCAGGCCGATCAGGGCCACCAGGGTAGCGGCGCCCCAGGCTGACGCTATGGCTGTTGTTTTGCCCTCCCGAATTCGGCTGCACCACCAGGACTGGCCGAGCAACAGGGTCAGGGCGGCCAGCCCCAGAGCACCTATTAGAGCGCGGCTGGTGCGCTGCGCTATCGTGGAAATGGCGTGCCAAACCGGGGTGCGCAGCAGAACGACGGGTTGGCCCGTCAGATCCGGAATCGCCTCGTATACGAACAATACGCCCCCTGGCCCCGGACGCAATGTAGGCTTGTTTGCCGGGAGCGTCTGCCAAAAGGCTTGTTCGTCCGCCGTCAGACGTGGATCATCCATTGGTAGCAGGTCGAAAGCGACCTGCGCCTGTTCCGCCAGCGCTCGCCGCTGCGACTCATCCAGGAATCGACCGAAGACCAGCAGGCCGCGCGCTGGCCCCGCGCCCTGCGTGGTCAGAATGGGGCGCACCGCCAGCAGTAGCAGTCCATGTTCGGTGCGCCAGAGGCCCGTGCGTGCTTCTTCCTGTTCCAGTCCGGAGCGGAGCATAGCCCAGACCGTCGGCGGGTCGCCCGCAAACGCACTCGGGAGCACCGCTCCACCCAAGTCGGCATCATAGCCGCCGCTGTACAGGCGTTGCCCCTGGCGGTCGAGGATGACGCACAGATTTAATTGGGAATTTTTTTCCAGTACACCCCAATCGCCAAGGTTGGACTGGATGAAACCGGGATCGTGGTTCGCCGCGAAGGCGAAGGCGTCGTCCCACTCAGCCCAATTGCCCAATATGTAGTCCAGTTGCCGCAGCTCTCTCTGAATCGCTACCCGCACCCGTGCGCTATCTTCCAGGGCATGCACCTGCTCCAGTTCCACGAAGGCCGGCTGAACGACCCAGCGGTTTACCCCCCAAATGACCAGCAGCACCGCGACAAAACCGGCCATAGTGGACAGCATGGGGCGGAGTTGGATGTTCATGCCGAACCCTTTTTAGCAGGTGGAGAAACTCAAGACACTCACACTCTATCATTAGCGTGGCACTTCCAGCACGGCCTCCAGCCCACCGGTGAGGTGATTGCGCAAGGTCAATTCACCGCCGTGAGCGCGGGCGATGTTGCGGGCGATGCTCAGCCCCAGACCCGTACCACCGGTGTCACGGTTGCGTGAATTTTCCAGCCGATAAAACGGTTCAAACACCCGCTCCAACTCAGTGTCGGGGATGCCGGGGCCATGGTCACGAATCGTCAGCGTCAACCGATCCGGTTGATCAGCGACCTGGATTTCTGCGTCTTGTCCATACTTCAGCGCATTATCCACCAGATTAGTCAAACAACGTTTCAACGCCAAGATCCGGCAACGCAACGGCTGGCGGGCGGCGCCGATCATCCGCACCTCATAACCAGCGTCTTCCGCATCCTCCCGCAGGCAATCCAGCAGGGCGTTGATATCGACGGGTACAACGGTTTCGGACTCCTCGCCGCTGCGCAGAAAATCCAGGGACGCCTGCGCCATCCGCTGCATATCATCAAGATCTGCCTGAAATTTTTCCCGAAGTGGCGAATCCTCCAACAGTTCAGCGCGGAGTCGCAACCGGGTAATGGGCGTTTTCAGATCGTGGGATACGGCGGCGAGAATGCGGTTGCGATCTTCGAGATAGCGGATCAGCCGCTCCTGCATGGTGTTGAACGCATGGGCAGCGCGTTGCACTTCCAGCGGCCCGATTTCGACCAGCGGTGGACGGTGAATGTCGCGGCCCAATTCCGCCGCCGCACTGGCCAGTACGGTCAGCGGGCGGGTCAAGGCGCGCACCGCCCAGGCGGACAGGATCGCTACGGACGCCAGCAGCACCACCAGGATGAGTAACAAGCGGGCCGGCCAGGCGATCACATCTTCGGGAAGCGCCTGCTGAAAAGTCACTGTCGCTCCATCCTGCAGGCGCACCTGCAC
>JBAQIQ010000197.1:0-6057 GCA_049288935.1 Candidatus Competibacteraceae bacterium
TACCAGGACAGTGTGCGCAAATCGCGGCGGGCGGACGCCAAAGCCGTCATGGCGGAAGCAGCCCAATTCATGGAGCGGTTTTACACCGAGAACTTCTGTTACAGCAATCGGCGAACGGCTGCGGGGTGTGCGGGCGCCGCGGTTGCGCTGCCTGCCCCCCTGCAAGCATCCCCCCAAGGAAGGCACTCCAAAGTTTTACAACATCACGCTGGCCAACCTGGCGGCGACGACCTTTAGGCTGGAGGCGGCGCCGACTGGCGTGCAAAGCAGCGACGTCTGCGGAACGCTCACCCTGACCAATACCGGGCTAAGAGGCGTAACGGGATCAGAATCAGTGACCGAATGCTGGCGTTGATGATGTGCGCGATAAAAAGCCGGTGATTAAGCCGGTTTTTTCTTTTGGATTTTCCATCTTCAGCGCCTTGACAGCCGACCACGGGTAACCTTTTCTCAACCACCGGGTCTCTTGGAGAGTACTCCCATGCCCCGCCTCGGGTTATCGACTTCACTCTGACTGAATTTCACCCATGCGCCTACTCCCTCAACTCGGCATTGTTGCCCTGCTGGCCACGCTAACGGGCGGCGGTTACTGGATCGCCAGCAGTCAACTATCGGATAGCGGCCATGCGCCGGCAGCGCGGCAGAGCAGTCCCGTCGTGGTCGAAACCGCCATGACGCGGCTCGGTGCGGTGACGGAAACCGTGTCTGCGGTAGGCTCTACCCGTGCGGCCCGTTCTGTCCAGATCGCCCCCGGCGTATCGGGTCTGGTGACGCGCATCGCCTTCGAGACCGGCCAGCGGGTCCAGACCGGCGCGGTATTGGTCGAACTCGATAGCGCCAGTGAGCAGGCAGCGGTGCATGAAGCCGAAAGTGAACTGGCCAATCTGCGCGCCCAAATGACACGCGCTGAGTCACTGCGCGCCCGTCATCTTTTATCGGCGGCGGATCTGGACGAACTGCGCGCCCGGTTCGGGATGGCCGAGGCGCGACGGGCGGCGGCGCGCAGCCAGTGGCAAAAGCGCAGCGTCCGGGCGCCATTCAACGGAGTCGTCGGGTTGCGTAATATCAATCTCGGCGCTTACGTTGATTCCAGCACCGTGCTGACGACTCTCGATGATTTGGCAACCATCGAACTGGAATTTCGGATTCCAGAACGTTATTTCAACATGGTCAAAATCGGTCAGGCGGTCACCGCTACCAGCATTGCCTTCCCGGGCCGAACGTTCAGCGGCGCGGTGCGTGAAGTGGATACCCGCATCGAGCCGACCACGCGGGCGTTCCGGGTCCGGGCTGAACTGCCCAACTCCGACGCACTGTTACCGGACGGACTGTTCATGGCCGTTCAGCTCACCGTCGCGGAACGCCAGGCCGCCGTGCTGGTTCCAGAAGAAGCCGTCATTACCGAGGGGGGGCAAAGCTACGTTTATGTGGTCGCCGCCGGCGCGGTGACCCGGACCGCCATTACCCTCGGCCAACGGCGCGATGCGGCCGTCGAGGTGTCCGCTGGATTAGGGCCGGATATCGAAGTCGTGATCAAAGGCCAGCAGTCGCTGCGCGATAAAGCGCCAATTCGTACCGTCGGCCAGCGCCTACCGCGTTCCGAGTCCGGCGACGCGAGCCGCCGGCAACCCTCCTGAGCCGGCAGAACCGACATGTTTCTATCTGATTTGTTCATCAAGCGACCCGTCTTTGCTCTCGTGATCAGCCTGCTGATCGTCGTGGGTGGCGTGATGGCCCTGCGGGATTTGCCGGTGCGCGAACTGCCGGATATCGACGCCTCGGTAGTCACCATCACCACCCGTTACACCGGCGCGGCGCCAGCGATCATCGATACGGAAATTACCGAGATCATTGAGGGCGCGGTGGCCCGGATCGACGGCGTTCAGCGCATCGAATCCAACTCCCGCGAGGGGGTCGGCCAAACCCGGGTGACGTTCACTACCGACCGGGAGATCGACAGCGCCGCGGCTGACGTGCGTGATGCCGTCGGTTCGGTGGCCAATCGCCTGCCGGACGAGGCCGACGAGCCGCAGGTGGTCAAGGCGGACAGCGACAGCCAGCCCGTACTGCGCATTTCCCTGACCAGCGACCGTTTGGCCGCTGAGGAGCTGACCGATCTGGCCGAACGAACGGTGGTGGATCGCCTGACCACGGTGAGCGGGGTCGGTGAGGTGACTATCAATGGCGCCCGCCGATACGCGATCCGGGTGTGGTTGGATAATGAGGCGCTGGCGGCGCGGGGACTGACCACGACCGATGTGGAGGCCGCTTTGCGCTTGGCGAATGTGGAACTGCCGTCGGGCAGGCTGGAATCGAGCTATCGGCAACTGGTGGTGCGCATCGCCAGTCGGTTGAAAACCGTCGAGGACTTTCGCAACCTGGTCATCGTCCAGCGTGAGGGTTACCCGATCCGGCTCTTTGAACTGGCCCGGGTGGAGCGGGGCGTCGAGGACGACAGTTCGCTGGTGCGCACCAATGGCCGGAATTCGGTGACCCTTGGCGTCATCCGGCAATCCAGAGCCAACACCCTGGCGGTGTCGGCGGGGGTGCGCGCCGAAATGGAGCGCATCCGCGCACAATTACCCGAGTCGGTGCAGATGACCGTCGCGACCGACGATGCGCTGTTCATCCAGGCCAGTATCGCGGAAGTCGTGATGACGCTGCTGCTGGCGGTCGGTGTGGTGGTGCTGGTGATCTTCGCCTTTCTCTACTCGGTCCAGGCGACCCTGATCCCAGTGCTGACCATTCCCGTGTCGATTATCGGCTCCTTCATGCTGCTGGCGGCGCTGGGCTTTTCGATCAATTTGTTGACGTTGCTGGCGCTCATTCTGGCGATCGGCCTGGTGGTCGATGACGCTATCGTGGTGCTGGAAAACGTCCAACGTCGGGTGGATCACGGCGAACCCCCGCTGATTGCCGCTTATCACGGTACACGGCAAGTGACTTTCGCTGTCCTGGCGACCAGTGCAGTGCTGATTGCGGTTTACGTGCCGCTGTCTTTGCTCGGCGGCGAGATCGGCAAACTGTTCCAGGAGTTCGGTCTAGTGCTGGCGGCGGCAGTGGTGATCTCTACCTTCGTCGCGCTGTCCCTGACACCGATGCTCTGTTCGCAATTGCTGGGGCGTGGCGACGGTCCACCCAGCCGCTTCATGCGGCTGGCAGAATGGGCATTCACCGCGCTGGAGTGCGGTTATCGGGCTGCCCTGACCGGGGCGCTGGCCATGCCATGGGTGGTGCTGGCCATTGCCACGCTGTTCACTGGCGCGGCGTGGCTATTGTATCAAGGTCTGCCGCAGGAGCTGGCCCCCAACGAGGATCGCGGGGTTTTTTTCATTACCGCCCGCGCCCCGGAGGGCGCCACGCTGGCGTTTACTGACGGCGGAGTGCGCAAGATCGAGCAGGCGTTGCAACCGCTGCTCGACCACCAGGAAGCCCAGCGCGTACTCGCCATCTCGGGCCGGGGCGGCAGTCGTAACCAGGCATTTCTGGTCATTGGCCTCACCGACTGGAGCCAGCGCAAACGCAGCCAGCAGGCCATCGTCAGCGCCACGCGGGGTTTGCTGCGCGACATTCCCGACCTGCGGGCGGCGCCCAGCGGTCGTTCCAGCCTGGGCGGCAGCGCGAGTTCGCAGACCGTGCAATTCGTGGTCGGTGGGCCGGACTACGCTACGGTGGTAGCCTGGAGCGAAGCCATCGAGGCCCGCGCCCGGCAGAACCCGGGACTCACTGCTATCGACAGCGATTACGAGTCCAGCCAGCCGACCTTGCGGGTCGAAATCAATCGCGCCCTGGCCGATGAGTTGGGGGTTCCCGTCGAGCGCATCGCCGCCACTTTGCAAACTTTGCTGGCCTCGCGTGAGGTCACCACTTATATCGACCGGGGCCGGGAATATGCAGTCATCGTGCAAGCCCAAGCCCAAAATCGGCGGCAGCCTGGAGATCTACACCACATTTTCGTGCGGGCTGACCGGAGTGGCGGACTGACGCCGCTGAGCGCGATGGTCGATCTACGCGAAGAGTCCTCATCGCTGTCGCTGCGCCGCTTCGACCGGCTGCCGTCGATCACCATTGAGGCCACACTGGTCGGCGACTACGATCTGGGCCGGGCCGTCGCCGATTTCCGGCGCATCGCTACGGAGGAATTGCCCATCGAGGCGCGCATCTCGTTTACCGGGGCCGCTGAACTGTTTTTGGAAACTTCGGGCAGTCTGTACTTCACCTTCGGTTTTGCGTTGCTCATCGTATTTTTGGTGCTGGCTGCCCAATTCGAGAGCTTCATTCACCCATTCATCATCTTGTTGACCGTGCCAGTCGGGGTGACCGGGGCGTTATTGGCGCTGTTGCTGACCGGCCAGTCGTTGAATATTTATAGCCAAATCGGTTGTGTGCTGCTGATCGGACTGATGGCCAAAAACGGGATTCTGATCGTCGAGTTCGCTAACCAGATGCGGGCACAGGGGCTGGATGTGCGGGCGGCGGTGCTGGCCGGCGCCAGCCAACGGTTGCGGCCCATCCTGATGACCGTGCTATCCACCGTGCTGGGCGCGTTGCCACTGGCGCTGGCCAGCGGCGCCGGTGCGGAGAGCCGGATCGCCATCGGCGTGGTGGTGATCGGCGGATTGCTGCTCTCGACCGTGCTGACCCTGTTTCTGACGCCGGTGTTATATGACCTGCTGGCCCGGTTTACCCGTCCGGTCAACGCCGTCCAGCAACGCTTGAACGCGCAGTTGACGAGCGGAGCGCCGTCCGCGTCCGACGCCGGTTAAGTGGCGGCAGGGGGTAGCAAGAGACCGTTTGCAACAATACCGATGAATCCCTACCCAGCGCCGGGCTATAATTAACCCCCAATCATGACGAGAAACCTTGGGGATGCTTCTTCCAAGCGGTCCCCTTCGGATTTTGGAGACGCCCGTGCGCGATGTTTCAACTTTCCAGGGACTGATCCTGGCTTTACAAGACTATTGGGCGCGGCAAGGCTGTGTCTTGTTGCAACCTTATGATATGGAAGTCGGCGCGGGGACTTTCCACCCTGCTACCTTCCTGCGCGCTATCGGTCCCGAACCGTGGAGCGCCGCCTATGTGCAGCCTTCCCGCCGTCCCACCGATGGCCGGTACGGCGAAAATCCCAACCGCTTGCAGCACTACTATCAATATCAGGTGGTCATCAAGCCTTCGCCGCTGGATTTGCAGGAACTCTACCTTGGCTCGCTCAAGGAACTGGGCCTCGATCCGCTCATCCACGACATTCGCTTTGTCGAGGACAACTGGGAATCGCCCACCCTGGGCGCTTGGGGCCTGGGCTGGGAAGTCTGGCTGAACGGCATGGAAATCACCCAATTCACCTATTTCCAGCAGGTCGGCGGCCTGGACTGCAAACCGGTCACCGGCGAGATCACCTACGGCATCGAACGCATCGCCATGTACCTGCAAGGTGTGGAAAGCGTCTTTGATCTGGTGTGGACCGACGGGCCACTGGGGCGCGTCACCTATGGCGACGTGTTCCACCAAAACGAAGTCGAAATGTCCACCTACAACTTTGAACACGCCGATACCACCACGCTATTCGTCGGCTTTGACGCCTGCGAGTCGGAAAGCAAGCGATTGATCGAACTGGGTCTCCCTCTGCCCGCTTACGAAATGACCCTGAAAGCCTCGCATACCTTCAATCTGCTGGATGCCCGCAAGGCCATTTCTGTGACCGAGCGCCAGCGGTTCATCCTGCGTGTCCGCACCTTGGCGCGGGCCATCGCCCATGCTTATTACGATGCACGCGCCGCCCGGGGTTTCCCTATGGTTCAGCAGGCCACCCGTCAGGAGGCTGCTCATGGCTAATCTCGACACCCGCGATCTGCTCATTGAAATCGGCACTGAAGAACTCCCGCCGAAGGCTCTGGCGAATCTGTCCCTGGCTTTCGAGAACGGTCTCCGCGAAGGCCTGGAAAAAGCCGGTCTGACCTGGAGCCACGTGCGCCGCTTCGCCACCCCGCGCCGGCTGGCCGTGCTGATTGACAATCTGCCCCTGCGCCAACCCGACCGGGCGCTCGAACGACGCGGTCC
>JBAQIQ010000198.1:0-1643 GCA_049288935.1 Candidatus Competibacteraceae bacterium
GAACAGGGGATGGGTTTTCCCCGTCATCGCCTGGACGATCCACTCCAGCGTCGCGCGCAGCACGCCGTGGGAGAAATCGTCGATTAAAGTGGACCCCTTAGTCAAGACCAGGGGCGGGGTCATTTAAGATAGAAGCCATGCTGGGTTAGAAACGACTCGTCACGCTGCACGCTGGAGCGGTTGGACGTTATCGTAGACGTCGGCCGGCGTCCGATTGGCGAGTGACTGGTGCGGACGTTCGGTGTTGTAGAACCGAAAGTAAGCCGCCAGTCCGGCGTGCGCCTCGCGCAGACTTTGATACTGCTGAGGATACACCTCCTCGTATTTCACCGAGCGCCACAAGCGTTCGACGAAGATGTTATCCAGCGCGCGACCCTTGCCGTCCATGCTGATACGGATTTGGTGCTCCTTCAACAGGCCGGTGAACGCCTCGCTGGTAAACTGACTGCCTTGATCGGTATTGAAGATCTCCGGGGTGCCGTAGCGCTGGATCGCCTCCGCCAGCGCCTCCACGCAGAACGCCGTATCCATCGTATTGGAGAGCCGCCAGGCCAAGACGCGGCGACTGTACCAGTCGATGACCGCCACCCGGTAGGCAAACCCCCGTTCGATGCGCAGGTAGGTGATATCGCTCGACCAGACTTGATTGGTGCGGGCGATCACCCGCCCCCGCAGCGGGTACGGGTAGACGGCCTGCCGGGGATGCGGCCGACTGAGCGCGGGTTTCGGCGCGACGGATTCCAACCCCATCCGGCGCATCAGGCGTCGGACTCGCTTGCGATTGATGGGGTGCCCCTCCCGGCGCAACACCGCCGTCAGCTTGCGGCTGCCATAAAACGGGTAGGCGGTATAGAGCTCATCAATCCGGCGCATCAGTCGCAGATTCTCCTCGCTGTCGCCCGCCGCTGGCCCAGAAGCATACCAACTGGAGCGATTCAGCCCCAGTAAGGCACATTGCCGGCGCAGGCTCAGCGTCGTCGCGCCAGGTTCGATCAGGGCCCGCTTGGCGTTCACGTCAAGCCCAGCGCTTTGGACTTTTTTCGCAGCCAGTCCACCTCCACTTGCAGCCGACCAATCTGTTGGTACAGCCGGTCCTGCTCCGCTTCCCAGCGCCTGGCATCCATTCCGCCGGCCCGCCCGAACAGTTCGGGCAGCTTTTCCCGCGCGTGTTGTTTCCAGGCATTGATCTGGGTCGCATGCACCCCGTACTCCGACGAGAGTTGGGCGATGGTCTTTTCGCCCTTGAGAGCCTCCAAGGCCACCTTGGCCTTGAACTCGCTGCTAAACTGCTTTCTTGCCACGTCGATCTCCTCATTCACTGCGTGGCATTCTATCTAAGCCCCTGGTCCATTTTTCAGGGTCCACTTTACTTCGTCTGAAAGCGATTTCAGCGCTTGGCTGTAGATTTCATTTAATTCTTTATCTGCCGCTCTATAACGCTCTGCAATGCAATCCATGACATAAACAGAATCCCCCGATCGACTACCGCACTCTTCGGCCATCACCGAATTCGAAATCACAAAAAGACCCGAAAAGATCGCGACGATAAACTGGGTTTGCATGATGATCCTCTGAGTTTCATCTCGACAAGGACAGTTCAACCTATCCTAGCGCATGATCGCACACGACCACGGTCACTTTCA
>JBAQIQ010000199.1:0-4186 GCA_049288935.1 Candidatus Competibacteraceae bacterium
ACCCACCCCCACGCCTCCATAACCCCAGTGGTTGTCTACATCGACATTGACGTTGCGATTGACGTTGACATCCCGGCGGTTGACGTTGACATCCCGGCGGTTGTAGTCGCGCCCGCCCCCACCCCAATTCCCGCCGCCACCGACATTGGCTCTCGGCGCTCTGACTTCGCGTCCGCCACCGCCAAAACCGCCACCGCGTCCGCCACCGCGCGCTTCCACATCGGCGCTGACCAGCGCCAGCATCGGTCCCACGATCAGAGCAACGGACAGGGTCCGCTTCAAGCAGGTCGAAAACGTGTGATGCATCGTGAAGCCCTCCTGTGGTTATTTGGCCGCTTTAGCCGGCTGGGCTGCTGGCCGATCGGCCAGGAACGTGATTTTCTGGGCGTCCCGAGGCGGCGCGAACGCGAAATAATCGGCGGGGAACTGCGGTGCCAGATTCCAGTCGGTCAGGCTGACCGTCATGTGGGGCGAGCCCGCCACGCTCTTGTCGGTCAGCGACAAGCGGCGGGGCAGCGGCTTGGGGCCATCCTCGATCCAGAGTTCCCAATCCACCTCCGGCGTCTGGAAAGCGAGATGATGGCAGGGGACGCCGCGCACCAGAACCCGGCCGACATACGTTTCCGATTTGAGGTTTTGAACCAGCCGGCTCTGGGGATCGGCGGTCAACAAGTCGGCTATCGGCATCGAAATCCGATATCGGTTTTCGAGCAGGTCCAAGGTCGCATCGAGGGTGGGCTCGGCGGCGGCGCTCGCGTACACCTTGGCCGCAGGGGTGTAGAGCGAGAAATTCGCGCCGTCGTAGAACAGTTGGCGGCCACCGCTGAGGTTCTGGAACTCGACCCGCAGACGGTTCGGTTTCTGTACGGCGATCTCTGCGGTCTGATCCGCGTGCAAGCGCTGCTCGGTCGGCAGGATCAATTCCGTGGTCTTCTCAACCCGCACCGTGAAGCGATCGAGGGAGCGGAGATAGGTCGCCATCTGTTTCAACACGTCCCTGGGCTGGGGTTTGACCGCAGGCGCGGGGCTGGCGACCGGTGAGGCCGAAGCGGCCGGCTGCTCGGTGGGTGGGCTGGCGCAGCCGAACAGCGCCAGGGCGGCGAAGGGCATTGCAAACAACAATCGTGGGATTTTCATTCTTGATGTGCTCCTTAACGGTTTGATCGTCGATCATTTAGCCGGTCCAGGGCTTGCCGACCGCGTAGTGCCCTCCCTCAATATGGACGCTGCCCTCCCTCAGGTTTGGTCGGATGGCCGATTTATTTCATGCTGGCCCGCAGTTCCACCAGGGCCTGATCGAAGGCATCGACCCGGATCAGACCCAGACGGGGAAATTCGAGGTCGATAATAACGTAGACCGCCACCGCCATGACAGTGGCGAAACCGATCATGTGCAGCCAGTTGCGTGACTTGCCACCGGCCATGCCATAGCCGGCCAGCAGCGCGCTGGCCAGCGCCAACCCCACCAGCATCCCATAGATGACTATCGGTGGGTGCATTTGGGTCGCCATGGTCCGGGTGGTGGTGATGTCGATCATTTCGTTCAGTGCGGGCAACAACAACATCGTCGCGGGTGGCGGGGCACCTTCCAATCGCCCGGCGGCGACCGCCTGGGTCCAGATTTCTCCCTGTAACCCCGTCGCCCTGGCCAACTCCGCCTGCGCGGCCTTGATATCGGGCAGTTTACGGTAGACCTCCAGCCGGGAATCGACATACTGCCGGAAACTTTCCCGAATCGCCGGTTGGGTGCTGGCGGGCAACAAATCGAGCCGCAGCCAGGCGGTGCCGATGGCATTGGTTTCCTGGACGATCAGATCCCGGCGGGCGTCGAAGCGCGAGGCCGCGCCCGAGAAGGTAAAGGCGATCAACAGGCCCACGAGCGCGAAGATCGCGCCCTCGACCGCGCTGGTCCCCGCCCGCGCACCCTCGGGGTCGAGCGCCAGTCGCTTGCCGCCGAGCCGGCGGCCCACTTCCAGCAAAATCAGAATGCCGACAAACAAACCTATGGCGAGTAGCGTGGCAATTAGCATCTTGTTCATGGCGAAGTCTCCAGTCGGTTTGGATGGGATGCGGTGGCGCGACGCCAGCGCAAATAAGAAACTGTCTAAAAACTCATTTATATTATCTGATTAGAAAATAATAGAGTTGGCAAGAGCTAACGCTATAAGGTTTTCTGGTCAAACGCTTACGGGCGTTTTTCGACAGTCTCTCTGACCGGCATTACCCTCGCTCAAGCGGACACCGCCTTCCTTCAGGTTCGACCGGATGGCCGGTCCATTTCATGCTGGCCCGCGTTTTCATTGATGACTTCCATCGTAGAGATCGCCCGATTGTGGTAGGAGTTGAGGGTCTTCTTCAATTTCTCGGAGAAGAGCTGGCTCTGCACGAGGTTGCGCTTGGAGCGCACCTTGAGTTCGTCCTTGAGCAGCTTTTCCAGTAGCTCGGCGACGACGTTCTTGTGCTTGAGGCCGCGCACTTTGGCGAGGAACTGGTCGCTCAGGATGCTGATGTCCGGCTTGAGCAATCCGGCGGCGGTGAAGACGTCGATCACCTGGCCTTCGGTCGTGATGGCCTTACTCACTAATTGTCGGATGGCGGCGTCGATCTGCTCGGGCGTCTTGCGGTTGCTGCTGCTCTGCTTGTTGAGCGCGGCTTGCAGGGCTTGGAAAAAGGAAACGTCGTCGCGGATCGCCGTGGCTTCATCGCTGGCGGCGCAGAGAGCAAAGGCGCGGGAAAGCCCCGTCACCATCTGCACCCAGCGTTTCTTGCCGTCTTCCTGTTCGAGGATGTGCTCCTGTCCGGCGGGGATGAGTTGCAGGCGCTCGGTCGGCGTGCCGCTGGTCCACTGGTCCCAGTGGAAACGCTTGGGCGGTGTCGAAGGTCGGGTTGGCGTGCCGCCGAGCTGATACAGGGATACAAAAATACAGGAATACATATTGACATGGCATTCATACACCAGTACAGTCGCCCACATGAGCATCAAACTTGAAATCCCTGAAAGCCTCTTCGCCCGCATCCAAAAACACGCCATCCCGTTCGTGGACTTGACCCCAATCTCCGTCATTGAGCGGTGGGCAGACCACTTTGAGGGCCAGAAAATCGCTACGAATGGCCATCCAAATCCTGCAACTCCAGCTATTGAACCTTCCGGAAAGAAGTTCAGCCCTGTAAATCCCCCTGACTTAATGCACACGCGCTGTCGCGGCACGTTTGGCACCCAGCCGTTTCGGAAGTGGAATGATCTCGTGCGTATTGCCCACACCCAAGCGTTTGCTAAGGCGCAGTCCTTTGAGGTTTTGAGAACCGTGACGCACGCTCAAATCCGAAAAGGAGACCACTCCGGCGATAGCGGCTACCACTTTGTGCCCGAAATCGGCATTTCCGTCCAAGGCGTGGATGCCAACCATGCGTGGCAATATGCTCTCGGGCTTGCCCAATACTTGAAAACCCCGCTCCGAGCGTCTGTAGAGTGGCGCCACAATGACAAGGCTGCGTTTCCCGGGGAACTGGGCACGATCGAATGGATACCGTAACGGCAGGCGCTTCTCGAAATGCGCCACCAGATCAGCGGCCACCAGCGCGATGCGTTTCGGATCGCCCACCAGCGCCTCCAGCGCGGCCCACTTCGTCTTGAGCTTTTCCTTCTTCGTCAGATCCTCGCCTTCGGTGATCTCCTCAAACTCCGCGTCGAGCTTCGGCAACTCGGCGGCGTTGAGGCTCAGCTTGGAAATCCGACTCTCGTAATAGATCGGCACCGTGGCCTTATCGGCGACGGCGCGCTGGATGTCGTAGATGGAAATGTAATCGCCGAAGACTGCCCGTGTATTCGCGTCCGTCTTCTCGATGGGTGTGCCGGTGAAGCCGATGAACGAGGCATTCGGCAAGGCATCGCGCAGGTTGCTGGCAAAGCCGTAGGACATCTCGCCCGTCTTCTCATTCACCTTGCCGCCGAATCCATACTGGCTGCGGTGCGCTTCATCCGCGATGACGACAATGTTCTGCCCTGCCGTGCGCTCAGCTCGGCCATCGCCTCGCCCTTTTCCGGCATGAACTTGTGGATGGTGGTGAACACCACGCCGCCGCTCGCCCGGTTCAGCAGCTCGCGCAAATGCTCGCGCCCGCTGGCCTGTACGGGCGTCTGGCCGAGGATGTCCGCGCAGCGCTGGAACTGGCCGAAAAGCTGGTC
>JBAQIQ010000200.1:0-7003 GCA_049288935.1 Candidatus Competibacteraceae bacterium
CTCCGCTCCCATCCGGGAGCGAGTTTGTCGTCGGGCGGAGTGGCTCGGCGTCCGCATGGATGAGGAGGCCAACCGTCAGGGGGTTTCACGCATTTCGACCGCTGACAGTCCGGTCCCCGTCTGGGTCATCCCGACCAACGAAGAACTAATGATCGCCCTGCACGTCCGCGACCAACTTCCGGCCGCTTAGCCCACTTCTTTCATTGCTCAGCAGGAGAAAACCATCATGTCACCGCCTATTGAACAATACACACCGCCCGAGGACGATCCGATCGAAAAGATCACCTCGGTTGCCCTGGAAGGCAAAAAAGCTGTCATTTTCGGCATTGCCAACGATCAATCCATTGCTTTCGGCTGCGCGCGCGCCATGCGCAAAATGGGGGCCGAGATCGCGATTACTTACCTCAACGAGAAGACCAAGCCCTACACCGAGTCTCTGGCGCAGGCGCTCGACGTTCCCCCGGAACTGTATCTTCCCTGCGATGTGCGGGTCGACGGGCAGATGGAGGCGGTGTTTGACGCCATCCGCCAGCATTGGGGCCGCCTGGACATCGCCATGCACTCCATTGCTTTCGCCCCGCGCGAGGATTTACATGGGCGAGTCGTCGATTGCTCGCGGGAAGGATTCCTGGCGGCGATGGATGTGTCCTGCTATTCCTTCATCGAGATGGCGCACCTGGCAGAACCGCTGATGCAGAATGGCGGCACCCTGTTTGCGATGACCTACTATGGCGCGGAGCGGGTGGTCGAGCATTACAATGTCATGGGTCCGGTGAAAGCAGCGCTTCAAGCCGCAGCTATCTATTTGGCCGCCGAACTGGGGCCAAAAGGCATCCGGGTGCATCCGATTTCCCCCGGCCCGATCAAGACCCGGGCGGCCTCGGGCATCAACCGGTTCGATGAGTTGTTGGAGAAGGCTGCCGAACGCGCGCCAGAGCGAGCGCTTTGCACTATCGAGGATGTGGGCGTCGCTACCGCCTTCCTCGCCACCGACTACGCCAAGATGATCACCGGCGATGTGATGTATATCGACGGCGGTTATCACATTCTGGGTTAATTGCGTCCCGGCTTTTTCGAAGACCCGCCACCTCTGTTCGCAACCGGCGCCGCAAGGCGTCGGAAACCTTCCACAACCTCGCAAGCCCGGAGCTTGGATCAGGACCCGCCGCATATGCTCGATCTTCGCAATTTCGCCACCCCGGAACAACTGAAGGATGGTGCTTCAGTCATGGTCAGGGCCGTTCGCCCCGATGACAAGGGCAGAATCATCGCCGCCTTCCGGGAGCTCGAACCCGAAACGATCTACACTCGATATTTCCAGTACAAATCCGAACTGACCACCGAGGAACTCCAGCGCGCCACCGAGGTGGATTTCGAGCACACGGTCGCCCTAGTGGTGACCATTGGGCAGGGAGAACAGGAAACCATCATCGGCGGCGCACGCTACGTTGCGTATGAGGCGGGTGCCACGCGGAGCGCGGAAATCGCGTTCACTGTCGAGGAGGACTATCAGGGCCAGGGTATCGCGAGCAGCCTCCTGCGACACCTCACCCAAATCGCCCGGGCTAAGAGAGTGGCGCGACTTGAGGCGGAGGTATTAGCCAGTAACCGGTCCATGCTTGCCGTCTTTTCCCGCAGCGGACTGCCCATGAAGACGGAACGCCTCGATGATGTCGTCCATGTGGCGCTGACGTTGGGCGAATAACTCCCTGTACCCCCCCAGCCTTGAGGTCAATTTTATCTCGCCTCAAGGCTCTTGTTTCGCGCCACTCGACGCTGGACAGGAAAAGCCCCGGCGGAACGAACTCGCTCCGCCAGGACCGAGGGGTTGTAAACCATGCAACCCCATTTCGCGCCGTTAGGCCATAATCGCCCGCAGATGCTCGCGCTGCTGTAAGGTTGTTTCGAACTCGGCAGCCTCCATTTCCAGGGCATCCCGGGCGGAGACCATCCCCAATGGCCGGCTGTTTTCAGCGACCGGGACATGGCGGAAACCGTTCTCGTACATCAGATGCAGGGCGGTCATGAAAGACTGATCTGGATGAACGGTGATTGGATTGAGGGTCATCACCTCGGCCAACGGAATGGTCTCGGGGTTTAGCCCTTCGGCCAGTACCCGAGTCAGGGCGTCGCGCTCGGTGAAGATTCCTACCAGATGACCGTGTTCCACTACAAGCAGAGCGCCAACCTGGGTTTGTTTCATCAACCGGGCGGCTTCGCAGACGAAGGTCTTCGGCGGGGCGGCAACCAGCATTTTCTGGTGCTCGACGATTTTGCGCAGTGTGCGATAAGACATGGTATGTCTCCTTCATTGAGTAAAGAGGCGATAAGCGCCGTTTCTCCTCTATTCACCGCCATCGCTCATCTTAAGGTGATGGCGGCCCAAACCTCTCTTTA
This sequence comes from Candidatus Competibacteraceae bacterium, assembly GCA_049288935.1. Lineage (GTDB taxonomy): Bacteria > Pseudomonadota > Gammaproteobacteria > Competibacterales > Competibacteraceae > UBA2383. The sequence goes on from JBAQIQ010000200.1 coordinate 2,398, forward strand.
GTGGTGATGCAATCAATTAGATATTATTGGTTTTTATTTAATCTTTTCATCATGACATTTTTGTGATTAAAAGATGAAGATTATTTGGTGTTCGCTCTTCCAAATCTCTCTTTGATTTATTGGGTTCTTCGTCGGTTCTTGTGGACCCCAACGCAGATGTGTATCGTTTGGATACATTGCATTTTCTTTGACCTATTTACATAGAGTTAAGGATAAAGCAGGATAAAGGAGCGAATTATGATGACAAAAGCCGAGTTTTTATCAGATTTTATGGATTAAAGAAATCCGAGTGGATCGCGGCGATTGGCAAGAACAAGCTCTTCATATATGCAGTTCTATTTTTGAAGAAGCACTCTGCCTGCACTGTCCGAACAAGCGACAAGCTATTCATCAGACCTACGAGTGACGATCTCGAGATTTGCCGATCACCGGTAAATCGGCAGCGGTTTGTCTTCGTTTCACTATCTCAAAACCCTTTTAGATGATGGTATAAAAACTCGTCGCTTACCGGTTAGCTGTTAATTCCAGGAAAAGCCTCTGGATCAGCGCCACCCATGCCGCATCAACCGGTAGCGGCACGGCGGAAACCCACATCGTGGGTATCGCGTTCTAGTGCCTCACCCGATCTGAATTGACGGGTAGAGGTGTTTGAGCTTGATGTGGGCATCGGGGGTGGTGAAACGCCAATGCACCGGCCGGGAATCGGCTTCAGGTGGCTGGCGCGAACCGCAGTGGCTGGGGCGCGAGGGGTAAGTTAGCGATAGCGCTACGCATTGGCACAATCGACCCGTGCTCCGGACACTGGGCCTGGCGTTGGTCGGGCTGTGCGGCTACAGGCCGCTTGCAGTGCGGGCAAACCGTATAAACTTGCCTTGAAATTGTCATGAATCTATTGCCTTCATTGGGTCATTGTCCTTTCGGCAACAGTCTTGACGATTTCGTTCCGCAACGCAACAAAAATTTGCTGCTACGCAACATACAGCCTGCACAAGCGTCGGGATCGCGTCCACACCGCGACCGGGTTAATAAGACAATGGCATGAGTTAAAAACCCGCGCCACCTAACATGATGAAGGGAGAACCTGACTCGAAATCCGACGATCTAACTTGGAATGAACAGAAAGTGTAAGAATTCGCCAGCCTCATCCGACGGAGTCGGGAAGACTCCCCAACACTGCAAGAGCACTGCTATGCGCGATACGTTTCCACTCTTGGTAAAAACCGACTTTCCCGCCCTTTATCGCCGTCGTATCGACACCGTACAAGCCAACCTGGGCTATCGCTGCAATCAGTCCTGCACCCACTGCCACGTTGCCGCCGGCCCCCAGCGGACTGAGGAAATGCGTTGGGAAACAATGGAACTGCTGCTGCGCTACCTGGAATTGCGCCAGGCGACGACTCTCGACCTGACCGGCGGCGCGCCTGAAATGAACCCACACTTCCGCACCCTGGTCACCCGCGCCCGTTACCAAGGTGTTCGCGTCATCGACCGCTGCAACCTGACCATTCTCAATGAACCGGGCCACGAGGATTTGGCCGGATTCCTGGCCAGCCACCAGGTCGAGATCATCGCTTCCCTGCCCTGTTACCTGGAGGAAAACGTCGATCAGCAGCGCGGCAAGGGCGTGTTCGAATCCAGCCTGGCCGGATTGCGGCAACTGAACGCTCAGGGCTACGGCCAACCCGGCAGTGGCTTAACGCTGAACCTGGTTTACAACCCGCTAGGCCCCATCCTGCCACCCGAGCAGGCGGGTTTGGAAGCCGCCTACCAACACGAGTTAGCCACCCGTTATGGCATCGTTTTCAACCACCTGTTGGCGCTGGCCAACATGCCAATCCAGCGTTTTGGCAGCCAACTGATCTCCAAAGGGCAATTCAAATCTTATATGGACCTGCTCAAATCCGCCCATCGGGATGAAAATCTGGCGGGGGTGATGTGCCGGAAGCTGATTTCCGTGGACTGGCAGGGTTATGTCTACGATTGCGACTTCAACCAAATGTTGAAACTGCCGCTAGGGGCCAATGGACCACGGGGCGCTCACCTGAACGAACTGCTGAACCGGGATTTGACCGGCGCCCGTATCCGGGTCGCTGACCACTGCTACGGTTGCACCGCTGGGCAAGGCAGCAGTTGCGGCGGGGCGCTTGATGCGGCTTCCAACGCCCCAGCACGGGTGGCGGCATGACGCCGTTCAGTGGTCCTTGATCGCTTCGACAGCGATGTCGATGCGCACCTCATCGCCGACATGAGGTGCGTACTTGCCGGCATTGAAATCGGAGCGTTTGACCACGGTATAGGCGTTAGCGCCAATCGCCGGCTTTTTCAGCATCGGATGTGGCATCGCCTGAAAAGAAGTCACCGTTAATGTCACCGGCTGAGTGACTCCCTTTAATGTCAGGTTGCCATGGACTGCTACGGGCCGGTCGCCCTCAAACACCACCCGATTGGACTTGAACGTGGCGGTTGGATATTGAGCCGTGTCCAGAAAATCCTCCCCCTGGATGTGTTCGTCAAGGATCGAACCCGTATCAACCGATCGGGTATCGATCACGATATCGACCTCACCCGTCTTCGCTTCCTGGTCGAGAACGATTTTGCCGGTGGTCTTGTTGAAGCGGCTCAGTTGCGTCGAATAGCCAAAGTGGCTGTAGGAAAACCGTGGATAGGTGTGGGTCCCATCCAGAATATAGGTTTCTGGAGCCGCCAGTGCTGGGGCGGTCGTCATCGTCGTCACGGTGGCGAGGGCGAGAGCGGTGAGTTTTTTCATGGAGATTCTCCGGTTGAGGTAAGGAGGTTATTCGCCGGAACGGGCGACGATACGGAACTGGATCTGGATTTCATTGGCGACGACATCGAAAGCCGCCCACGGCCCCTCGCCAATGGCGAAATCGGCGCGGCGAAGAGTGAACCGGCCATCAAAAACCCCGGTATTGCCTTGAGGCGTGAAGGTTGCCGGAATGACCACCTCCTGCGTGTGGCCCTTGATGGTCAGTCGGCCCGCGACTTCGTAACGGCGGTCGTCGAGCGCCTTGACGGCATGAGCGACGAAACGGGCCGTTGGGAACGTTGCGCTGTTGAACCACGGCTTGCCCGCGACTTCTTCATTGCCCTCAATGGAGCCGGTGTCAATACTGGCCAGAGCAACGTCGAGGGTCGCTTTAGCTGCTGCCAGGTTGGCTGGGTCAAAACTCAATTGGGCAGTAAAGTCGCCAAACTTCCCGTCCATGCTTACACCCATCTGCTGATAGGTGAACGTGATAGCGCTCTGGTCGGCCTGGACCTGATGATATTCAACGGCGTGGGCGCTGAAGGGCAGAGTCGCTGCCAGGGTCAGCGCAAGCGCAAGCAGTTTCATGATTTTTTCTCCGTGAAGCGGGCAGGCAATATACGTGTGAGGATGTCGTCCCTGTCGATGAAGTGGTGCTTCAAGGCAGCGCCGACGTGGCCAGCGATCACCGCTGCGAACAACAAATTCAGGGTCTCATGAGTGATCTGCAACAAATCACCCAGCTCTTTATTCTTGTCCACCCAGTCCGGGATGGGCAGGACACCGAACCAAACGGTCTGGAAACCCTTGGCCGAACTCATCAACCAACCGGACAACGGAATCACGATCATCAACAGATAGAGCAGAGCATGACCGGCATGGGCAGCGAACTGCAGGGCCTTGGGCATATGATCCGGCAATGCGGGAGGCCGATGAGTGACGCGCCAGGCCAGGCGAAACAGCACCAGCAGAAAAACGGTCACGCCAGCCCATTTGTGCCAGGAATAAAGCTGTAGCTTCTGCGGCGACAGCGGCAGGTCTTGCATGTAAAAGCCCAGCGCCAGCAAGCCGATCAGCAACAGGGCCATCAGCCAGTGCAGGGTTTTTGCCGTCCGGGTGTAGTGATGGATCATGGTTAACCTCCTCATTTACCGGGGTAGAAAGGCGTAGGCGTCCATCGCGATCACATAATCGTCGATGCCTGCATGGAGGCGTTGAATCTCGACCGGGTGGCCGGCAGCCCCCAGCGCGACATGCAGCGGCAATAAATGCTCGTCGGTGGGGTGGGCCTGGACCGCGCCGGGCGCTTGCCGGCGGTAATCCAGCAGGCTGGAAAAATCACGGGCGGCTAGACGCTCAGCAACCCAGGCAGTAAATTCAAGCACGTAGCCCGGAGTCTGGCCACCACTGCGCCGGGCTGTCTGGAAATCGCGCAGGTTATGCGTGAGGTTGCCGGAGGCGATGACCAGGAAACCCCGGTCAACCAACGGCGCCAGCGCCTGACCGAGTCGATAAGCGGCTTCCGGCCCGCCCTGACTCTGGATTGACAGCGGAATCGCCGGGATGTCGGCGTCGGGAAACATCAGGCGCAGCGGAATCCAGGCCCCATGATCGAGGCCGCGCTCCAAGTCCACCTGGACAGGCAGTCCGGCAGACTGGATCGCTGCAACCACATCTTGCGCGGCCTCATGGCACCCGGTGGCCGGGTAACGCAACGTATAGAGTTCTTCCGGGAATCCCCAGAAATCGTGAAGGGTTTCCAGCCGGTCAGCACACCCGACCGTCGGCGTCGCCGTATCCCAGTGCGCGCTGATGATCACAATGGCGCGCGGTCGCGGC
>JBAQIQ010000201.1:0-12806 GCA_049288935.1 Candidatus Competibacteraceae bacterium
CCCCGGAGCCTGTCCCAGCCCCGGAACCGCGCCCGGCATCTCCCCATTCAGCGCCGCCTGCGTCACCCGGCTCCAAGCGTAATCTGGAAGACGAATTGAAATCGCAATTCGATCCGACCTTGCAAGACCTAGAGAAGGGGCTGCGTCGTTGAACCAACTTGCCTGGAATTTTTCTATGAACCGTCTACTGATCGGCTGTCTACTCTTCCTGTCCAGTCTGACCGTACCGGCTGTCGCCGCCGATAACGCCAATGATCAACAAATCGGCATGGTGACGGGTTCCCGGACCGGCACTTATATTCAATTCGGCAATGACATTGCCGGGGTCGCCAAAACGGTTCGCTTGGATATCGTGGTCAAAGATTCCCAAGGTTCAATTGATAACATCAAGCGTATGAACAGCCGGGAAAATGCAGCCCTGGGCATTGTGCAATCCGACGTCCTGGGCTTTCTCAGCCGTTCCGAGAGTCCAGAAATGCGGCAGGTCGCTGGGCGGCTACGGTTAATTTTCCCCTTTTACAATGAAGAGATTCACCTGTTCGCCAAAAAATCGATTCAGTCATTCAGTGATCTACAAGGCAAGCGAGTCGCGGTGGGCGAACCAGGCAGTGGTAACTGGCTAACCGCGATGAATTTGTTGCAGCTCACCGGCGTGAAGCCGGCGGAATTGCTGAATCTACCGCCGCTGCAAGGCGTGACCGCCGTGCTGAAAGGTGAAGCTGACGCCATGTTCTACGTGGCCGGCAAGCCCGTCAGCCTCTTCACCAAGGTCGGCAACTTGATTGACCGGCCAGAGTTTGCGGCGATGCTGGCCAACGTGCATTTCGTGCCGCTTGACGATCCACGGATGCTGCGCGAATACCCGGTGGCCCGGATCGGCAAGGCCGATTACGACTGGCTGGCGACGGATACGCCGACGATTGCGGTCAAGGCCGTGCTGATGAGCTTCGATTTCTCCGGCAAGCAGACCCCTTACTTCGTCCAGCGTTGCCAGCAACTGGCGCGACTGGGCCAAGTCATCCGTACCCATCTCGGACAGCTTCGCCAAACCGGCCACGCCAAATGGAAAGAGGTTAATCTGGATGAGAAAGTGGAAAGCTGGCCACTTGACTCGTGTTCGCGCCGTGAGCCAGTGAAAGCAGGCGGTTCGAATGTTGATCTGACTCGCGAACTGGAGAAGATGTTGCTGAATCAGCAGGAATGGCCAAGCCGGAGGACTCCGGCGGCCTGAAGACCAACCATTCAAGACGCGAGGCGCAGCGGCTATGAAGGAACAGATTCTTTTAGGCAGTGTTTCCTTTGACGGGGTGCGGGAGAAAGGGGGATTCGGCCAACCGCTGCATGCTCTATACCCGCAAATCCAGGCGGTGCTCACCCGTGAACTGGGACCGGAGACGGCGAATTTATTGGCCGAGCCGGTGGTGGATCGGGTGCATAACCGTATTGACTGGTACACCGAAGGTGATCCTGATCAGCCGCCGGTGGCGTTGAGTGATTTGCCCGAAGAGCAACGCCCGCCGATTCTCGCGCAAGTTCACGCCCTGCTGGAGCACGGGCGAAGCGTGGCCGAGCGTTACCTCGTTTCCGGTGACCCACAGCGAATACAACTGGGCGCTATCCTCCAGGCGGTGCTCGGTGCGCCCGCGGAAACTGAAGTGTTTCTGGTCAATGACCGGCCAGTGATCGCCCACTGGAGTTTTTCAGCCGATCATCCGTGGGTCACATCGGGCGTATCGGTGCATGGAGCGACAGCATCCCCGGCATTGCCGGGATCGCCCGATGAGGTCGTGATACCGGATCTCATGATTCCCGAAGGGGAAAAACCTCCGCCGCTGCCAGAACCATTGATGACCCTAACGGAGTCGCCGCCCACAGTGCCGCCAGAGGAACCGCCAGAGGTTGTTCCCGATCACCCGGTGTCGCCACTACCCGCACCGGGACCGGGACCGTCGCCAGAGTCGGAGGCGCCGTTGCTTTCCAGGGCCAACCCTGCCCCCGTCGTGGACGATTCCGGCCAGACGCTGCGTTATGTCGTCGTTGGCTCTCGGTATTTCTGGAGCGTGGCGGCCCTGGCTCTGTTGCTGGCGTTGGGTACGGCCTTTTGGAGCATGAACCGAACTTCCATCCCTGCACCGACCGATCCAGGGGTCACGCCGTTGCCTGACGCCGCCATTGACCGCGCATTGACCGACGCCCGACAGGCCGAGCAGGCATTGCGTCTCCAACTGGAGCAGCGGCTCACGGAACTCGCTGAACAACGTCATCAATGCTCGTCGCCAACGGCAACCGACGCCGTGCCCATGCCATCGATTCCATCCACTGCCCCGTCCAGCGGGTCTGCGACGCCAACCGATCCAGTCCTTGCACCGATGCGCCGGGAAATCACCGGGACCCGTGAAGCGCCTGCTCCACCTGCTGAACCTGAAACCCAGGACGCGGCGCAACCCGACGCTTCACCACCGGCAGCAAATTCCAGGTCGCCGCTCATTATCCCGACCCCTCCTCAATCCACTGTGCCGACGGTCAGGGAACCCTTAGTGCGGGCGCTGGAGGCAGAATTAAGCGGCTCCTCTCAACCTGCCATTGCACCGCCCTTGGCGGCGGCTTCGGTTAATGAGCCGCCAGTTCCGGCAGAACCCACGCCGGAAGAGCGTCAGGAGTTCGCGAGCCGCCTGTCCGCCACGGGCGCAGCGACCGGCGAGATTACCGCAACGTTGCTGTGGGACGGTAACGCTGATCTGGACCTGGTCGTGAGCTGTCCATCCGGGCAATCGCTGGATTATCTGACGCCCCAAGGCTGCGGCGGTACCCTGGATGTGGACGCTAACACGACCCGCAACGACCTGAGCAAGCGCCCGGTAGAAAATATCTTTTGGCCAGCTAGTAAGGCCGCACCAGGGATTTATAAAATCGCTGTCCGCTACGAACCGCGCAAGGATGAACGTAATCCCCGATCAGTGCCATTTCAAGTCCGGCTGATCCGCGACCGTCAGGAGCAGGTGTTCAAGGGAACCGTCCGGCCTCGCACGACAGTACCAATCGCGAATTTCACCGTGGTGGAGCGCTAAAATATGGCAAATAGGGCTGCGCAGGAACACGATCAGTTCACCGTCTATGCCACTGAAGCAGCGATTCCCCGCTACCAGCGCGCCTGGGTCTGGGGAACAGTGGCTCTGGCGATTTTACTACTGGGCGTCATCGCTGGCGGGCTGCTGAGCGGCGTTATGCCTACACAACGGACGGGCAGCGCTCAACCGACTGGCGAAATGACGGATGGAACGGCACTGCTGATCCAGCAGGAAGCGGTCAATGCCCAGTTACGCGAACGAATCACTCAGGTACAGCAGGCGCTGAATGGGGATGTCTGTTCGTCGGCGGCGGCAAAGGCGCTCAACCCGGATCTTGCTCGTCCATAAATCCATTTTTTCAAAGAGATCATTGAAGCCATGTCCCACTTTTCCATCCATCTTGACTGGCGGCGCACGACACCGGATTTTGATCAAAAAACCTTTGATCGCAGCCATATCTGGCGTCTGGCCGGTGGACAAATTGTGCAAGGGTCGGCAGCGCCGGACTATGCCGGCAATCCCAATATGAGTAACCCGGAAGAGGCTTTGCTGGCGTCTTTGTCGAGTTGTCACATGCTGACCTTCCTCACCATCGCGGCGCTCAAGCGCCTGGTCGTAGATCACTATGAGGATGAACCCACTGCCGAGTTAGGTAAGAATGCCCAGGGTAAAATGATGGTGGCCCGCCTGACCCTGCGACCCCGCGTCACTTTCAGTGGTGATACGATTCCTGACGCCGCCACTGTGCAGGAACTGCACCGCAAGGCCAAGGAAAACTGCTTTGTGGGTCACTCGCTGCTCAGTGAAATGATTCTGGAGCCGCGCTTCTAGTATTGCATCACTGCCCGGGTTGTCTTATAAATCTGCCCCGGTCATCGACAGCGATGAGGTTTGAACAGCGAACTATGTGGCGATTCAGCAAAAAGGTTTTTCTTCTCGGCGTATTGGCTTGGCTGAGCGTTGGATGCGCTCCAAACAACCTTCAGGAAACGACGTCGCCCCCAGCGGCAGTGATTCCTGATTCAACCCCTCGTGAACCCTGGCTGTTGGTGGATACCCAGGCGGATCAACTCAAGATCATGCGCGGTAATCAACCCGTTGAGGTGTTCCATAAAGTGGCTTTGGGCAGCAGTGGGGCGGGGCTTAAGCACCGACGGGGTGATAACAAGACGCCGGTTGGCGTGTTTCGGGTTGGCTGGATCAACGATCACAGCCGGTTCAAACGATTTATCGGTCTGGATTATCCCAATCTTGACTATGCCGAGCGGGCCTTACGGGAGCACCGAATCGACCGTGCAACCTACGAGCGGATTCGCGCTGCTTGGATGAACGGCCATACGCCGCCGCAAAATACGCCGCTGGGCGGGCAGATCGGCATTCATGGCGTAGGGGCTGGCGATCCCCGGGTGCATAGCGCTGACATCAACTGGACCAGCGGTTGCGTAGCGCTGGACAATCGGCAGATAGAGGCGCTCAGGCCGTGGGTCAAAGTCGGAATGCGCGTGGAAATTCGTTAGATCCCGTATTATTTTCACCACTGTTCGCAAATTGAAATTTCGTTATATAATGGCGCTTGTTGTGTAGCAACAATAATCAGTTGCATTGAGGCAACATTGTTATCATACGAGCGCTGTTTTTTCATTACTGAGGAGTTGAAAATGTCTGTGAAGACCCTGAGCAAAATCTCCATGCTGGCCTTGGTGGCCGGCTTGACTGTCGGTTGCGCCAGCACCAGCGATCTGAAGGCTGTTCAGCAGGACGCCACCGAAGCCAAGTCCATGGCGCGTAATGCAATGGACACCGCCAGCGAAGCGAAGTCGATTGCTATGGACGCTAAGTCGGTCAGCATGGCGACTGAGGAAAAGATTAACCGGATGTTCAAGAAGTCCATGTACAAGTAAGCCGAATATCCGACGGCTGGGAATTAAAAAGCCCCGCGATCTTCAGGATCGCGGGGCTTTTTCATGGCTGTCTACAGGCGACCAGTCGCCGATGGCGCAACGGAAGCAGGCGGATAGGGCCGGTAGGGAGCGATCAACGGCGGTTCGGCAGTGGCTGGATAAGGCGGCGTGTAGCCGGGCCGAGGAGTGGCAGGGGAAGCCTTTATGGATGTAGTTGGCGCTGGCCGATAGACCACCGAGGGCCGCCTCTCAATGGGCGCCTGGTCATAAGTCAAAGCATCTTCATCATACCTCGGAGCAGCGCTCGGAGCGTGCTCTACCGGAAATGGCGTCCGGTTCCGGGCTGGATAGTCCGACGCGGGCGGCGTTGACGGATGGAAAGCGACGGGAGGCGCTGATCCTGGCAACGCCGCAATAGAGACCGGAATACCGCTGACTTGCTCAATGGCCGCCTCCAGCGCCGCCTGATCAATGTCTGCCATATCGGGGCCTGTCTTGGCGACCACCGCCCGGCGGGCCTGTTCCAACGTCACTTTGATTGGAATGTTGTCCTCTTCCAGCGGTTCATGCGCCTCGACCAGCCAGTGGCCGTTGATACGCCCTACCTTGACCGGTTGATCGACCAGTCGGACTGGCGCTCCCACCGGAACCAAACCAAACAATTGTTCAACATCCTCAGGGTACATCCGCACACAGCCATGCGTGACCCGCATACCAATGCCATTGGGTCGGTTAGTGCCATGAATGAGATAGCTGGGCAGTGATAACCGCAGCGCATGGCGTCCCAACGGATTATCCGGCCCTCCTGGAATGACGTCGGGTAAAATATCACCCTCGGCGGCATGTTCCGCCTTGATCGAAGCCGGCGGACGCCAAGCCGGATCGACCTCCTTGCTAGTGACCCGCGCCAAGCCCAGTGGCGTCTTCCAGTCCATCCGGCCGATGCTGACTGGATAGGTGTGAACCACCCGTTCCTCGCCAACGTTCGCCCTGGGGTAGTAGTACAACCGCAATTCCGCAATGTTCAGGATAACGCCCTCACGCGGAGTATCAGGCAAGATATAGCGAGTCGGTAGCACGATGGGCGTACCCTCGCCCGGCGCCCAGCGATCCACCCCAGGATTGGCATGCACGATTTCGTCATAGCCCAGACTGTGGCGGCGGGCAATGTCAATCAGTGTATCGTCCTTGGTCGCGTAAAGAACCTTCACCTCACCGATCACATCGTTGTCCGGGGGCGGCAGGGGATAAACCACCGCCTGTGCAGTGCTGGCGGATAACCAGCCCAGTAATAACCAGGCAGCGGGTTTTACATATTGGCTCGGCATAGAAACATCTCATCTTTAGTAGTTGACGCAAAACGACCGGAATTTTGCCTGCAATCTCTCAGCAAGGCTATAGAGAATCGTTACCGGCACGATATAGAGGTTTTGAGTCCGGAAATCGCGTCGATGTTCCCGCCCGAAGTCGAGTGCATGAGGCTAACAACTGTAATAAAAAAAGGGCTTTTAGTCGGTAATTGCGTTATGCTAAGCAACGGTAGATTGAAAGTCTGCCCGACAAAATCACCTGCCCTCCACGGTGCTATCCGTGGCGGACCGGCAGACATAGTGATGGAGGTGGTCCATGGCGGAACTTGAATCCAACACGCTGACTGAAACCGTCCGCGATATCGTCCAAAGCCACAGCGGTATGCCCACCCGGCTACTGCAAATCCTGCGTGACGTGCAGGATCGTCTGACCTGGCTGTCACCCGAAACGATTGACCGGGTCGCCCAGGAACTCAATATTTCCCCAGTCAAAGTCCATAGCGTCGCCGAATTTTACTCCTTCCTTTATACGGCGCCGCGTGGCTGCTACGACATCCTGTTCAGTGACAATATCACTGACCGGATGCTCGGTAATCGCGAATTACTGCATTATCTCTGCGACCGGCTGAATGTCGGCATCGGTCAAACCCGCGCGGATGGGACAATCACGGTCGGTACAACCTCTTGCACCGGCATGTGCGATCAGGGACCGGCAGCGCTGGTGAACGGCTATACGCTGACCCGACTCGACCTGCCGCGTCTGGATCGCATCGCTGAACTGGTAGAGAGCCGAACACCGCTGGACCAATGGCCGCGTGAATTTTTCGAAGTCACCAGCAACATCCGCCGCGCCGATATTTTATTGGGACGACATTTCGCCGATGGCGCGGCGTTGCGGGCTGTGTTGAAGTGCGGGCCGGAGGCGATGATTGAGGAGATGGTCAAATCCGGCCTGCGTGGTCAGGGCGGCGCCGGCTTTAAATCCGCCGCCAAGTGGATTTCCTGCCGCAACGCGCCGGGCGATGTGAAATATGTGGTTTGCAACGCCGACGAAGGCGAACCAGGCACCTTCAAAGATCGGGTGCTGATGCAAGATTTCGCTGATCTGGTCTTCGAGGGCATGACCCTGTGCGGCCGAGTGATCGGCGCACTGCACGGCTTTGTCTATCTACGCGGTGAATACCGTTATCTGCTGGATTCGCTGAAAGCGACCTTGCAACGCCGCCGCGAAGCCGGGTTGCTGGGGACGGGGATTCTGGGTGATCCCACCTTCAACTTCGATATCGACATTCATTTAGGCGCTGGCGCGTATGTCTGCGGCGAGGAGTCGGCGCTGATCGAGTCGCTGGAAGGCAAACACGGCGTCCCGCGCATCCGCCCGCCCTTCCCGACGACGCACGGCTATTTGAACAAGCCCACCGTGGTGAACAACGTCGAAACGTTCGCGACCGCCGCCAAAATTGCCGTGGAGGGCGGTGACTGGTTCGCCAGTCGCGGCACGGTGGAATCGAAGGGCACCAAACTGCTCAGTCTCAGCGGCGACTGTGAGCGTCCGGGCATCTATGAATATCCATTCGGGGTGACCGTGCGGCGAGTGCTGGAGGATTGTGGGGCGCGGAACGCTCAGGGCATCCAGATGGCCGGTCCGGCGGGCCACATGATTTCCGCCAGGGAATTTGACCGGCGGATTTGCTTTGAGGATTTGGCGACCGGCGGTTCGTTTATGGTGTTTGATCAGAGCCGTGACATTCTGGACGGCATCCGCAATTTCACCCATTTCTTCGTCCACGAAAGCTGCGGTTTCTGTACGCCCTGCCGAGTCGGCACCTCGCTGATGCGCGATCTGGTGATCAAGGTGCATACCGGGCATGGCACACTTTACGATCTCGAAGAGATGCGCAAGCTGGGGCGGATCATGCAAGTGGCCTGTCATTGCGGGCTGGGCCAGACCGCGCCCAACCCGGTGCTGGACAGCCTCGACCAATTCCCGGAAGCCTATGAGCGGCGACTGCGCGCCACGACCTTTGAGCCGGCGTTTGATCTGAACGCGGCGTTAGAAGAGGCCCGACAGGTGACCGGACGTAGCGATCCGGGTGCATATTTGAATGAAGAGGAATGGTTGCTGGGGGCGATGCCATGAACGAGGAATCCGATTTCACACTGGACGGGCAGCGCATTCCGTTCCAGGACGGTCAGTCCGTCATGGAAGCGGCGCTGGCGGCAGGCGTTTATATTCCACATCTATGCTTTAACCCGGACTTTGCGCCACATGGCAGTTGCCGGGTCTGTCTGGTCAAGGTCAATGGCCGGATGCAGGCATCCTGCACAACACCAGCCGCCGCCGGTTTAACCGTCCAGAGCGAGACTGAAGAGTTGCGCGAGATCCGGCGCGGCATTCTGCAAATGCTGTTCGTCGAAGGCAATCATGTTTGTCCGGCCTGTGAAAAGAGCGGCGCTTGCCAATTGCAGGCCGTGGCCTATTACGTCGGTATGCTGGCCCCACACTTCAGTCATTTCTACCCACGTCGGCCAGTCGATGCGTCGCATCCCGAAGCCGTGATTGACTTCAACCGCTGCATTTTATGCGAATTATGCGTGCGTGCGAGCCGCGATGTAGACGGTAAGAGTATCTTCGCGGTGCGGGGGCGCGGCATTGAGGCGCATCTGGTCGTCAACACACCGTCGGGCAAGCTGGGCGCGACCCATTTCAGCATGCGCGACAAAGCCGCGCAGGTCTGCCCGACTGGGGCGATTTTAACCAAACATCAAGGGTATGACACGCCGATTGGTCAGCGCCTCTATGACCGCAAACCCATCAGCGTGGTGGGCGATGTAGCGCAATTGCCGGAAAGTCGCGGAGGGCGTCGTCATGATTGAACCCAAACTGAAAGTCGCCACTTGTTCGCTGGCGGGTTGCTTCGGCTGCCACATGTCGTTGCTTGATCTCGATGAGCGGCTGTTCGATTTGGCCGAACGAGTGGCGCTGGATCGCAGTCCATTGACCGATGTCAAGGAACTGGGCGAGTGCGATGTCGGCTTGATCGAAGGCGGCGTTTGTAACGCCGAAAACGTGCATGTCCTGATGGAATTCCGGGCGCGATGCAAGATTCTGATTGCCATTGGCGCCTGTGCGTTGAACGGCGGCATTCCGGCCATGCGGAATCAGTACGATCTCAAGGAATGTCTGGAGGAGTCTTATGTGCGTGGAACAGGTCTGGTCAATGCGCAAATTCCCAACGACCCGGAGATTCCGTTGCTGCTGAATAAGGTGCATCCACTGCATGAAGTGGTGAAGATCGACTATTTCCTGCCCGGATGCCCGCCCTCGGCGGATACTATTTGGACATTCGTTAGCCAATTGTTATCTGGACAGCCGGTTGCGCTGTCCTATACACAGATTCATTACGATTGAGCGAGGCGCACCATGAGCGCATTAGAAACGGCTGCCCACCCGGAACGGTTGTGTCGCGTCGCCATTGATCCACTCAGTCGGGTCGAGGGACATGGCAAGGTCACATTGCTGGCGGATCGCGATCATCACATCCGCCAAGCGCGATTGCATATCGTTGAATTTCGTGGATTTGAAAAATTCATTCAGGGCCGGCCTTATTGGGAAGTGCCGGTCGCGGTCCAGCGCCTGTGCGGCATCTGTCCGGTCAGCCATAACCTGGCGGCGGCTAAGGCGGTCGATCAATTGGTCGGAGCACGGGACATTCCGCCCACCGCCGAAAAGATACGGCGGCTGATGCACTACGGCCAGACCCTGCAATCCCACGCCGTGCATTTCTTCCATTTGGCTTCACCGGATTTCCTGTTCGATTTCGATGATCCGACCGCCCATCGCAATATCGGCGGAGTGATGACCGACTATCCCGACATCGCCCGGCAAGGCGTGCGCTTGCGCAAATACGGTCAGGAGGTGATTCGCGCTACTGCCGGCAAGCGAATCCACGGCACCGGCACGGTTCCCGGCGGCGTTAATAAATCGTTAACCGTGCAGGAGCGCAATTACCTGTTAACCGATCTCGACTTGCTGATCCAGTGGAGTCGCAACATCGTCAAACTGGTCAAACAAGCTTACGCACTGAATCCCGGCTACTTCACCCACTTTGCCACTATCCGCACCAACTACCTCAGCCTGATCGACGCTCACGGGACGCTGGACCTGTATCACGGCGGACTGCGCGCCCGCAATGAGCACGGCGAAATCCTGTTCGATCATCTGGATTACCAACGCTACGCGCAGGTGCTCCGTGAGCAAGTCAAGCCGTGGAGCTATATGAAGTTTCCATTTATCAACTCGCTGGGGCCAGAGCGCGGCTGGTACCGGGTAGGGCCTTTGGCGCGAATCAATAATTGCGACCGTATCGCCACACCGCTGGCCGAGGAAGAACGGCGGGAATTCATGGCGCTGGGTGAGGGCCAGCCGGTTCACCTCACCCTGGCTTATCACTGGGCACGAATGATCGAATTGCTGCACGCCGCCGAGGCAATTCGCGAACTGCTGCTCGACCCGGATATTTTCGGCGATGAGCTGGTTGCACGCGGCGAAATGACGCGGGAAGGCATCGGGGTCATTGAAGCGCCGCGCGGTACGCTATTCCATCATTACCGCATCAATGAAGATGGATTGATTGAAAAAGCCAACCTGATTGTCTCCACCACCAATAACAATCAGGCGATGAATGAATCGATTCGCCAAGTCGCTGAGTATTACCTGGATGGCAAGGAATTGACTGAGCCGCTGCTGAATCAGATTGAAGTGGCGGTGCGCGCTTACGACCCCTGCCTGTCCTGCGCCACTCACGCCTTGGGTAAAATGCCGCTGATTGTGGAATTAGTGGAGGAAGCGTCTGGCGAAATATTGGATTGCCTGATCAGAGATGAGGATGGCATCGTTCGTAAGGAAATAGTCCCGCTGGCTCCTGTGGCGGGATAGCGTGGACATTCCCGATCTGCTGATTCTTGCTGTCGGCAATCCCAGCCGGGGCGACGACGCTTTAGGGCCGTTATTTTTGGAGCGGCTGGCGCAATTACAGGCACAGCGCGGCGCAGGGCAGAATGTCGAATGGCTGACGGATTTTCAGTTGCAGATTGAACATGCAGTCGATCTGGCAAACCGAACACTGGCGTTGTTCGTCGACGCCAGTGTCTCCTGCCCGGCGCCTTTTCAATTCACCCGCCTGCAACCCCTGCGGGACGCCAGCTACACCAGTCACGCCCTGTCGCCCGCCGCCGTGCTGCATGTTTATCAGCAAATTAACCTTGCGCCACTGCCGCCCGCCTTTCAATTGGCGATTCGTGGCGAATCCTTTGCACTGGGCGAACCACTGAGTGCCGTGGCGGAAACCCATCTCGCGGCGGCGCTGGCATTTGCCGATCCGTTATTGGCAAGACGGGAGG
Source organism: Candidatus Competibacteraceae bacterium (assembly GCA_049288935.1). GTDB lineage: Bacteria > Pseudomonadota > Gammaproteobacteria > Competibacterales > Competibacteraceae > UBA2383. The sequence continues at coordinate 11,683 of JBAQIQ010000201.1, forward strand.
CCGCCATCTGGGATCAGTTCGCAGACATCAGGTCGGCTGGTTCCCGGCCAACGTGAGTGTGCGGCATCGCTCCACAAACCGACCAATGCGCTCGAACGCCTCCTGCGCTTCCGGCAAAACCGGCCCGAATAAATGCCAGACATGCAGCATCTCCGGCCAAGTTTCCAGCTCCGCTATCGAACCCGCAGCACGGGCCTTGTTGACGTAGCGCCGGGCGTCGCCCAGCATCATCTCCGCTTCGCTGGCCTGGATCAGCACCGGCGGCAGCCCGGCCAAGTCGCCAAAGATCGGGGAAATGCGTGGATTCGGTGGGACGGTGCGGTTGATAGCCCCGATCAGCAGCAACCGAATCGACCGGGGCATTTTTAAAAACCATTCCAGGCTTGGCCCCAGCATCCGATCCGATTGCAGGTTGCTCTTGAAGGTGGGACTGGAAAAGGTCATATCCACTCCGGGCGAGAGCGCAATAGCGCCGTTGGCGGCGTGCAAACCCTCGTCACGCGCCCAAGCGATGAGGGTGAGCGCCAACCCTCCACCCGCTGAATCGCCCGCAACGAACAGCTCCTGAACTGCCGCCGAACCATCCGGGCCGTGTTCCAGAATCCAGCGATACCCCGTTTGGCTATCAGCCATCAGATCCCGGCGTTGATGTTCCGGCATCAACCGATAATCCAGCGCCAGCACCGATGCGCCGGTCACCCGCGCCAACTCGCTGGTGATCACCCGATGGCCGCGTGGGCAACCACTGATAAAGCTGCCACCATGCAGGTAGAGCAGGCGACGGTTTGGATCCGTGTACGGCCCCAGCACCCATTCACCGGGCACCCCGCCCGCATCCGTTTCCTGAACGCGGTATCCGGCATCGCCTGCCAGCAATGACGGCTCACAAAACCCCTGGGCCATGACCCGGCGGATGGTGTCTAACCGCTGTTTACGGGGAGCCGAGCGAATCTCCACCGCCGCCTGCTCCAGCAAACGCAACGCCTCTTGATTTTCAGGGCTGGCGCGATCCCGCGATCCGGCACGGCTGTTTGCAATAGGGTAATCATAAGCCAACAGCTTTGGGCCTTTGAGAAAGACCTGAATGAATAGCCAGGCGATGAAAAAAACGGACAGCAGTCCGA
>JBAQIQ010000202.1:0-1945 GCA_049288935.1 Candidatus Competibacteraceae bacterium
GCCCTGGATACCGAGCGCATCGGCGCGCTGATCGGACAAGTCGAGGAGCGGGATGCGGCGCTGGGTCAACTCCTGCGCCGGTACGCCGACAACTTCGATTTCGGGCCGATCGAGGAAGGGTTGCGGAACGGGGTTTGAAGCCCGTTCGGCATGGCTATCCACAACTCTGGCGAGATCACCATGTTCGACATTAAGGGGCTTAGAAGGTCCGAAACGCTTCCCTTCATCGGTGGCGTTGCGGCTGTCGTCCTGGGGCTGTACGGCACCCGTCTGGTCAGCTATCTCTTGTTTCACACGCTCATCGAACTCGCCACGATCTCGGTGGCTTTTACCCTTTTCATCCTGACCTGGAACTCGCGCCAGTATCTGGCCAACACGTATCTTCGGCTGCTCGGCATCGGCTACGGAGCTATCGCGCTGATCGATCTGGTGCATACCCTGGCTTTCAAGGGGATGAACGTGTTCCCCGGCCATGATGCCAACCTGCCCACGCAGTTGTGGATAGCGGCGCGCTATCTGCAGGCGATCACCCTCGTGGTCGCGCCGTTCTGCATCGGGCGCCAGGTCAACGATCACTTGATCCTGGGCGGATACGCGGCTGCGGTCGCCGCGCTGCTGGCGGCGATCTTCGCCGGGGCTTTCCCGGACTGCTATGTGGAGGGAAGGGGGCTGACCGCTTTCAAGATCGGTAGCGAATATCTGATCACGCTGCTGCTGCTGGCCGCCCTGTTTCTGCTCTACCGAAAACGTGCGCATTTCAACCGTGCGGTTTTCCTGCTCATCTCCTGGTCGGTCGCCTGCACCATCCTGTCCGAGATTTGCTTTACCGCCTACATGAGCGTCTACGGGTTCGCCAACATGCTCGGCCATTACGGCAAGCTGGCGGCCTTCTACCTGATCTATCGCGCCGTCCTGGTGACCGGCTTCAAGCATCCTTTCAAGCTTATTTTTCGGGACATCAAGCGGTCGGAGGACACGCTGCGCGAGTCCCATAAAACTCTGGAGGCAAAAGCGCGGGCGCGCATCGACGAGTTGCTCGGCCGCGAGGCCCGCTATCGGTCGGTGATCGGCAACGCCCCGGTGATCATTTATCAGCTCGACCGAAAGGGCGTTTTCACCATGAGCGAGGGCAAGGGTCTGGCGGCCCTGGGCTTGACGCCCGGCCAGGTGGTCGGCCAGTCGGTGTTCGAGCTTTATCGCGACCACCCGGACATGTGCGCCAGTATCCGGCGGGCCATGGACGGGACGGTGCGATCCGCCACCATGTTCATGGCGGGCACCCACTTCGAAAGCCATTTCAGTTTGACGCCGGGCGCCGACGGCGTTCCCGAGCTACTCGGCGTGGCCGTGAACATCACCGAACGCAAGCAGGTGGAAGAGGCCAAGCGGGAGAAGGAAGAGGCCGAGGCGGCCAACCGGACCAAGAGCGCGTTCCTGACCAGCATGAGCCACGAGCTGCGCACGCCGCTCAACGCCATCCTCGGTTTTTCGTATCTGCTGAGGCGGGAGTCCGGCGTGGCCGGCCGCCAACGGGAGTACCTCGACATCATCGACCGGAGCGGCTCACGCTTGCTGGGGCTGATCAACGATATTCTGGACGTGGCCAAGATCGAGGTCAGCCGGGAGCAACTGCGGATCGCGCCGCTCGATCTGGACGCGATGGTGAACGACCTCATGGGCATGATGGGCCAGCGCGCCCTCGAAAAAGGGCTGGAACTGCGCGTCGACCGAACTCCGCGGGCGATCCGCCACATCCGGGGCGCCGAAGCCCGGTTGCGGCAAGTGCTGGTCAACCTGCTCGACAACGCCATCAAATTCACCCGACGAGGCGCCGTTATCTTGCGGCTGGACGCCGAGCCGGACCCGTGCGGAGTCCGGTTGCGAATCGAGGTGGAAGACAGCGGCCCCGGCATCGCGGCGGAGGAGCGGGAGCGGGTTTTCGAGC
>JBAQIQ010000203.1:0-14018 GCA_049288935.1 Candidatus Competibacteraceae bacterium
GGCGATGCGAGTCTCGGGGCAAGGACGTGCTGGGTTTGCGCAGTATAGAATACTTGACGATACTCAAGAGCAGGGTTTTTGGCGTCTTCGGCATTATCAGCCAGCGGAGGTGTAACGTGGAAAGCAACCCGGGATTCGAGGTGAATGATCATGAAAAAGCCACTCAATATCTTTACGAACTGACGATCAGGCTGCTGGAATTACAGGGCTCGGATATTTTCATCACTGCCGGCAGCCCGCCGGCGCTCAAGGTCAACCAGGTGATCCACCGGGCTGGCGACCGTAAGCTGACGCCACAGCAGACGATGTTACTGATCCGTTCGATCATGCACGACCGTCAGGTGCGGGAGTTCGACCAGCACCACGAGGTCAATTTTTCCCTGAACTTTCCCAATGTCGCTCGCTTTCGGGTCAGCGCCTTTACCCAACGCGGCAGCGCTGGCATGGTCCTGCGATTGATTCAGCAGCACATCCCGACGATTGATCAACTTAACCTGCCGCCAATTCTCAAGGACATCGCCATGACTCCGCGCGGGCTGGTGATTTTCCTGGGCGGCACGGGCTGCGGCAAGACCACTTCGCTGGCGGCGATGCTGGATCACCGCAACGAACGGGCACGGGAACATATTATCACCGTCGAGGACCCCATCGAATTTTTCCACCGGCACAAGCAATGTCTAGTGGATCAGCGCGAGGTGGGAACCGACACGGATGGCTATGAGACCGCTCTGAAAAACACGCTGCGACAAGCGCCTAATTTGATCATGATCGGCGAAGTCCGGGACCGCGAAACGATGCAGTACGCGATCAATTTCGCCGAGACCGGCCACCTGTGCCTGACCACTTTGCACGCCAATAACACGGATCAGGCTTTCGACCGCATCGTCAATTTCTTTCCGGAGGAAAAGCGGGCGCAAGTGCTGATGGATCTGTCGTTCAACATGAAAGCGTTTATCTCACAGCGTCTGCTGCCGCGTGAAAATCAACCTGGCCTCATCCCGGCGGTGGAGGTGATGCTTAACACCCCGTTAATGGCGGAGTTGATCTTTCATGGGCGAGTTAAAGAGCTAAAACCGGTGATGTCCCGCTCCAGCGAACAGGGCATTATCACTTTTGATCAGGCGCTATTTAATCTGTACGAGGCGGGCCAAATCAGCTATGAAACCGCGATCCGCCACGCCGACTCGGTCAACAATCTGCGCTTGCGGATCAAATTGGAAAGCCAGCGCCCGCAACCCAAGGCCGCCAGCGAAGGGCCGCTTCAGATCGAGGAAGATCGGCGGCGGTAGGTGGTTTCTGGATTACTCCCGATCCGCCAGCACGGTGCAAATCACGCGACGGTCAGCGCGGGGGCCATCAAATTCGCAAAAGAAAATATTTTGCCAACGAGACAATCCCAGTTGACCGTCGATCACCGGGATAGTCTCCGATGGTCCCACCAGCCCGGCCTTGAGATGGGCGTCGCCATTGCCATCCTGCTGATCGTGCAACCACACCCCACGAGGAATGAGCTTACGCAACAAATCGACCACATCGGTCTGGACACTCTCGTCCCAGTTTTCCTGAATCATAGTGGCTGCGGTCGCACCCTGAGCATAGACCGAAATCAACCCCTGGCGAACGCCGCTCGCCTTGACCACCGCCGCGACCTGCGGCGTGATGTCCAGCAACTCTTCCCGGCGCTGAGTCGATAAGTGAATGACCTGACGCATCTTCTTGATTGCCCCAAGGTAGCTGAATCTGGGAAAAAGTTAGGCTACTAGATCAATGCCTCGGAAGAAAGGCATGAAAAAACCCGCGCTTGGCGGGTTTCTGAACATCCTTGAACGGTGCTAAATCCTGTAATGGAGGCTAGGGTCGGGATCGAACCGGCGTCCACGGCTTTGCAGGCCGCTGCATGACCACTCTGCCACCTAGCCCAAATAAGCGTTTCGGCAATGCTTGGGAGAAAAAAAAGCCCCGAATAACCGAGGCATGGACATATGGAGCGGGAAACGAGACTCGAACTCGCGACCCCAACCTTGGCAAGGTTGTGCTCTACCAACTGAGCTATTCCCGCTACGCAGACCGGCAATTCTAAACCGAAAACCCCGGTTGTCAACCCCCGCGCTTGAGCACCGGCCATGCCGCTATCAGGTAATGCAACATGGACCAGAGGGTTAGGGCCGCGGCAACCAGCAACAATCCCAACCCTATTTCCAGGGTGGGAAAAAACCCTATCGGTTCCCGGTACAGCAACAACAGCACGGCAATCATCTGTACGGTGGTTTTGCATTTACCGACGATCGACACCGCCACACACCCTTGACGACCGATCTGAGCCATCCATTCCCGCAACGCCGAAATAGCAATTTCACGCCCGATGATGATGGCCACCGCCACCGCCATCAATGGCGTCGGGATCGCCTGCACCAACAACACCAACGCCGTTGCAACCATCAACTTGTCGGCGACCGGGTCCAAAAACGCGCCGAACGCCGAGATCTGGTTTAAGCGCCGCGCCAGATAGCCATCCAGCCAGTCGGTCAGTGCCGCCAAACCAAACAACGCAGTGCATAACCAATTGGCGCCTTGAAAAGAAGCAAAAAACACACTTAAAAATACTGGAATCAATGCGATTCGCAGCAGTGTCAGCAAGGTGGGCAGGTTCAATTGCATGGTTCGCGGCATACGGTCAACCCTCGCCATGGAAGGCGTCATAAATCCGCCGCGCCAACTCGATATTGACGCCATCCACTTGGGCAAGGTCTTCAACACCGGCCTGCGCCAACTGCTTTAAGCCACCGAATTGCCGCAATAAAGCTTGCCGGCGCCGAGCGCCAATACCCGAGATCTCATCGAGAGCAGACATGGTGCGCGCCTTGGCTCGGCGCTGGCGATGACCGGTGATCGCAAAACGGTGCGCCTCATCGCGAATCTGCTGGACCAGATGCAATGCTGCCGAATTGACTGGCAACATCACGGAGCGATGCTCTTCCGACCAGTAGAGTGTCTCTAAACCCGGCTTGCGCTCGGCTCCCTTGGCGATGCCGACGGCCATGACTCCAGACATCTGCAACTCCTCCAGCACCTCATGGGCCTGCGTCAATTGTCCTTTACCGCCATCCACGAACAGAACATCCGGTAACGGCCCTTGCTCTTCCCGCAATCGGGAATAACGCCGTGTCAACGCTTGCCGCATCGCTGCATAGTCATCGCCCGGCGTGATATTGACAATATTGTAGCGTCGATAGTCCGACTTGCGCGCTCCCTCGGCATCAAACACGACACAAGCTGCGACCGTCGCCTCGCCGCGAGTATGGCTGATATCGAAACATTCCAGTCGCGTCAGGTCATGATCCAGTTCCAGCGCCTCCCGCAACGCCTCCAGACGGCGGCGCATTCCCGACCGACTTGCGCATTGCGCGGCCAGCGCCTGTTCAGCGTTGCGTTGCGCCATTTCCAGCCAACGCGCCCGCTCGCTGCGCGGGTGAACCGTCAGCGCCACGCGCCGACCCGCCCGCTCTTGAAGCGCTTGAGCCAGTAATGTCAACTCTGGTGGTTCATGACTCAACAAGATTTCGGCAGGAATCGCCTTGTCACAATAATACTGCGCCAAAAAGGCGCTCAGGATCACATTCGCCTCTTCACCTTCAGGCAACGCAGGGGAAAAAGCTCGATTCCCCAGGAGTCGGCCATCACGGAAGACAAAGACCTGAACACAGGCGACGCCCTCCCGCGCCGCACAGGCAACGACGTCGAGATCGCCGCTTTCACCCTCAACATGCTGACGTTGCTGAATTTGTCGTAGTTCGACAATTTGATTGCGGCAGAGGGCCGCCTCTTCAAACCTGAGTTCGGCAGACAGCGTTTCCATGCGCCGCACCAGGTCATCGACCACTTGACCGCTCCGACCCTCGAGAAATCGCACTGCGTCCTGTATCTGGCGCTGATACGCTTCCCGGTCAGCGAACCCAACACAGGGTGCGGTGCAGCGCTTGATCTGGTATTGCAGGCAAGGCCGAGTGCGGCTCTGAAAAAAACTGTCTTCGCACGAACGCAGGAGAAACACCCTTTGCAACAGGTCAAGCGTGTCGCGGACCGCCTGTGCGTTAGGGTAGGGACCAAAGTAGCGACCTGGGGTGCGTTTGGCGCCACGGTGCAAGGACAATCGGGGAAAATCACCCGCCGACGCATGGATATATGGATAGCCCTTGTCGTCGCGCAGCAGAATATTATAGCGGGGCTGAAGTTGCTTGATCAGCGTACTTTCCAGAATCAGCGCCTCGACCTCGGTGTGAGTCACCGTGACTTCGATGGCGTGAATCCGGGAAACCAGACTCCGCGTCCTGGCGGAGGCGTGTTTTTCCCGGAAATAGCTGGCAACCCGTTGTTTAAGATTGCGTGCCTTGCCGATGTAGAGTACTTGACCGCGCTCGTCGAGCATCCGATAGACGCCCGGCAATGCGGTCAGGGTTTTAAGAAAAGCTTTGGCATCGAACATCTGAAAATCAGGAGATCAGGACCTGCCTGGTTTTCCTCAGATGTTATCCCGCCGGATATCGTACTTCTCCATCAGACGATACAAGGTCATCCGCGAAACGCCCAGTTCTTGCGCGGCGCGAGCAATATTGAACCGGGTCCGCAACAATGTGGATTGAATCACCTCGCGATCAGCCGCCATCCGGGCTTCGTCGAGCGTGACAAACCCCCGGCCCAGCGAACGCCGTTCCAGCTCCAGATCGACCGGAACGACATAGGGCCCTTCGCTCAACAGCACCGCCCGGCGAATCCGATTCATTAACTCCCGGACATTACCCGGCCAATCATAACGACTGACAACTTCCAAAGCGTCGCGGCTGATGCCTTTAGCCGAGGTGCGGGTCTCAGCCGAGAATTTGGCGAAAAAGTACCGGGACAACAGCTCGACATCTGACTTGCGCTCGCGTAGCGCCGGCGCTCGCAGGTGCAAAACATTCAATCGATAATACAGATCTTCACGGAACCGTCCATCCTGCACGGCCTGCTCAAGATTGGTGTTGGTGGCGGCAATCAACCGTACATCAGACGGAATTGGCTTGGCGCTGCCCAATCGACGGATCTTTTTCTCCTCCAGAAACCGCAGCAGATTCGCCTGCATTTCAGGCGCCAGATCACCGATCTCGTCCAGAAACAGGGTGCCGCCATCTGCAGACTCCAAATGACCGATGTGACGATCGTTAGCGCCGGTGAAAGCGCCCTTTTCATGGCCGAACAGCTCAGACTGAATCAGGTTCGGCGGCAGCGCTGCACAGTTCATGACCACGAAGGGCGACGCCGCCCGGTTGGAATACTCGTGAATGGAGCGAGCCGCCTGTTCCTTACCTGTGCCGCTTTCCCCGGTGATCAAAACCGGCACATCGACTTCCGCTGCTTTCTGAATCCCGCGAAACAGCGCTTGCATGACCGGACTATTGCCAATCAACCCGTACTGCGATTCAACGTCGCGCTGCTGACGAAGCGCCGCTTCACCCAGTGTGGACATGCCGTAGGCGTGGCCCAGAGTACCCACCAACCGCTGTGGATCGACGGGCAACGTATGATAATCATAGCAACGTTCAGTAACGATATTAGACAGTTGTTTGCGATCCAGGCATTGGCGAGACAAAGCCATCACCCATTGCATTTTCCGGCGCGCCACGATCAGATCAACCAGCCACTGCACTGATCGTTCGGGTTCACAATTGAACAAAATCCCGAACCCAACCTCAAATTCGTGTTCGGTCAGCAAAGTTCTCGCCAAAGTCACATCCTGGGCCCAATAGATTTCCCAATCAGCCGCCGCGATCTTTTGGAGTAGCGCCTCCTCAACCGCTCCTGTGCTTAGAATCAGAAGCTTGCGCATCGAATTTACCTGTCTTTTCTATTATTGGAGTCGATCCACCTCGTCCATTTTGCCAAGGCGACGCTCGTGACTGTTTTGACTGTCATCCAAAATTTGCGAGTATCTCGTGAAAATTTCCTTAAAATACCAGATTTGAAAAAAATCTTTGGTATTTTAATAGCCTAAAACTCAATAACCACAAGATAGTGCTGCTCTTGACAAGGTTGGCACCCCCCGCAATGCTGACAGACCGTCTCTATAGTTCGCAACCATGGAAAAATCGCTTCATTTACCATGCATGGAACTATTATTGAGCATAATAATATAAACTAGCTTCAATATGAATACTATTTACTGAATAAAAACAGTCCTGAATTGACACAACTCTGCGACTTCTTGCTGATAACCCAACAATCACTTTAAATACTAACCTGGTGTTTTTTAATGATTTACTCCTCATTGCGTCCATTATTGTTTGGCCTTGACCCTGAAACTGCTCACAACTGGACTCACTGGTTGTTGTCCGTAGCACCCATCGCGCCGATGCGCCTGATCTTCACGACGTGCATCCCCTATGCGCCATGCCGAGTCATGGGCTTGGACTTTCCTAATCCAGTCGGGCTGGCTGCCGGTCTGGACAAAAACGGTGAATGTATCAATGCCTGGGAAGCGTTAGGTTTTGGCTTCATTGAAATCGGCACAGTCACGCCACGTCCTCAACCGGGCAATCCCAAACCCCGGATGTTTCGGTTGCCCCAAGCCCAAGCGTTGATCAATCGCATGGGCTTTAACAACCGGGGGGTAGACTATTTGGTGGAGCAGGTACGCCGTGCGCACTTTAAGGGGGTGCTGGGTGTCAATATTGGTAAAAATGCTGACACACCGGTCGAGAGGGCGACCGATGATTACCTGATAGGCTTACGCAAGGTCTATCCTTGGGCCAGCTATGTCACGGTCAATATTTCCTCCCCTAACACGCCAGGACTGCGCGATCTGCAATATGGCGCGGCGCTCGACCAATTATTGGCAGCGTTGAAGGCGGAACAGCAGCGACTGGCTGACATCCATGGTCGTTATGTGCCGCTGGCGATCAAGATTGCCCCCGATCTGGCCGACGCCAATTTACCTACGGTGGGTCAGGCGTTGCGCCGTCACGGGATGGATGCCGTGATTGCGACGAACACCACTTTTTCCCGCGTCGGCGTGGAGTCGTTACCTCATGCCGACGAAACCGGTGGTTTAAGCGGCGCTCCCCTGATGGTTCGGTCAACCGAGGTGGTGCGACGATTGGCGGATATTCTGGAGGGCCAATTGCCGATCATCGCTGTTGGTGGGATTCTGAGTGGCGCTGACGCCGCCGCCAAAATAGCCGCCGGCGCCAGTCTGGTGCAGATTTACACCGGCTTCATTTATCGCGGACCGGAATTGATCCGGGAAGCGGTTCAAGCGTTGAAAACAGTGAAATAGCGAAAGGAGGATGTGCCATGTCCAGACTGTTGTTATTAGTATTGATCCTGTGGGCGCCCCTGCTAAGCCAGGCTGCGATTGAAACCAAAACTGTCGAGTATCAACAGGGGGATACCCGACTGGTTGGATATCTCGCTTATCCCAAGGAGGTTAAAGAACCTCGGCCCGGAGTGCTGGTGGTGCATGAATGGATGGGTTTGAACGACTATGCCAAGCAACGCACCGAACAGTTAGCGGAACTGGGTTATGTCGCGTTCGCCGCCGATATTTATGGCGATGGCAAGGTCGTCGCCGACCGGAAGGAAGCGGGAGCGCTTTCCGGTTCCTACAAAAAGGATCGAGCGCTGCTGCGGGCGCGGGTCGCTGCGGGGCTGGCAACGCTCAAAGCGCAACCTGGAGTCGCGTCCGGCAAGGTAGCAGCAATCGGCTATTGTTTCGGCGGCACCACGGTGCTGGAATTGGCGCGGAGCAGCGCGGAGGTAGCGGGCGTGGTCAGTTTCCATGGCGGACTGGACAGCCCTGCCCCGCAGGACGCCAAAAATATCCGCGCCAAAGTGCTGGTGCTGCACGGAGCGGATGACCCTTATGTGCCGGCTGAGCAGGTCGCCAGCTTTGAGGAAGAGATGCGCAAAGGCGGCGTGGACTGGCAGTTGATTGCCTACGGCAACGCGGTGCATGGCTTCACCAATGCCGCTAACGGCGCCGATAACAGTCAGGGAGCAGCCTATAACGCTACCGCTGATGCTCGTTCCTGGTTGGCTATGCAGCAATTCTTTGACGAAATATTAGGTCCGGTCAAAAACGCGCCTTAAACGCTGAGCGATTTCGTTCTCCCCTCACCCTCGACTCCTCTCCTAATTACCGGGAGAGGACATTTAAATGCCGACGATGCCTTTGATTTCCATTGCCCCTATGCTGGACTGGACCGACCGTCACTGTCGGTTTTTTTTACGCCAGTTGAGCCATCATGTCCGGCTGTACACGGAAATGATTACGACTGGAGCGGTGCTGCGCGGAGATCGCCGTCGGCTGCTGGCTTATGATCCGGCTGAGCATCCGTTGGCCTTGCAATTGGGGGGCTGCAATCCGGGGGATCTGGCCCAATGCGCCCGGATTGCAGTGGAGTTCGGCTATGATGAAGTGAATTTGAATGTCGGCTGTCCTAGCGACCGGGTGCAAGCGGGCCGGTTCGGGGCGTGTTTGATGGCCGAGCCGGATTTGGTGGCAGAGTGTGTGGCGACGATGCAGTCGGCGGTGACGATTCCGATCACGATCAAAACCCGCATTGGCGTCGATGAGCGCGATTCCTATGAGGAATTGACGGATTTTGTAGGTCGGGTCGCAGCGGGCGGGTGCAAAACATTCATCATTCACGCCCGCAAGGCGTGGCTGAACGGTTTGAGTCCCAAGGAGAACCGCGAGATTCCACCGTTGCGTTATGAGGTCGTTCATCAGTTGAAGCGGGATTTTCCTCACCTGACCCTGGTATTGAATGGCGGGCTGACGACCCTGGATCAGATGGCGGAACAGTTGCTTTGGGTGGATGGCGCGATGATAGGCCGGGCGGCTTATGAGAATCCTTACCTGTTAGCCGAGGTGGATCAACGGTTTTTCGGTTCCCGTCAATCACCGCTCAGCCGCCAGCAGGTGGTTCAGGCTTACATGCCTTATATAGAGGGGCAGTTGCGACAAGAGACCCCATTGCACTGCATGACCCGACCGATCTTAGGATTGTTTCAGGGCGTGCCGGGCGCGCGGGCCTGGCGGCGCACATTGAGCGAGCAGGCGTGTCGGCGCGGCGCGGGAGTGGACGTGGTGATAGATGCCTTGCAGCACGTCCACGGATCAACAGAGCGTCACTGCATCTTTCCGGCGCCCACAAAAAAGCCCGCAATCATAACGGGCTTAAACGCATCTCCTGAACTGGTCGATCCAGCATCGTCATTAACACTCAAGCAAACATATTGAGCAATTTGCCCAGGTTACTGTTGGCCGCCTTCATGACCACGACGCCAGCCTGCCCCTGATACAGCGCCTGATTCTGCTCTATAAGCGGCTCAACCCAATCCGGCTTCTGCACCGCACGGTTCGTTCCCTCCTGTTGACCCGCCGACGGCTGCCCAATAGCATCCAGTGGACGAATGGGCTGCGTAGCGATCTCATGGGCAGCCCTACCCAGACGCTCTGTACTGGCCTGAACAGTCCTGGCGCCCGAAACCATTGCATCATTGATCATCATCGCGCACCTCCAAAACTTTCCGAATGCCGGATTCTATTATAAGCCTAATCCGCCTTTTTACAAATCCTGTATCTAGTGTATCAATTTTTACCATTTCTACAGCCGATAGCCGATCCTGTCCAGCATTCGCCCTGAATCCTGGATTATCATTACAGAAATCGAACTTTTGAGGGAAACCCGCCATGTACGAATTCCTGCACTACCAAGTCCGCGACGCTATGACCGCTGACCCTATCACCATCAGCCCCAAAACCAAACTCCATGAGGTAGAAGCACTGTTCGAATTTCATGACTTTAACGGCGTGCCGGTCATTGATAACCAATGGCATCTTCGCGGCATCCTCACTAAATTTGACCTGCTCAAAGCTTTTAGTTTTGACACCCACGCCCTGATTCCCCACTACCATGAGATCATGGAACAAACCGCTGAAACGATCATGACGCATGACCCGGTCAGCGTCGAACCCCAGTTGCCGCTCAGCCGACTCCTGCAAAAGCTGGTCGAAATGCGCACCAAGAGCCTGCCCGTCGTCGAAAATGGCCGGCTAGTCGGCATTATTGCCCGCGAAGATGTGCTCAAGGCTCTGCGCCGCGCCGCTATCGAGCATCAAACCCCGGAGCATCAGGAGCTACAACCATGACCACGCTGTTCTACACTCACCCGGCTTGCCTCGAACACGACACCGGCTTTGGTCATCCCGAATGTCCCGCTCGACTCACCGCCATCCTCAACGTCTTAAAAACCGCGCCGTTCGCCGCACTGGAATGGCGGGATGCGCCCGAAGCCACGGATGAACAACTGAACCGCATCCACACCCCGGCCTATGTTGAGTATATTTTCGCCCGTATTCCCAAACGCGGGCATTACGCCATCGACGGCGACACCATCGTTTCAACGCGCTCCGGCGAAGCGGCCCTACGCTCAGCGGGCGCCGTCTGCGCGGCAGTGGAAGCGATCCTGAAAGGCGAGGCCAACAATGCCTTTTGCGCTATTCGTCCGCCTGGTCATCACGCCGAACCGCATCAGGCCATGGGCTTTTGCCTGTTCAGCAACGCCGCTATCGGCGCCGCCCACGCGCGCGCAGTGGGCGACCTGGACCGGGTCGCCGTCATCGACTTCGATGTCCATCACGGCAACGGTACCCAGGCGGCGCTCGAACAGGACCCCGGCTACCTGTACATTTCTACCCATCAAGCTTACATCTACCCTGGGACGGGCCACCGTGAAGAGCGCGGCGTCGGCAACGTCGTCAACATCCCGCTCATGGCCAATAGCGGCAGCGCCGATTTGCATCGTGTCTGGCAACAAGAGATTGAGCCGGCGTTACGGGAATTCCAGCCGCAACTGATCCTGGTCTCGGCAGGTTTCGACGCGCACCACCTCGATCCTCTGGCGGAATTGAATTTCAACGAAGAGGATTACCAGTGGCTGACCCAGCAGATACTCGCCGTCGCCAAAGACTGCTGTGAAGGCCGGGTCGTATCGCTGCTGGAAGGCGGCTATAACCTGCCGGCGCTGGCGGCCAGCGTCGCGGCGCATGTCAATGCGTTGATGGAAGCGCCCCGGACGGCGCAACGTTCGCTGATCAAGGACATTCTGGAGCGCCAAAAAGCGAAAAGGAATGCCTGACGGCGCCCAAGGTCGCGCTTTTTCATGGACTATTATTAACGGATGCTAGAACAGTTGTGAATACCCCTGATTATGAGGATTGTGAGTAATGCCACGAAGCAGAGCGGTGTCTGTCTACACAGGAGAAGCATTAGGCCGCTACGGATTCGAGGATCATCCCTTCGGCGAAGATCGTATTCACGCCTTCTGGGATGAGATGCATATCCGTCATCTCGACTACCAGGTGCGCGTGTTTCACCCGGTCATGGCGACCGAGGAACAACTCCTGTTATTCCATACCTCCAACTATGTCGAGAAAGTCAAGATCCTGTCCGAAACCGGTGATGGTCTGCTGGATTACGGCGATACGCCAGCCTACAAGGGCGTGTTCGAGGACGCCTCAACAGTGGTCGGCACGGTCGTCGACGCGATCCACAAGTTAATGAACAATGAAGCACGGCGCATCTTCGTCCCCATCGCCGGCTTGCATCACAGTATGCCCGATACGGCCTCTGGCTTTTGCGTGTTCAACGACGCGGGTGTTGCAATCAAGATATTGCAACACCACTATGGGCTGGAACGCATTGCCTATGTTGATATCGACGCCCACCATGGCGACGGCGTGTTTTATTCATTCGAGTCTGACCCAACGGTCATTTTCGCCGATATCCACGAGGACGGCCGCTACAACTTCCCGCAGAGCGGCTTCCCGCATGAAGTGGGTAAGGGCGAAGCCAAGGGCCGCAAGCTCAACATCCCGTTGCTGCCGCTGTCGGCGGACGAAGACTTCTTCATGATGTGGGACAAGGTTGAGGATTTCCTGCGCCAGTGGCGCCCCCAATTCATTATTGTGAACTGCGGCGCGGACGGCTTGAACGGCGATCCACTGGCTCACTTGCATTACACCCCTCGCGCCCACCGCCGCGCCGCCACTGGCTTGTGCCAGATCGCCGAAGAGTTCGCCGAGGGCCGCATTCTGGGCGTCGGCGGCGGCGGCTATGATTTGCGCAACGTCGGCAAAGCCTGGGTCGCGGTCATCGACGCCTTCCTGGAAAGCCCGATGCGCTGAACCTTTTCGCCGGCGATTTCCCGCCCACAGTCGGCGAAATCGAGTATGATTCTCCGTTTTCCATGCCCGCGCTTTTGTCCAAAGTTGCGGGCGCTTGCCTTTGCAGAGGTTGCCCATGTTCAGTCGAGAGATGCGGATCGCCGGGTTTGATGATGAGTTGCAGGCCGCCCTGCAGGGCGAGAAACAGCGCCAGGAAGCCCATATCGAGCTGATCGCCTCAGAAAATTACGCTAGCCCACGGGTACTCGAAGCCCAGGGTTCGGTGCTGACCAACAAGTACGCCGAAGGTTATCCGGGCAAACGCTACTATGGTGGTTGCGAATTCGTCGATATTGCTGAACAACTGGCTATTGACCGCGCCAAGCAATTGTTCAAAGCCGATTACGCCAATGTCCAACCCCATTCCGGCTCCCAAGCTAACGCTGCTGTCTACATGGCGCTGCTGGAGCCGGGTGATGTCATTCTGGGCATGAGTCTGGCGCATGGTGGCCATCTGACGCATGGCGCCAAGGTCAATTTCTCCGGGCGGCTGTATCAGGCGCTGCAATACGGGCTCAACGAGGCCACCGGCGAAATTGATTATGACCAGGTGGAGCGACTGGCGCTGGAGTGCACGCCCAAAATGATTATCGCCGGCTTCTCGGCCTATTCGCGAGTGGTGGACTGGTCCCGTTTCCGCGCTATTGCCGATCAGATCGGCGCTTATCTCGTGGTGGACATGGCCCATGTCGCCGGTCTGGTCGCGGCAGGCGTTTATCCCAACCCGATACCGTTCGCCGATGTGGTCATGACCACCACGCACAAGACCCTGCGCGGCCCACGCGGCGGACTGATCCTGGCCCGGTCGAATCCCGACATTGAAAAGAAACTCAACTCACTGGTGTTCCCTGGCACCCAAGGCGGGCCCTTGATGCATGTCATCGCCGCCAAGGCCGTCGCCTTTCTGGAAGCGCTGCAACCAGACTTTGTCGGCTATCAACAGCAAGTCGTCGCTAACGCCCGCGCTATGGCGGGGGTCTTCATCGAACGCGGCTACGAAGTCGTTTCCGGCGGCACTGACAATCATCTATTCCTGGTCAGCCTGATCGCCAAGGGTCTCACTGGCAAGGCCGCCGACGCGGCCTTGGGCCGGGCCTGGATCACCGTCAACAAGAACGCCGTGCCAAACGACCCACAGTCACCGTTCGTCACCAGCGGCGTCCGCATCGGTTCGCCAGCGATCACTACCCGAGGCTTCAAGGAACACGAATGCCGGGACTTGACCGGCTGGATGTGTGACATTCTGGATGATTTGCATAACGAAGCGGTGATCGACCGGGTGCGCGGCCACGTCACGGAGCTGTGCGCCCGCTTTCCGGTCTACGGCTGATCACTCGCCCCTGACGAGACAGCGGCAGTGCATTGCCCGTTCTGCGGAACGCCCGATACCCGGGTCGTTGACTCCCGGTTGTCGGTGGCCGGTGACAAGGTGCGCCGCCGTCGCGAGTGTCTGCGCTGCAATGCGCGCTTCACAACCTACGAAATGGCTGAGCTGCTCATGCCGCCAGTGGTCAAGCGTGACGGTCGCCGCGAGCCGTTTCTGGAGGAAAAGTTGCGCACTGGACTGATGCGGGCGCTGGAAAAACGCCCGGTCAGCGCTGAACATATTGATGATCTTATCCTGCGGGTGAAACACCACATCCGCGCCAACAGCGAACGGGAACTGAGCAGTCAGCAAATCGGTGAGTGGGTTATGACCGAATTGCGCCGGGTGGACCCGGTCGCTTATGTCCGTTTCGCCTCGGTCTATCGT